>JALYRH010000104.1 GCA_030855425.1 Pseudomonadota bacterium
CTTCTTCTTCGGCGGGCTTGGCCTCGGCGCTCGCGTCGGCCTCGCCGGGATCGCCGCTCGGCTCGGCCTGCGCCTGGCCCTGCTCGTAGATCGCCTGACCAAGCTTCATCGCCGCCGCGCCAAGCGCTTCGGTCTTCTGGGCCATCACATCGGCATCGCCGCCCTCGACCGCCGTCTTCGCTTCGGCGAGCGCGGTCTCGATCTCGGTCTTGATCTCGGCCGAGACCTTGTCGCCATGTTCCTTTAGCTGGCTGTCGGTCGAATGGATCAGGCTTTCGGCCTGGTTCTTCGCCTCGGCCCCGGCGCGGCGCTTCTTGTCGTCGTCGGCGAACTGCTCGGCTTCGCTGACCATCTTCTCGATGTCGGCATCGCTGAGGCCGCCCGACGCCTGGATGCGGATCTGCTGTTCCTTGCCGGTGCCCTTGTCCTTGGCATGCACGTTGACAATGCCGTTGGCGTCGATGTCGAACGTGACCTCGATCTGCGGCACGCCGCGCGGCGCCGGCGGGATGCCGACGAGGTCGAATTGGCCCAGCGTCTTGTTATCCGCCGCCATTTCACGCTCGCCCTGGAAGACCCGGATGGTGACCGCATTCTGATTGTCGTCGGCCGTCGAGAAGGTCTGCGACTTCTTGGTCGGGATGGTCGTGTTGCGGTCAATCATCCGCGTGAACACCCCGCCCAGCGTCTCGATGCCGAGCGACAAAGGCGTCACGTCGAGCAGCAGCACGTCCTTGACGTCGCCCTGGAGCACGCCCGCCTGGATCGCCGCGCCAAGGGCCACGACCTCATCGGGGTTGACCCCGATATGCGGTTCCTTGCCGAAGAATTCCTTCACCACTTCGCGAACGCGCGGCATGCGCGTCATGCCCCCCACGAGCACGACCTCGTCGATCGCCTTGATGTCGAGACCAGCGTCCTTGAGCGCCTTCTTGCATGGCTCGAGCGTGCGGTTGATCAGCTCGGCGACCATCTTTTCAAGGTCGGCGCGCGTGATCGTCTCGACCAGATGGAGCGGCGTCGTCTGCCCGCCTTCCATCCGCGCGGTGATGAACGGTTGGTTGATTTCGGTGGTCTGCGCCGAGCTCAACTCGATCTTGGCCTTTTCGGCCGCTTCCTTGAGCCGCTGCAACGCCAGCCGGTCGGTCTTGAGGTCGATGCCTTCCTTGGCCTTGAACTTTTCGGCCAGATATTCGACGATCTTGGCGTCGAAATCCTCGCCGCCGAGGAAGGTGTCGCCGTTGGTCGACTTCACTTCAAACACGCCGTCGCCGATCTCGAGGATCGAGACGTCGAACGTGCCGCCGCCAAGATCGTAGACCGCGATCGTCTTGCCGTCATTTTTCTCAAGCCCGTAGGCGAGCGCCGCCGCAGTCGGCTCGTTGATGATGCGCAGCACTTCAAGCCCCGCGATCTGGCCGGCGTCCTTGGTCGCCTGGCGCTGGGCGTCGTTAAAGTATGCGGGAACGGTGATCACCGCCTGCGTGACGGTTTCGCCAAGATAGGCCTCGGCGGTTTCCTTCATCTTCTGGAGGATGAAGGCGCTGACCTGGGAAGGCGAATATTCCTTGCCGCCGGCGCTGACCCAGGCATCGCCATTGGGACCTTTGACGATCTTGTACGGGACGAGCTCGGTGTCTTTCTTGGTGATCGGATCGTCGAAGCGGCGGCCGATCAGCCGCTTGACCGCGAAGATCGTATTGTCGGGATTGGTCACCGCCTGGCGCTTGGCCGGCTGGCCGATTAGGCGCTCGCCGTCCTTGGTGAACGCCACGACGGAAGGAGTGGTGCGCGCGCCTTCCGAATTTTCGATGACCTTGGGCTTGCCGCCTTCCATCACCGCAACGCAGCTGTTGGTGGTGCCGAGGTCGATCCCGATCACTTTAGCCATATTATGCCCTCTTACATTGACGAATTGCCGCCCCGGCGCGCCGGTCAGCGACTGTGGTTTCGGAGGCGATATAGGGGGTCGCCGCGCGACGACAAGACGTTGCCAAGGCGAGATGATTTGTTGATCTTGGGTGGGTCATACCCGCCACATGGCGGCTCAGGGCATTGCCATCCCGCCATTCACATGCAGCGTCTGGCCGGTGACATAGCCCGCCTCGCGGCTCGCCAGATAGACCACGCCCGCGCCGATATCCTCGCCCGTCCCCATCGCCCCCGCGGGAATGCGCGACAGAATAGTTGCCTTCTGCGCCTCATTGAGCGCATCGGTCATCGCCGAGCTCATGAACCCCGGTGCGATGCAATTGACTGTAATCCCGCGGCTCGCGACTTCCTGCGCCACCGCCTTCGACATTCCGATCAGCCCGGCCTTTGACGCGACATAATTGGCCTGCCCCGGATTACCCGTCACTCCCACCACCGACGTGACCGAAATAATCCGTCCGAAGCGCGCCTTCATCATCGGCTTGCACGCCGCCCGCATGAGCCGGAACGCCGCTTCCAGATTGACCTGGATAACCGATGCGAACTCGTCATCCTTCATCCGCATCGTCAAATTGTCACGCGTAATCCCGGCATTATTGACGAGGATATCCAGCTTCCCCAGCGCCTCGACCGAGCGCGGGACCAATTGGTCGACTTCGACCGGTTCGGAGAGATTACACGGTAATGCAACGTGATCGCCGCCAATCTCAGCAGCAAAGGCATTGAGCTTATCGACGTTCGACCCCGACAGCGCCAGGCGCGCGCCCTGAGCCGCAAGGGCCTTGGCGATTGACGACCCAAGTCCGCCCGAAGCGCCAGTCACAAGCGCGGTCATTCCCGAAAGGTCGAACATTATGCGATCTCCTTCGCCAGCGCTTCGACATCCGCGATCGTCATGACGCTCGTCACCTTCGCATCCGGGGCAATGCGCTTCACCATCGGGCCGAGCACCTTGCCGCCGAGTTCGACGAACTCCTCGACGCCGGCCGCGGCCATGTTGGCGATCGTCTCGCGCCAGCGGACCATGCCGGTGACCTGCTCGACGAGCTGCTCCCGGATCGTTGCGGGGTCGAGGACCGGGGCCGCGGTGACGTTGGCGTAGAGCGGCACCATCGGCGCCTTGATGTCGGTGTGGCCAAGCGCTTGCTCCATCGCATCGGCGGCGGGTTGCATCAGCGGGCAGTGGAACGGCGCCGACACCGGCAGCAGGATCGCGCGCTTGGCGCCCATCTCCTTGGCCATTTCGATCGCCCGCTCGATTGCGCCCTTATGCCCCGAGATGACCACTTGCGAGGGGTCATTGTCGTTGGCGACGGTGCACACTTCGCCTTCCGCAGCAGCGGCGGCAATCCGTGTCGCCAACTCGATATCGGCCCCAAGCAGCGCCGCCATCGCGCCTTCGCCGACGGGCACCGCGGCCTGCATCGCCTGCCCGCGCAATTTGAGCAGTTTTGCAGTAGTCGCAAGATCGAACGACCCCGCCGCGCACAGCGCCGAATATTCGCCAAGGCTGTGCCCGGCGACGAATTGCGCGGCTTTCTCGAGGCTCACCCCGCCCTCTTTCGTCAGCGCGCGAAACACCGCCAGCGCATGCGCCATGATCGCCGGCTGGGCGTTCTCGGTCAGCGTCAATTGCTCGACCGGCCCCTGGCGCATCAGCTTGAACAGCCCCTGCCCCAGCGCTTCGTCGACTTCGCCGAACACGTCGCGAGCGGCGCGGCTCGCCTCGGCCAGCGCCGCGCCCATCCCGACCGCCTGGCTGCCCTGACCCGGAAACAGAAATGCGCGCATCGAGGATCCCCTTGTTGGTCGATGCGCGACTAGGACGGCCCCGCCTAAATGCCAAGCCCGCTTGATTGCCAACCTCGCGCCGGGATGCAAAGCCCTGCGCCATGACCGACGCCAGCCTCGCACCCCCGCCCCTGACGCCGCCCTCCAAGCGCCTAGGCGGAGCAATGAGCGCAGCGATGGTCGTCGGGACAATGATCGGCTCGGGAATTTATCTGCTCCCGACCACGCTTGCGCCATTCGGCCCCAATCTGGTCGTGGCCTTTCTAATCACCATCGCCGGGACGATGTGCCTCGCGATCGCCTTTGCCCGGCTCGCCGCGCGGCTTCCCGGCGGCCCCTTCGTCTACGTTCGCAACGCCTTCGGCGACACCGCCGGCTTCTTGACGATGTGGAGCTATATCATCTCGCAGTGGACCGGGGTCGCCGCGGTAGCGGTCGCCGTGGCCGGCGCAATCGGCTTCGTCATCCCCGCCGCCGGGTCGGGCATTGGGCTGACCATGGTTGCGCTCGGGACGATCGCAATCCTGACGTTCGTCAATTTGACCGGGGCGCGCTCTGCGGGCTGGGTCCAGCTTGGCGCGACGCTGATCAAGATCATCCCGCTCGTCGCGGTGGTGCTGCTCGTCGCAGCTCGCTTCGGCACCGGCCAGCCGGTCGAAACCCTTGCCCCCGTGCCGATCACGCTCGCGGGGATCGCCGCCGCCGCCGCGCTGATGCTATTCTCTCTCACTGGGTTCGAATCCGCTACCGTCGTCGCCAATGTGACCGAGAATTCGACGACTACGGTGCCGCGCGCAACGATCTACGGCACCGGCTTCACCGGGGTCATATATCTCGCAGCGACCGTTGCCGCCTTGCTCCTGCTGCCCAGCGCGATCGCCGCCAACAGCAGCGCCCCGTTCGCCGATGCGATCGCGCCGATCCTCGGCAATGGCGCGGGCGCGGTTGTCGCGATCATTGCCGCGATCAGCGCGTTCGGCACCTGCAACGCCCTGCTCCTGCTCAGCGCCGAAGTCGGCCGCTCGCTCGCCGCCGCGGGCGATCTGCCCCTCTTGTTCCGCCGGACCAATGCGGCCGGCGCGCCGACCGGCTCAATCCTCGTAGGCGCGGGGGTGGCGACGTTGCTCGTCCTCGCGAGTTCGACCGAAAGTTTCGTCGAAGTGTACAAATTTATCGCGCTCGTCTCGACCGTCGCCGCGCTGGTGCTCTACGCGATGTGCGCCGCCGCCGCACTCAAGCTGAAGGCGATGGGCGGCTGGACCGTCGTCGCGCTTTTGGCATTGCTTTATGCGATCGCGATGTTCTTCGGCGCCGGGCTCGAAGCGACCTTGTGGGGCCTTGGCCTCGCCCTCGTCGGCCTGCCGATCCGCTTGCTCTCGCGCCGGTTCAGTTCGACCGCGACCAGCCCGGAAGCGGTGCCCGCTCCAGCCGCGCCTCCGGAATAAGCCGCCGCAATTTCTGCGCGAACGAGCGCAGGCACACTTCGCTCGTCCCCAGCGGCCCCGCGACATAGGATGGGCTCGCCATCCCTTCCTGCACGCGCGCAATCAAGGCGCTATCCTCGTCGTTAACGCGGCGATTGATCCGCCAGTTCAAATAACGCGCCGCCTTCATTTCGCGCCGCGCATCGGGCAGCGCATAGCTCACTTCGCGGATCACCGTTTCGGTCGCCGACACCGGCAGGAACTGCATGAAATCGACCTGGTCGGGATAAATGTCGAACGCGACGTTGGGGAACAGCTTGTAATAGAGCCACTTCTTGCAGTGCGAGCCAGGCAAATGGTCGGCGTCGGGCAGGAAGTGCTGATAGGCGCGCTCTGACACATTGTTGGACACATCGGCGCGAAGCTCGCCCTCCATCCGGTCGACATGGCCCTGCGCTTCAATCCCATAACTCCGCCCGAACAATCGCGTCAGCCCAGGATGCCCAACGGGAATGTGCAGCCCGTCAGAATAATTATCCGCAATCGTCTTCCAGTTGAGGTCGCGCGGGCGGAGCGTCACGCGACCGATCGCGCGCAATTCCTCAAACCGGTATAGCGCCACCTCATCCTCATAGGGCGCCATCATCTCGGCGACCGACGGCGCCCCCGGCTCGAGCGTCACGAACAAAAACCCGTGCCACTCTTCAAGCGCGACTGGCACCAGCCCGAGCTTGTCGGGATCAAGCCCCGGATATTCACCGCGATGCGGCACCCCGACGAGCCGCCCGTCGCGCGAATAAGACCAGGCATGATACGGGCAGGTCAGCACCTTGGCGCACCCGCCGCTCCCATCGACCAGCCGCGACCCGCGATGGCGACAGACGTTGGTGAACGCTCGCACCGCGCCGTCATCGCCGCGGATGACGATTACGCTCTCGCCAAGATAATCGAGGCTGCGCCAATCGCCCGGCTCGGCCACATCGCTCAGGTGGCATACCACTTGAGGTGCCGCGCGAAGGAAGGCGCTCTTCTCGGCGGCTAGA
>JALYRH010000105.1 GCA_030855425.1 Pseudomonadota bacterium
GGGCAACGCATTTGCCCACCCGACATATAGTTCGTCTTGGCCGCCGAATTGATGATGTGGTCGATCGCCTGCATCGCGAAGTTGAAGGTCATGAATTCGACGATCGGCTTCAACCCGCCCATCGCCGCGCCGGTGCCGAGTCCGGCGAACCCATATTCGGTGATCGGGGTGTCGATCACGCGCTTCGGCCCGAACTCGTCGAGCAACCCCTGCGTCACCTTGTACGCCCCTTGATATTGCGCGACTTCCTCGCCCATCACGAACACGCGGTCGTCGCGCCGCATCTCCTCCGCCATCGCATCGCGCAACGCCTCGCGCACCGAGGTGACGACGGTAGCCGTGCCGGCCGGAACGTCGGGAGTGACAATGGTCTCGGGAACAAGCTGAGCAGCCCCGGTCGGAGCGGCGGCAGGCTTGTCACCACCCTGACGGTCGGGCTCAACGCTAGCGGCAGGACTGGCAGCTTCGCCCTCGCCGGTCATCAGAGCGATCACCGCGCCGACCTTGACCCCGTCACTGCCCTCAGGGACGACGATCTTCGAGATTGTCCCTTCATCGACGGCTTCGAATTCCATCGTCGCCTTGTCGGTCTCGATCTCGGCGAGCAAATCGCCCGATTTGACGACGTCGCCTTCCTTGACGAGCCATTTGGCCAGCGTGCCTTCTTCCATCGTCGGCGACAGCGCCGGCATCTTCAGTTCGACCGCCATCAGTAAGTCCCCACCAGCACATCGGTGAACAATTCGCTCGCTTCGGGCTCGGGCGCTTCTTCAGCATATTTGGCAGCAGCGACGACGATGTCCTTGATCCGCTTGTCGATCGCTTTCAATTTTTCATCGGCCACGCCGAGCTTGGCGAGTTCAGCGGCGGCATGATCGATCGGGTCCTTGCCCTCGCGAAAGCTGTTCACTTCCTCCCGGCTGCGATACTTTGCCGGGTCGCTCATCGAATGGCCGCGATAGCGGTAGGTCTTGAGTTCGAGGATGATTGGCCCCTTCCCCGCCTGCGTCCACGCCATTGCTTCCTCGGCCGCGCCGCGCACCGCGAGCACGTCCATCCCGTCGACCTGGATGCCGGGAATGCGAAAACTTTCGCCGCGCTTGTAGAAATCGGGTTCGGACGCCGATCGCTCGACACTCGTCCCCATGGCGTATTGATTATTCTCGATCGCGTAGATCACCGGCAAATCCCACAGCTTCGCCATGTTGAAGCTTTCATAGACCTGCCCCTGGTTGGCGGCGCCGTCGCCGAAGTAAGCGAGGCAGGTCCCGCCGTCGTCGGCGTAGCGGTGCTTGAACGCGAGGCCTGTCCCGAGGCTGACCTGCGCGCCGACGATGCCATGTCCGCCGAAAAAGCCATGCTCAACGCTGAACATGTGCATTGAGCCGCCCTTGCCTTTCGAAATTCCGGCGGCGCGGCCGGTAAGCTCGGCCATGATCACATTGGGGTCTATACCGTAAGCGAGCATGTGGCCGTGGTCGCGATAGCCGGTAATGACGCTGTCGCGCCCGACCTTCATCGCCGACTGGAGGCCAACCGCGACTGCTTCCTGTCCGATGTAGAGGTGGCAGAAGCCGCCAATCAGCCCGAGCCCATATAATTGCCCGGCGCGCTCCTCGAAGCGGCGAATGAGCAGCATCTGCTCGTAGAAAGCGAGCAACTCGTCCTTCGACGCGGCATAGCGTTGCGGCTCGGACGGCCGTTCTCGGTTCGAGGGCGGCGTGGCCGATGCGGGAGTCGTCTTGGCGGAACGCGCCACATCTCTCTCCAGGTCAATGATCCTGGCGAGCGTATAGAAGCGCGTGGCGCTCAAGGGCAATGCCGTAACGTCAAACCAGGCGGTTAAAGCGGCAGGATCACCTCGTCGGCGCGGACGAGCCCGAGGTCGCGGCGGACGAGTTCGTCGGCCATGTCGGGATCGGCCTTGCGCGGGTCGAGCAGCGCAGAGCGATGGCGCAATTGCGCGAGCGTCGCATCGAGCTTGGCGAGTTCGGCCTGGCGCTCGCCAAGATCGCGATGATAGCCGCCCCATGCGAACAGGCCGTTGGGCCCGGCGATGGCATGACCCGCGAACGTGCCGATGACGACCAACGCCAGCGCCGGCCCCATCGCGCGTCGGATCAGTCCGATATGTTGCTTGCCCGCCATGTCGCTAAAGAATCAGAAAGACGTCATGATGGCAAGCGCTAAGTCGAGATAGTGACAGGTTTTTTTCGCGGCAGCCGGGTGCGGCGGATCAGCCCGTGTAGGCGCGCAACGCGGCCCGGCCCGGATAGCGCGCCGCTGCCCCCAATTCCTCCTCGATCCGCAGCAGCTGATTATACTTCGCGGTGCGGTCGCTGCGCGCCAGGCTGCCGGTCTTGATCTGGCCGCAGCCGAGCGCCACCGCGAGGTCAGCGATGGTCGAATCCTCGGTCTCACCCGAGCGGTGCGACATGACTGCCGTGTAACCGCTCGATTGCGCCAGGCGCACCGCATCGATCGTCTCGGTCAGCGTCCCGATCTGGTTGACCTTGATCAAGATCGAGTTGGCGATTCCATCGCGGATTCCATCAGCGAGCCGTGCTTCGCTGGTCACGAACAGATCGTCGCCGACCAATTGAACGCGGTCACCGATGCTGTCGGTCAGCATTTTCCATCCCGCCATGTCGTCCTCGCCCATGCCATCCTCGATCGACGCGATCGGATAGGCGTCGGCAAGCTCGGTCAGATAGGCCGCCATCGCTTCGGGCGACAGGTCGCGGCCTTCACCGGTCATGCGATAGGCGCCGTCGTTGAAGAATTCGCTCGCCGCGCAGTCGAGCGCCAGCACCACGTCACGCCCGAGCGAATAGCCAGCTTGCTCGACCGCCTCCCCGATCAGGTCGAGCGCGGCGCGCGCCGAGGCGATGTTGGGCGCAAACCCGCCTTCGTCGCCGACCGCGGTCGACAGCCCTTTCGAGTGAAGCTCGGCTTTGAGCGCATGAAAAATCTCGGTCCCGCAGCGCAGCGCCTCGGTAAACGAGTCGGCCCCGACCGGCATGACCATGAATTCCTGGAAGTCGATCGGATTGTCGGCATGCGCGCCGCCGTTCAATATGTTCATCATCGGCACCGGCAACAGCGTCGCTCCGACCCCGCCGACATAGCGGTAGAGCGGCAGGCCGCGCGCCTCGGCCGCTGCCTTGGCCACCGCCAGGCTGACGCCCAGGATGGCGTTGGCGCCGAGCGCGCTCTTGTTCGCGCTCCCGTCGAGCTCGATCATCGCCCCGTCGATCTCGGCCTGATCCTCGGCATCGAGTCCGACGATCTCGTCGGCGATCACCCCGTTGACCGCATCGAGCGCCTGGCTGACGCCCTTGCCGCCCCATCGGCTCTTGTCCCCGTCGCGCTTCTCGACCGCTTCATGCGCCCCGGTCGACGCCCCTGAAGGCACTGCGGCGCGGCCCATCGAGCCGTCTTCAAGCGTGACGTCGACCTCGACCGTCGGATTGCCGCGGCTGTCGAGAATCTGGCGGGCGTGGATATCGACAATCGCGGTCATGGAATTTCAGCCTTTTTCGATGGAGCGGCGGGCGCATTCGATGGGGTCCCTATACGGCGCGCGCGGATGCGTGCAACTTTCGCATCGCCGCCGGAACGATGGCGCCGGCTTCGGGGTTATCGTAGCGGACAAGGAGACTGCAGACATGGCCGACCAGAACCAGCTGCCCGAGGGCACCGACAGCATCGTCACCGGCGCAAGCACCACCAACGAGGACAGCCTGATCATGAGCAATTCGAACAGTGGCGGCCAACGTGGCCGCGGCGCGAGCGACAGCACGGGCGACTTTGCTGGCAACACCACCAGCGGCGTGGCGGGCGTCAGCGGCGCTGCCGGCAGCGGCGCCGACGCGGCAACGGAAGTCACCTCCACCACCTCGACATCGCGCACTAGCGGCGGCACGCGTCAGCGCGCGGTCGAGTCGCTGCGCAGCGGCAGCGAAAAACTGTCGGGCCAGGCCGCGGACAAGGCGCGCGGGCTGGTCGGCCAGGGGCTCGAGCGCGGCAGCGAAGCGCTGGCCAACGTCTCGAAGCTGATCGGCGATACCGCGAGCGGTCTCGATGAGCGGCTTGGGGAGCAATATGGCGATTATGCCCGCAAGGCGGCGAGCACGATCGAGGAAACCGCCAACCGGCTCGCCTCGAAAGATGCCGACGAATTGATCGAGGATACGCGCGGGTTCGTGCGCAAGAGCCCGGGCGTCGCGCTCGCTGGCGCCGCGGTGCTCGGTTTCGCGCTCGTGCGCTTGGTCAAGTCGGGCCTTGACCAGTCCGACCGGACCGGCCCGAAGAATAGCTGATCATGGCCTCCATGGGGGTTGATCGGGACGACGTCCCGATTGGCGAACTGGTGGGTCGGCTGATCGATCAGGGCAAGGGATTTGCGCTGGCCGAGGTGGACCTGGCCAAGGCAATTGCCAAGGACAAGGTCGTCGCGGCCAAGCTTCCCGCGATCCTGCTTAGCGTGGCCTTGTTGTTCGTCATCGCCGGAGTGGTGGTGTTCTGCATGACCATCGCACTCGCGTTAGCGACGTTGATCGGGCCGCTTGCCGGCGGACTGGTCGCGACGCTGGTCGCGTTTGGGATCGCCGGAACGCTAGCGTTTGTCGCAAAGACCAAGTTGAGCCCCAAGCCATGACCGAATCGGCAAAGGTGACAGCTGCCCGCATCATGGTCGAGCGCCGACGCGGCGAGATGATTGACACGATCCACCAGTTGCTGGCGCGGCTGGCGCCGAGAACGCTCGTCGCCGACGCGTGGGAGAAAGCCAAGATCAAGAGCGCCGACCTCGCCGAAGACGCGGTCGATGCGGTCAAGGCGCGCCCGGTCGCGGTCGGGGGGGTCGCGGCGGCGATCGCGATGTTCCTCGCGCGCGAGCCGATAAAGGATGCGGCGGTAAAAATATACGACGCGATGACGTCGAAGCGCGACACCAAAGCGCACCTTGCGGCGTTGGAACCCTCTGATCGGCCGGACCTGCCGGCGCCCCGGCAAGCGCAGCGCGAGCGCCCCCTGCCCAAGACGGAGACCATGTCATGACCATCAAGCAAAGCGAAATATCCTCGGGCAATGTCCGGACCAGCACCAGTCACAACGCCCCCGACCCGTCACTCCGCGATCGCGCCGGCGATGCCTATGACAGTGCACGCACCGCCGCGGTCGATGCCTATGATTCGGCTCGCGAACGCGCATCGGCGGCGAGTACCAGGGCCGCCGACGGGATCGATGATGCGCCGTTGATCGCGCTGGCCGGCGGGCTTGCGGTCGGGGTCTTGCTGGCCGCCTTGCTCCCGCGCACCGAGCGCGAGGACAAATTGCTCGGCCCGATCGGCGAGCGAATCACTGGCGGAGCGCGGACCGCGGTCGAGGCGGCCAAGGATGCCGGGCGCGACAAGTTGAATGAACTCAATTTGACGCGCGACGCCGGCTCCTCGGCGCTCCAGACGATCATCAAGGGCGTCAGCGACGCCGCGCTCGGTGCGGTCAAGCGCCCCAATTAGGCCGGATCAACGCGAAATGGCCGGTTCGCAAAGTCCGCTTTTGGTGCTAGCGAACCGGCCATGAGCAAGCTTCATCTCGTCTTCGGCGGTCGCGTTCAGGATCCGCGCGGCCTCGACTTTGTCGACCTCAAAGGGCTCGACCTGGTCGGAATGTACGACAATTATGCCGATGCCGAGGACGCGTGGCGCGGTGCCGCCCAGCGCACCGTCGACGATGCCGAGATGAAATATGTCGTCGTCCACCTCCACCGCTTGCTTGAACCCGAGATCCCGCCAACCACGTAAGCGGATTGGCAGCGTCCAGCGGGATCTGGCGCGTCGCCCTCGGCCCGGCCGGGTTTGGCGCAATCGACCGCGCCGCTCTCGCCCCGCCGCCGATCTTACTTCAGGGCGGCAACGCGCCCGTTCCTGCTATGGCCTCTTCCGCCGATCCGCCGCACTTGGCCGCCGCGGTGTTAGCCAACTATCGTGAATTGAGCTCGCCCGGCCTCGCTGGATCGAGCTAGCCGCATCAAACCCAACGACTGCTCAGAAATTCTGCGGCAGCGGCTGCACCTTGGTTGTCCGGAGACGGCGGCCTTACGCCCGGCGATAATGCCACAGCAAGAGCGGCCGCTGCATCGCGAGCCCGGCGATGAAGCCGCCGATGTGCGCGGCGGTA
>JALYRH010000022.1 GCA_030855425.1 Pseudomonadota bacterium
TGGGTTGCATGAAGCGAAGGAAGGGGCAAAGGAGCAGCCACCAAGCTTCCTTGGCCGTGCCGGAACGAAAGGGCAACAATTGACCATCGACCAGATCGATCCGGCGATCCGCGCCGCTGCCATGGCGAGCAAGGCGTGGCCCTATGAGGAAGCGCGCAAGCTGATCAAGCGCTGGCCCGGCGGCAAGCTCGCCAATGATGGAACGCCCGCGCCGATGCTGTTCGAAACCGGATATGGCCCGTCAGGGTTGCCGCACATCGGCACGTTCAACGAAGTGCTGCGAACGACGATGGTGCGCCGCGCTTATGAAGAGCTCACTGGGCTGCCGACCCGCCTGATCGCGTTCAGCGACGACATGGACGGGCTGCGCAAGGTCCCCGACAATGTCCCCAATGGCGACATGTTGACCGCGAACCTCGGAAAGCCGCTTGCCTGCATTCCCGACCCCTTCGGCACCCACGACAGCTTCGCTGCGCATAATAACGCATTGTTGCGCCATTTCCTCGACCGCTTCGGCTTCGATTATGAGTTTGTCTCGTCGACCGAATATTACACCACCGGCCGGTTCGACGATGTAATACGTCAGATCCTTCGCCACTGGTACGATATCCTCGGGGTGATGCTCCCGACGCTGCGCGAGGAGCGCCGCCTGACCTATTCGCCGGTCCTCCCCATCTCGCCGACCAGCGGCCGGGTGCTGCAGGTCCCCGTCTCGGTGATTGATGCCGACGCCGGGATCATCGCTTTCACCGATGAGGATGGCGTCCAGGTCGAGCAGTCCGCGCTCGGTGGTCTCGCCAAACTCCAGTGGAAGGTCGACTGGGCGATGCGCTGGGTCGCGCTTGGGGTCGATTATGAAATGGCGGGCAAGGACCTGATCGATTCGACCATCCAGTCGGGCAAGATTGCGCGCATCCTCGGCGCGCGCCCGCCCGAGGGCTTCAATTACGAGATGTTCCTCGACGAACAGGGCGAGAAGATCTCCAAGTCGAAGGGCAATGGCCTCAGCCTCGAGCAGTGGCTCAAATACGGCAGCGAGGAGAGCCTGTCCTTTTTCGCCTATCGCGAACCGAAAAAGGCAAAAAGCCTTCACATCGGCGTGATCCCGCGCGCGGTGGACGAATATTACTCTTTCCGCGCCAATTATGCCGTGCAAGCCGTCGAACAGAAACTCGGCAATCCAGTCCACCATATTCACGCCAGCAAGGTGCCCACGGAAACGTTGCCCGTCACCTTCGGGCTGCTCCTCAACCTCGCCGGGGTGTTAGGCGCCAGTGCGAACGAAGATCGCATCTGGCAGATGCTCGCGCGTTACGGTGACACCACGGCGGAGGCCTTTCCAGAACTTGAGAAACTGATCCCGCTCGCGCTGGCGTATAATCGCGATTACGTCGCGCCGACCCTCAAGCGCCGCCCCCCCGTCGGCCACGAGATCGACGCCCTGCGCGAACTCGACACCGCCCTCGCCACCCTCGACTCCGCCACCCCCGGCGACGAAATCCAGAACATTGTCTTCGAAATCGGCAAGCGCCACGGATTTGAACCCCTGCGCGACTGGTTCAGGGCGCTCTACGAAACCTTGCTAGGTTCCAGCCAAGGCCCCCGAATGGGCAGCTTCATCGCGCTCTACGGCATCGGCAACAGCCGCTGCTTGATCGCCGAAGCACTTGCACTGTCTGACGCCTAGCATGATCGGTTTTCAACGGTCGCAGACCCGTGGCGTACACCGAGGGCGTTCGTGAAAATCGCTTTTGCTCCCTACCCTGGAAATGTCTTCTCAAGAACATTAGCGGGTCATCAACAGGGTTCAGAGCGGGAAACGTTTTTTTGTAAAGTCATTTTGGCTAAATAACAATCGAAGACATGAGATCCGGTTCATATCGGAGGAATTCCTTCTTGATTGGTCCAAATTCCTGATCATATACATCCGAACTAGATTACATTTTGACGGTGGCGCTTCCTCCTTTCCTAGTCGAGCATTAATGAAAACTTTTCGACCTCCCCACGGCCATGATAACTCTCGGCCGAACGAGGTCGCTTCTGACAATTGCAGGACGGCTAATCAAAGCAACCCAAGCAATGGCGGGTCGCCCGGGCCTGAACAACTGATGATGCTCGCTCGAAAAGTATCGGCATCTCGCGACCTGAGAAAGAATTTTCTCGCCGTCGAACTCTTTTCCGAGCCCGGTTGGGGAATGCTGCTGGCCCTTTACGAAGCGGACACGGCAGGTCATAGAATGACTATTTCAAACCTTTGCTACTCGAGTCAGGCTCCGGACACGACGGCACTCCGCTGGTTGGACAAGTTGGTCGAACTCAACCTGATCCATCGCAGAAAAAATCCACTTGATGCGCGGATCGTCTTTATCGAACTTGAGCCTGGCGCGAAGTCCGCCATTCGTTCTTATCTCTGCGAATTATGGTTCAAACTTTATGGACCGGCGTAATTGGTCCGAACTGGATTGAAATTCTGTTAACTCCCTCCGAAGCGGGTGCTATCCCCGCTTCATGGAGGACTTGAATGCGTGCTTTTCCGAATACAAACGGCGTCCGCCTTGCGCGACAACTGATCAGCGAGGCGATCGCTCATCTCGACGAGGCTCGTGCGCCGTCCGACATCGCAGCCCATCTCGATCTTGCGCTCTGCAGAATCGACCAACTTTCTCCGATTGCTTGAGTGCACAAGGCGTCCCCGTTACGGATGAATTAATGTTTGTGGCCGGGTGGTTTGCATGCAACTTGATGTCGCCGAATCCGAATGAAATGAGGAATCGGCATGCAACACAAGCACGATATTTTCGCTGGCGGCCTCGCTGTCCGCAAGCGCTGGACCTCCCCCAAGCTGACGTCGACAAAGCTGAGCGATGAGGAATTGCAAAAAGCGCGTTCCTCCCCGGATAATTTCGTTGCGCTTGGCAGGCAACTGAAGGCCGGAGGGCGCATCTGACCATTCGAAGGTCGATGACGATGACCTCTACCGCATTGGAGACGATCCATCGCTCAAGCCGGCCGCTTTGCCAGCCTGCAGCCTTTCCACCGGAACAGCCGGACGAAACCGAACGTTTTGTCGCGGACAATAGCAGGAACGGAGCATGTCATGCAGGAAGTGATGGAACGGCCCGCGACAACCGAGATGGACCCGCCCGAGCAGGACCTCGGTGTCGTGTCGAAGGCGCTCATGGGTGCGGCGGCTGGAGCTGCCGGGGTTTGGGCGCTCGACCGGGTTGACTGGTTCATGTGGAACCAGGAAAGCGACGAAGTACGTCAAAGGACCACGGCGGTACGACCGGGAGGTGAGCCGCCCGCTCACGTCGCGGCGAGCAAGCTCGAGCACATGTTCGGTTTGAACCCTACGCCTGGCCAGCATGCCATGGCAGGCCTCGCGACGCACTACGGCATCGGCATCGCTCCCGCCGCTGTCTATGCGCTGGTGCGTGACAAGTTGCCCGGCAAGGGACCCGCGCGCGGGCTGCTCTACGGCCTTGGCGTGTTCCTCATGCAAGATGAAGCCTTGAACGCCGCGACCGGCCTCGGGGCCAGGCCAAAAGATTATCCATGGCAAGCGCACGCGCGAGGTTTGGTATCGCACCTCGTTTACGGCGTCGTGACGGAGCTCGTGCTCAACATGCTCGAGAAGTCGGCGACGGCTCGTCGGCAGGGTCCTGCCGTGGAACGCCAGCCCCAGGGAGTCTGACGAAGCTTAGGAACGCCGGGACCCCTGTCCGCGCACGTCGATGAGCACGCTGGGCAATGGTTCCTCAACCTGGAAAGCGCTCGTGAAGCGGTCGACGAGGCGAAGAGGATTTCGCCGGAGCGGGAGCATTCGCGAGCGCAAGGAGCGCGCTCAGCCCGCCTTCGTCTCTGCAATCCAACTATCAATCTTGGCTTCGAGCACGGGCAGCGGGAGGGCGCCGGTCATCAGCACTTGCGCGTGGAACTGCCTGATGTCGAACTTCGGTCCAAGCTCGGCCTCGGCCTTCGCCCGCAGCCGCTGAATGGTCAGCGCGCCGACCTTGTAAGCCAGCGCCTGACCCGGGATGGCGATATAGCGCTCGACCTCGGCGGTGACGTCGGTGCGGCCCATGTTGCTGTGGGCGAGCATGTAGGCAATCGCCTGGTCGCGCGTCCAGCGCTTGGCGTGAATCCCGGTATCGACCACCAGCCGCATCGCGCGCAGCATCTCGTCCGACAACGTGCCAAAGCGTTGATAGGGGTCGGTGAACAGCCCCATCCCATAACCGAGCGTTTCGGCGTAGAGCGCCCAGCCTTCGACATAAGCAGTATTGCCACCGAACCGCAGGAACGACGGCAGCGACTCATTTTCCTGCGCCAGGCTGATCTGGAAATGGTGCCCCGGCGCGCCCTCGTGCAGGTAGAGCGTGGTGATCCCCGGCGTGGTCCGCGAGGGCAGGTCGTAGGCGTTGAAGTAGAACACGCCGGGCCGCTTGCCGTCGGGCGTGCCCTGCTCATAGCTCCCGCCCGCCTGATATTTCTCGATCGTCACGTCATAAGGCCGGATTTCGAGCGCGGTTTTCGGCATCGTCGAGAAATAGGCCGGAAGCTTGGCATCGACGATCTTGCCGATCGCATAATAGCGTTTCGCCAATGCTTCACGGCTCTTCGGCTGAAACATCTTGTCGGTGCGCAGATAATCGAAGAAGGCAGCGAGATCGCCCTTGTAGCCGACTTCGATGCGGACCTTTTCCATCTCCGCGGTGATCCGCGCGACCTCGCGCAGCCCGAGTTGGTGCACCTCCTCGGGTCCCATCGGAAGCGTGGTATTACTCTCGATCAGCGCGCGATAGGCGCGATCGCCGCCGGTCATCGACCACAACCCGACGTCGCTCCGCGCGGCGGGCAGATAGTCGGTCTTTAGATAATCGCGGATGCGGCGATAGGCGGGATGGATGCGATCGACGATCATCGCGCGATATTCACGAGCCAGGCGCGCGCGATCGGCGGCGCGGATGTTCGCCGGAAAGAGCGTGACCGGGCCGTAAAAAGCCGACTCCTCGGGCTTCTGCGCAAGCTGGGTATCGAACTGGTCGATAACGTTGGCGATCGTCAGCCTGGTATCGACCACGCCCGCCGCGCGACCCTCGCGGAAACGCGCCACGGCGGCGTCGAGATAGGCGACAAAGCCGGCATGGCGCTTCAACGCATTGTCGTAATCGGCGAGCGTCGCGAACGGCGCCGCGCCCTTGCCGCTCGACAGCGTCGGATAATAGGTCTGCAGGCCACTGAAATGGTTGATCGGGCGGACCTTGGTCAGCGCCAGCAGCGCCGGGTCGAGCCGCGCGAGCATATCCTTGGCCGCAAATTCGAACGTGTCATAGGCGATCTGGTCGGTCGCACCGAGCAACGAACGGTCGATCGCCCGAAGCGAGGCAAGGTCGCGCGAAGCCGCTCTGCGGCTCGCCTCGAAATAATCATCGCTGATCATGTCGCCGAACTGGTCGGCATAGCGCAGGTCGCCGCGAAACAGCGCGTCGAGCGGATTGAGTTTGAGCGAGGCCTCGTCGCTCGCGGCGAACAAGGCGAACAGCGCATCGTGCGCTGCGCTTTGGCTCATCCGCGGTGCGGTGGCGGTTGCACTTGGCCCCGCGACCGCGTCCGCGGGCGGGGTTGCGCAGGCGGCCAGCGGCAACGCGGCGAGGACGACAAGGGCGAGACGATTCATGGGCTGCATAATCCGATCGAGTGAGCATTTCCTTGCCCATAAACGAGCAAGGGCGCCGCGGTAGCCCGCGACGCCCTCTTTTCGATCAAAAAAATCGAAAGCGCTTACCAGAAGAAGCCGTGAATCACGTCGACCACCTGGCCGTTATAGACATTCACCAACACGGCATCGTCATAATATCGTACCCAACGGTACGGGCCGTAAGCTGGCGGCAAGCGGTACATCGACGGCTCGCTGATCCAGTAATTCGATTGATAGTAGCTTGGGAACAGGCTGAACCCGATCGAGAAGCGGCGATAGCGCGACCCGTAGGGATCGTAATAATTGCCAAGCCGAAACGCCGACCGATTACGCTCGCGATGGTTGCGCCAGTCGTAATTGCGGTCGTTGCGCCACTGGTTGCTCCACCGCCGGTTCGTTCCCGAGCGCCGATCCCGATAGCGACGGTCAGTGTCGCGGTGAATCGTGACCTGGCCGTTGGCTGCACGGTCCTGCTCGATTACGCGCTCGAGCAGCGAGCGGTCACGATTACGGTCGCGGCGATCGTCGCGGCGATCGTCGCGGTGCTGAACAGTGCGCTGGCTTTGCTGGAGAGCCTCCGCCTCGGCTTGGCGGCGCTGGAAATCGGCTGCGCCATTATCGTCCGAACCGCGCTGGCCCCAGTTGCGGCGCTCACGGCGTTGTTGCTGCTGGATGGCCTGCTGCTGCTCGACGGCTTGCTGGCGCGCTTCACCACGCGCGCTCCAATTTGCCCGATCGGCGGCTTGCGGTAGCTCGGCGCGCTGGGCGCGTTCGGGTTGGTTCGGACGTTCAGCTCGCTGTGGACGCTCATCCTGCTGACGACGTTCCGCCCGCGCGGCCCGACGCGCAGCGCGCGCCTCGTCATTCTGTCCACTCTCGGCTTGCTCGCCGCGGTCGCGGCGGCCGCCATTGTCCTGCGCCATCGCCGGCAACGCCACGCTGGTCGCGAGAAGCACAGTCAACATCAATTTACGCATCACATTTCTCCCGACGAAAGGTCGTCCCTGAGCAATGCATATTCAGTCCAAAGCGATGAGCGGATGCTGAATGACGTCAGGTCGCATCTGGCAGCGGCTGGGATGCTGACGGCGGCGCGGTCGCCGCGACATCGCCGAGCCGCCGGACCGCCTTGACGATGCGCGGTCCGGCGCCGCAGCGACAGCGGTTGGGGAGAAGTTCGAGTTCGGTCTCGCTCGGCGCGGGGTTGACCGCCACGAGCGCCGCCAGCGCCATCAGATACCCCGGATCGCAGCGCCCGCACTGGGTCACTTGCTCGATCGCCCATGCCCGCTGCAGCGGGTGGGCTTGGTTGACGGCAAGCCCTTCGATCGTAATCACGTCGGCGCCTTCAAGCGCGGCGATCGACACCCCGCAGCTGAGCGTTGCCCGCCCATCGACGATCACCGTGCACGCCCCGCAATCGCCGCTGTCGCAGCCATATTTGGCGCCGGTCAGGTTCGACGCGTCGCGCAATGCCCACAGCAATGGCGTGTCCGGATCAAGCCGATAGCGGATTGGCTCGCCATTGACGGTCATGCTGGTCATCGGCGTTGTCGTAAGCAAGACCGAGCCCTTTGCAAAGCGCCGACGCGGCGCCATCATGCGACGATGAGCAGCATTCACACGCGTGTCGGGCAAATCGGCCTGGCGATGACCGGGAACGGTCCTGCGACGCCAATCCTGTTTCTCCACGGGGTCGGATCCGACAAACGCGTGTGGCAAGCGCAGCTCGATCATTTCGGATCCACGCGGCGCGCGATGGCGATCGATTATCCAGGCTATGGCGAAAGCGATCCGAACCCCGAGGCGACTCGCGACGATTTCGCCCGGGCCGCGCTCGCAACGCTTGACGCGCTGACCATTGAACGCGCGCATATTTGCGGTCTTTCGCTGGGCGGGGTGGTGGCGATTGCGATGCACGCGCTGGCGCCGACGCGCTGCGCGTCCTTGATCCTCGCCGACAGCTTCGCGGTGCACCCCGACGGGCAGGCAATTTACGATCGTTCGGTCGCGGCCAGTCACGCGATGTCGATGCGCGCGCTCGCCGAAGCGCGGGCGCCGTCGCTGGTCGGCGCTGAGGCGCACGAGGCGGTGAAGTGCGAAGTGATCGCGACGATGGCAACAATCGATCCCGCCGCCTATCGCCGCGGCGCCGAAGCAGTATGGCTCGCCGACCAGCGCGATCGTGCGACGGCGATCGACGTTCCAACGCTGGTCGTGGTCGGCGAGGAGGATCGCATCACGCCGCCCTCGCTGTCGCGCGCGCTGGTCGACCTCGTCGGCACTGCCCCCGCCGCACGTCGCGACGCCAAGCTTGAGATCATTGCTCAGGCGGGGCATCTCGCCAACCTCGAGCAGCCCGCAGCTTTCAATCGCGTGCTCGAGGATTTTATCACCATATTCGACGTGATTTGAGAAGGTTAGCACGTCCTTAACCATGGTCTTTAGCCGCCTGTTCGCCACCTGCTGCGACAAGCGGTGCCATGGAACAGATCGCTCGCCGCCGTTTCCGACTCGCTTTGTCTACCGGGCTCTCTTTGGCCGTCGTCGCCCCGTTGCACGCGCAACCCATCGCCCCCGCGGCGTTCGACAAGAGCGAAGCGATCCTCGGCGGTCCGAGCAGTCTCGCCGCGATCCTCGCCGCGCAATCCACCTCAGCTCCCGTCCAGACGATAGCCTCGCTCCCGATGCGATATGCGATTGCGCGCCCCGCGACCGTGTCTCCGCTGGCGACGTTCGTCGACGCGGAGCCGATCGATCTGGCTGCGTCGCCGACCCGCCCAGACATCTTTAACAGCGTCGCCATCGCGGTTGCTCGCACCCCGCTCGATGGCCGCTGGAGCCGCGTTGAATCGACCGACATCGGCGGCCACGCCGACCGCTTCGCCACCGCGCTTCGTGGTCACGACGAACGCACGCGGCTCGATGCGGTCAACGCCTACGTCAATGCGCGCGTCACCTTCACCGACGACGGCCGCCAATATGGCGTCCCCGATCGCTGGAGCACGGCCCGCGACACGCTCGCGCGCGGCCGCGGTGACTGCGAGGATTACGCACTTGCCAAGATGGCGATGCTGCGCCGCGCCGGCATCGCCGATCGCAATCTTTATTTCGTGGTGTTGAAGGACCTCGTGCGACGCGCCGACCACGCGGTCCTGATCGTGCGCAGCCAAGGACGGTTCATCGTGCTCGACAATGGCACCGACCGCTTGATCGACAGCGCCATGGTCCGCGACTACCGCCCGGTGCTAACGTTCAGTGCCGGACAGCGCTTCACCCACGGTTACCGCCGTTCGCCGGCCCCGCGGGTGATCATGGCATCCAATGGAGCAGCGCGCGATCCCCGCCTGGGCACCATTGCCACTTCGGGGATGCCCTCGTCGCCGTTCGCCTCGCGCTGACAGAGATTGGTTCAACCGTGCCAGACGGCAGCGGCTAACTCGATCAACCTTAGCGTTCGCGAAGCGCGTCGCTGCGGGCTTTCATCACCGGCTTGAGCAAATAGCTCAGCACGCTCTTTTGCCCGGTGATGATCTGCGTTTCGGTCATCATGCCCGGGGTAATCGGCAGGCGCCGCCCGTTCGCGTCGAGATAAGCGCGGGTAGTTTCGACGATGACGTTGAAAAAGGCCTCGTGCGTGGTTTCGTCATAGATGCTGTCGGCCGAGACCTGGACGACGCGCCCGTCGAGCCCCCCATAGCTCGAGAAGTCGTAAGCCGTGACCTTTACCAGCGCCTTGTCGCCGACCTTGATGAACGCAATGTCCTTGGGCGTGACGCGCGTCTCGACGAGCAATTTGTCCCCCATCGGAACCACTTCCATGACCTTTTCCCCGGCCTGGACGAAACCGCCAATGGTGGTCACCTGGACGTCGTTGACGACGCCATCGACCGGTGAGCGCAACTCGGCCTTGGCGACGCGGCCCTGCGCCCCGCGCAGCGATTCGGCGTTGACCGCGATTTTCTGATTGATCTGGCTGCGTTCGTTCAACGCTTCCTGGCGAAAGCTGAACTGCGCTTCGTTGGCCTGGCTCAGCGCTTCACTGACCGCGGCATTGGCGCGTCCGGCCTGCTCGCGCGCAGCGGCGATGCGCCCCTGAATATCGACCACCTCGCGGCGGGCGCTGATCACCTCGGTCAAGGGGACGATGTTCTTGCCGGTGGCCTCGAGCATTTCCACCTGCCGTTGAGCCAGAGCGAGGCTGCCCTGGAGGCTATTGATCGTCGCATTGGCTTCGGCCGCGTCGCGCCGCCGCTGTTCGGCCGACGAGCGTAACGCCGCGATCCGGCTGGCCAGAGCCTGACGGCGCACCGCGGTCAGCGCGGCCTCGTCAGCGCCGACCGATGCCGTGGTGCCGGTGCCTTCGCCTTCGAGCCGCGCCGCGCGCTCGGTAAGCGACCGTGTTTCGGACTCGATCTGACCCAGCGCCGAAGTCGATTGCGTATCGTCGAGCCGTGCCAGCAACTGCCCGCGGCTGACCCGCTGCCCCGAGCGGACGAGCAATTCGCTCACCGTTGCCGGCTCCGCGGCCTGGATCAATTGCACCTTGCTCGACGGAATGACCCTGCCCTGCCCGGCGGTGACTTCATCGACCTGCGCCAGCATCGCCCACAACAGGAAGACGGCGAATCCGATCGTGACCGTGACGATGATCAGGCGCGGGCCGGTCAGCGGCTGGCGCCGGCGGGCCGCGCGGCGGCCGTTTCCGGCGGACAGTGGGATGGAGGCCATGACGCTTTACCTTGTTCAGCGCGACGCGATTAGCGGGGCCGGGCCAGTCGGCTCGGTGTTCGCGATCGCTTGTGCGTTTGTTTGTTTCTGCTCAACGGCGACCGCCTTGGTCGCGGCCCCGGACTCCGATGGCAGCGGGATGTGCAGAGTCCATCCCTTGGTCGTGTCGAGCAGGCCGCCGACATCATTGGCCGCGCGCGCGATTGGCGGTCCGGCGACTGCGGCCAGCGTCGCTTCGGGGAAAACGGTCGGCGCGCCAGGAATGACGGGGGCGCGGCGGACCGCCGGGCGCATCGCGGCGGGATCGGTCGGCTCGCCAATATAGCGGCCGGTAAACGCGGCCGGCATGCCCCACGCGCCGGGCCAGCGGTAGAAAATGTGCGCGCCGAGTTTGACCACCTTGGCGAGCATCGGCGCCCAGCGCGGGGCGACATAATCGGCATGATAATGCGTCGCCGAACCGACTGCGGTTTCGACATATCCGCTGAGCGCGGCGGTCGCGATCTCGCGCGCTTGCTGCCACGCGTCCGGCGCCGGAGCACGGTACAAGGCGCCGTCGCAGACGAAGCTGAACTGGCACACCGGGGTCGAGTTGCGCTGGTAGACCACGCCGCACACCGATTTCGGATAGGCCGGGTGGCGCATGCGGTTGAGCACGACCTGGGCCACCGCGCGGCGGCCGCCGAGCGGCTCGAAACCGGCTTCGTAATAGACTGCCTGGGTCAGGCACAGCAGTGCCCGGTTCTGGTCGAGCGAATCGCCGCCAAGCGCGAATGGGCGCGCACTGGCGATCGGGCCTGAGGCGAACGGCATGGCGGCGTTAATCAACCGCGCCTCGTGGCCGATAGCCTTGACCTCGGTCGCGGCCTCGCCGCTGGTCGCTGCAACTAGTGCTGCTGCGCGCACCGGCGCGATCAGCGGTGGAGCAACCACCGGGCGGGCGTCGGCGCGTGGCGGGGTCACCATCAGGATCGCCGCGACCAAAGCGAGCAGAAATGCGCCCAGCGCCCACGGCAGGCGATTGACGTCGAGGTTGGCGCGCAGATCGGCGATGCTCATGTTACGCCTTCCTGTTTCACTGCGGCGGCGAGGCGGCCGAGCACTTCATCGCGCGGCCCGTCGGCGACAATGCGACCAGCGTCGATCACGATCAGCCGATCGCAAATGCTCAGCATGTTGTGGCGATGGGTCGACACCAGCAGCGTTTGGTCGGGCGCCAGCGCGGTTTCGAGGTGGTCGATGAAATAACGCTCGGTCTGGGTATCCATCGCGCCCGTCGGCTCGTCGAGGAACAGCATTTTCGACGGCGTCACCAGCGCCCGGGCGAGCAAAAGCAGCGAGCGCTGTCCGCCTGACAGTCGCGATCCGCGCTCGCCAACCGGAAGGTCGAAACCCGCGGCATCGCGCGACAGGAAGATGTCGGCCCCCGAGCGCACGATCGCATCGATCAACTGCTGGTCGTCGGCGCGCGCCGCACCGAGCATGAGATTATCGCGCACGCTGCCCGAGAACAGCTCGGCGTCCTGACCGACGTACCGAAACGCCTCGCGCAGTTGGTGCGGATGAAATTGGCGGCTGTCGGTGCCGTCGACGTTCATGATGCCGTCGGTCGGTGCGTAGAGCCCGCACAAGACGCGCCCGAGCGTCGACTTGCCCGATGCCACCCGGCCGATCAGCCCGATGCGCTCGCCGGGCACGATCTTGAGGTCGATTTCGGACAGGCTGTCGCGCGTCGCACCGGGGTAGCGGAAGCTCGCCTTGGCCATATCGACATGGCCGTTACGCACTTCGGGAACGATGCTCCGCGCCGCGGAGTGGCGCTCATCCGACGCTTCCATCATGTTTTGAAGCGAGGCGAGCGTGGTCGTGGCCTCCTTGGCGCGCGTGACGAGGAAAGCGAATTGCCCCATCGGGGCCATCGCGCGTCCGGCGAGCATGACAATCGCGATGATCGCGCCCATCGTGATCTTGCCGTCGTTGAACAGATAGAATCCGCCGATCACCAGCCCGACGCTCATCACTTGCTGCGCCACCGAGGCCAGATTGACTGCCATCGCGGTCAGTCGCCGCATCCGCTCCTGCGTTGCCGCCGACATCGAGGCATAACGCCGCCATTTGCCCAGCATCTGCCCTTCGGCGCGCGCCGCCTTGAGCGTTTCGATACCGGCGATCGATTCGATCAGCACCGAATGCTGGAGACTTGAATCGGCCTGCGCGTCGACCGCCGCGCGACCCATCGCCCGTTGCAGGCTGAACCCGGCGAGCAGGGTGAACGCAATCCCTACGATCGGCACCATCACCAGCCAACCCGCGAGCACGGCGATGAGTACGAGGAACACCAGCATGAAGCCGATGTCGACGATCAGGACGACGCTGGTCGAGGCGAAGAAGTCGCGGACATTCTCATATTCGCTGACCCGCTTGGCAAATGCGCCGGTGCTGCCCTGACGCTCGGCCATCGGCAAGTTCATGACCTTTTCGAACAATTTCTGCGAATAACGCGCGTCGAGCCGGCGACCGATTTCATCGACCAGTTGCGAGCGCGCAAGGCGCAGGATGAAATCGAATACCAGCGCGAGCGCCACCCCGATCGCGAGCACCCACAACGTCGGCACCGACTTGTTCGGGATTACCCGGTCATAGACATTCATGGTGAACAACGGCACCGCCAGCGCGAGCAGATTGACGATCAGCCCGGCGAGCATCACCGGCCAGAACTCACGCCGTACCTTCCACACTTCGGACCAGAACCAATGCGTCCGCCGAACCGTGTCCCAAGGTCGCTCACCGGCGCGTTCCTGCGTCGGGTCGGCTTCGACCACCACCGCCTGACCGGTAAAGGCAGGCTCGATCTGGTCGAGCGCAACCCACATCGGCTCGGCCACGCCAGGGGCATAGATCAAGGCGTCCCCGCCGCGCATCTCGAGCAGCACGGCCGCGCGGTCGTCGTCGAGTTCGATGATCGCCGGGAGCTGCTGTAGCCGCCAGCCTTTCAGCCTGCGATGGATGAGTTCGCCGCGCATCCCGACCTGTTCGAGCGCGGGCTCGATCTGATGGAACGGCAGCAGTCCCTGCTCGGACAGGGCAAGCCCCGCGCGCAGGAGGACCGCCGATGAAGGCCGGTCCGCCTGCCGCGCGATAAACGCCAGGCAGTCGAGGACGGGATCGACTTCGCGCGATGGTGCGCCGTCAAGCCAATGCATGAAACTCACGACCCGTCCCCTATCACCTCAGCCCCCGACCGGTGGTGCCGGCTCGACCGGCGCTCCGGGATTGATTGGCGTGACCGGATATCCCGGCGCAACCGAAACAACTGGCGGCAGCGCACTGACCGGCGCTGTCGAATAGGCCGAAGCGCCCGGTCCCATTGCCACGGGCGGCCCCATCATCGGCTGCGGCATGCTAGATTCGAGCAGATCGGACGCCGGTATCGAATTGACGCGATACCGTGAACGCTCGTCGCCATAAGCCTCGGTCGGCATGCTGACCCCAAGCGCCTCGATCAGGCGGTTGCTCGACGCAAGCAAGCGATATTGGGCGTATAGTTTGGCCAGGCGCGCGGTTTCGGCCTGCGCCTGAACATTCTGACGCGTGTTCTGGGCATCAAGCACGTCGAGCAACGAGCGCCGCCCGACATTGAACTGCTCGCGATAGGACAGCAGCAGATCGTCGGCCACGCGGCCCTGCGTCTCGAGTTCGCCGACCAGACGCGTCTGGTTGGTCAAGCGGCTCCACGCGGTCCGCGCATCCTCTTCGGCCTGGCGCGTTTGCGTGAACAAGCGAGCATGCGCCTCATCGGCGCGCCGCTGCTGTTCGCGCACATTGGCGTTGTTGGTGCCGCCATTGAACACCGTCCAGCGCATCACGGCCCGCCCGAGCAGGTCACGCGTCTTGCCTTCGAAACCGTCAATGTCCTGGCCGAAGCGGGCACGCCCCTCGATGTTGACGCGCGGCCCGCGCTGCCCCTTCGCGACGTCGATCAGTTCGCGCGCCGCGGACAAATCGGCCACGGCTTCCTGGACGCGCGGATTCTGCACCCGCGCCAATCCTTCTGCTTCCCTTAGCGTGGTTGGCATCGCCGCCGAAAGGTCGGGCGGCATGGTCACGCTGTCGATCGGCACGCCCGACAAATTCTGGAACTGGATTGCCGCCGTGTCGAGATCTTCGCGCGCTTCGGTGACGCGAGCCCGCGCCGATTGCAGGCGCTCTTCGGCCTGCTGCTGGTCGGCGATCGAGATCGACCCCTTTGACACCCCGTCGCGGAGGTCGGAAGCGAGGCGTTCGTGGAAGGTCGCATTGTCGCTCGCGATCGCGACCAGGCGCTGCTGGAGCAGATAGTCGATGTAAGAACGCGACACGTTGAGTGCGACGAATTCGCTGCGTTCCTCGATGCGCGCTGCGGCGCCATCGGTACGCGCAGCCTGGCGCCGGACTTCGGCCTGGCGCTCGCCACTGTCGATGAAGATCTGATCGACCAGGACACTGGCTTCGAGCGGATGGAGCGTGTCATTGTCGAGACCGATCCGCCGGCGACTCGGATTCCTGAACTCCCGCACACCGCTCGAGACTTCGACCGAGACCGTCGGATAATAGCGCCCCACGCCTTGCCGCAACTCTTCGCGCGTGGCCTCCTTATTGTGGATAGCCTGACGAATGTCGGGGTTGGTGGCGAGCGCGGCCTGAACGGCTTGGCGCAGGTCCACGGCGAACGCCGGCGCCGCGCTCAACAGCAACGATCCTGGAACGATCAACAACCAATGCTTTGTCATATATTCCCCCTTTTCTGATCTTCAGCGAGGCCCGCCGTCCACCGGCGGGCCGCGCCACATCGGATCAGCCGTTAATCACCGGCTGGACCGCGTCGTGGTGGAATGCGATCATCTCCGCCGAGATGTTCGTCACCATGCTGACTGACAAGTCACCCTGAAGCGTCATGTCCCACACCGATACGTCTTCGCCGTTGGGGGTTGCCAGCATATCCAGTGCCGTATTCGCGCGGCCTGCGTGGCCTGGAAGGGCCGCCAACAGGGCGTCGATGTCGCTCCCGCCGCCGCCACCGTCGAGCGCGTCCGCCAATATCTTCTCGACCGTTATCGTGCGCGGTTCGCCATCCATCGCGCGATTGGCAATGAATGCCATCGATGCCGCTTCCGGAAGCACGATCATCGGCGCCACCGGATTGAACGCGGCAGCGCCGTCCGCCGGGATGTCGCTCGGGGCAAGCAAACCCACCATTTGGGCGTCCTGATGCAACGGTTCGCTACTCAATCGGATATCCAGCGTGCTGCCACCAGTCGCCGCACGATCCGACATTGCCTGATTGTCGTCGGTGCTCCGCGGTTCAATGGTCAGGAGCGAACGGCTCGTCTCGAAGCCGGCCGAATTGCTTTCACTGCCAGCATCGCTGCGCGGATGGCCCGCCTCCGCGGCGACTTCGATCGCGCGCGGAGCGTCCTCGTGACCGCGCGCTGCGGCCTGGCTCGCGGCCAAGCCCACCGCCGCCACAGCCGCGGTCACGACCCCGGCATTGGTCGCGGCGCCGGCAACCCGCTGAACCAGATCATGCTCGCGATCGGCGGTGCGGAAGGCGACATCGGCGATCAGCCCGGTCGTCGTTTGGCCATTGTCATTGACGTAGGTGAAGCGACCCTCGCCAGCGATTGCGACGTCGCCATTGGCAGCAGTCGACGCAATCCCGTCCGAGATCAGACTGATGCTGACGATCTTGGCCTCGATCAGGCTTCGCAACTCGCCGACTTCGGCGACGCCGTTCGAGTTGGCATCGTTCCACACCATGAACTGGACAAAGTCGGCGTCCCTCGCGTCCAGCTGCGCGCCATATTGCGCGTGCAGCGCCTCGAGGTCGCTGCCTTCGGTCGCGAAGGTGAACTCACTTGCGTCATCGACCATGCCGTTTCCGTTGGCATCGCGCACCAGGATACCGTCACTTGGCCCTGCCCAAGCGGTCGCCTCCCTCACCCCGTCGCCATTATAGTCATAGGTCACGCCGGCATCGATGCCGAGGAAATGGAGCCCATCGCCGTTGAGGTCGAGCACGACCGGAGGAGCCACCGGGTTCACCACGATATTGGTCACCACGCCGCCATCGATATAACGGATGGTCGGGCTCACGCCGGGGTTGATATTGGCAATGGTCACCCAATTGTCGCCCCCGCCATCGAGATCGACCTGGATCAGGCCAGTGGTGGCGGTGACCCTCAAGTAACCATCGGCGATCGGATCGACCGCGCCCGGAACATTGAGGATCCGCGTGACGTCGATGACGTCACCAGCGGCATAGTCGGTGATCGTGTCGATATTCCCGGGGCCGTTGGTGATGGCCGCGTTGCTGAGGACGAAAACGTCGTTGCCCGCACCGCCGGTCAGCGTGTCGGCGCCCGTACCACCGGTCAATATGTCGTTGCCGTTCCCGCCATTGATCGTGTCGTTGCCACCATTGCCGAGCAGGACATCATTGCCGTCGCCCCCATCGATGACGTCGTCGTCGCCATTGCCGGCAATGACGTTGTCGCCGGTCGTGCCGTTGAGCGTCTCGCCCGTCGCGGCACCTGCCTGATTTCCGGCCGCGACGGGAATGATCGTGGTCTCGATAACCGAGCTGACCGCGTCGCCATCGCGGTCGGTCGCGATGATCGGAAAAGCAAGGTCGATTTGCGTACCCGAACTTGCCGCGCCGATCGAGAAGATGCCGAGATCGAAGTTGTTGGTATTGGCGATCTGACTGCCTGGCAGTGGATTGGGGTCGAACTCATCCAGCCAGTTGTTCGGGCCTCCAGGCGATTCAACCACGACCGCGCTGAACGGAGAGGCGGTGTCGATCTCATACTGGTCGTTCGTGGACAATCCCTCGATCACGGCCGAGCCGTTAACGAACGTCACGGTGTAGGCACCTTGAGTTCCGCTCGTGGTAAAGGTGTAGGTCGCCACCAGGGTCGGAGAGTTGCCACTTGTGAAGTCGTTGATGACAACCTTGTTGATCGTCGCCTTGGACTCACCGGCTTCCAGATTGCTTAACCCGGCGCTGTCGTAGGGCGTGTTGTCGAAAGTCTGATCGTCGTCGGCGAGGATAGCGGTGACCACGATATTAACCGTATTGTCCGGATTGCCTTGGACCTGCGGTATGACCTGTTCAAAGTGAGTGGTCGTGACGTGGGCCGTATATTCGAAGCCTGTCGCAGTAATGGGAGAAGTCATATCGGTCGTCAGATTGGTTACGAAGTCGATCCGCACGCCCGCGCCGGGGTTGACCGCCTGACTGTCAACACCAATCGCGGTGTTGTTGGTATTGACCGAACCGACAGTCTGAGTGACGCCATGGGCGGACAACAAAATGTCCGTGTTGCTCGCATTGTTGTTGGCAACGTCGGCTCCAATGCCGCGGAAATTGACGTTGCCCGCCGCGCCGCTAGCCAGGTTGGTGAAACTCGTTTCGGTACCATTCGAGATCGTCGCGTTGACGTCGAATATATACTCGCCAGTCGTTTGATTGATGGTGACCGTGAAGCCGATCGTACCGGCTGCTCCCGTCGCGTCGGTGGTTGCTCGAACGGTGCTGGTACCGTCGCCGAACAGGTACAGCTGCTGACCACCAACCGTCAGATTGTTGCCCGACGAATCCTTGGCCAGCATGCCGTCGTTGAGCGTGACGGAACCGTTGCCGCCGAGGTCGAACAGGATCGTGCCAAGGCCGTCGGCTCCGATGCTGAGATTGAGCGGAGCGCTGACTGGTGCGGTATCGCCGTTCAAAGCTGCAACCGTGTCCGGCGTGAATGCGGTCGGCGTATCGTCGTCGACGCTGATGCTGAGCGTGCCAGGCGCGCTGCCGCCGTCGACGTCGGCCACCGTGTAGTTGATGGTGAAGCCCTGGTTGTTCTCGTCACCGCCGAGGGCGTGGACGATCGGGGCGTTCTGAACGACCGTGTAGCCGCCGTTCGAGTTCACCGTGACGGTCAACTTGGTGACCCCGTCCTGCTGCACCAGCACGATCCCCGCGCCGCCCGAGATATAGGTAAACCCCGCCGGCGCGCCGGTCAGCTGAACCGCGAAGGTCAGCGGCGCGTCGCCGCCCGAACCGCTCAGCGTGCCGGTAGCATTGACGCTGTTGGGATCGTCGCCGAGGCCGCCGGGGTTGCCCCCAGCGAGCGCGTCGTCGTCGAGCCCGACTTGCGGGTTCGGCGAGGTCGACGGCGCCGCATTGCCAATGGCGATCGTCAGGGTCGCGGTCGTCGTGTCGCCGTCACCATCGCGCAGCGTGTAGGTGAACACGTCGTTCACCCCGCCCGGCGTTCCCGCGTTGCGAACATAGCTGTAGTCGCCATTGGCGTTGAGGGTCAGCACGCCATATTGGCCGCTGAGCACGAAGTTGCCCGAGCCGTCGGTGGTCGTGTCGATGTTGGCCGGCACATTGACGCTCTGGACTTGCGACAAGGCGCCGCCGTCGGCGCCCGCTGAGTCAGCCGAGCCGTCGGTCGTATTGGCGTCGCCGCCGACACGGTCCACGCCGGTCAGCACATTGCCCGTCGCCGGACCGAACTGATCCGCCGCGATCGAGTCAAGATCGCTGACCGCGGTCGGCGTATCGTCGTCGACGCTGATGCTGAGCGTGCCAGGCGCGCTGCCGCCGTCGACGTCGGCCACCGTGTAGTTGATGGTGAAGCCCTGGTTGTTCTCGTCACCGCCGAGGGCGTGGACGA
>JALYRH010000106.1 GCA_030855425.1 Pseudomonadota bacterium
GGTAAAGGATGACCCGACCACGCGCCCCGCCGCGATCGTCCGCCGATCGCGTTCACGGAGCGCCAAGGCGCGCTTCAATTCCTGATTTTCGAGGAGGATCGCCTTGGCTTCGATCATCCGTCGGAGCATCGCGGCGCGCTGTCTTTTCAATTCGCCGTTCTGGCTTGCCGCGTTCCAATAATCGCCCGCGCCGCTGACTAGCCCGGTGGCGGTGATGGCGACGTCATTGAGCGCATTGCTGGCGGGGGCAGTGACGTCGAGCGCAAAGCCGCGCACCGCGGCATAGCTCTGCGGCGCGGCGAGCGACAGAATGAGCATGAGCAGCCCGACGATGATTGCCGCGACGGTCGCGACGAAGCCGAAAAACAGCCCATATTGGGCCCGCCGAGACCAGCCCGGGCGCGATCCCGCCAAGGCCACCATGTCTTAGGCTACGCCGTCTGGAGGACGCCGCGGAACTGCTCTTCCTCGAGCGCACGGCCAGTGCCGAGCGCGACGCAGGTCAGCGGGTCCTCGGCAACGGTCACCGGAAGTCCGGTTTCGTCACGAAGCACTTCGTCCAATCCTTGAAGCAAAGCCCCACCACCGGTCAGGACGATGCCCTGGTCGCAAATGTCGGCGGCCAGCTCGGGCGCGGTGTTCTCGAGCGCGATGCGAACGCCCTCGACGATCGTGCCGACGGGCTCCGACAAGGCTTCGGCGATCTGGCCCTGGTTGATCGAGATTTCCTTGGGCACGCCATTGACGAGGTCGCGGCCCTTGATGTGGACGGTCTTGCCGATCCCGTCGACAGGGGGCTTGGCAATGCCGACTTCCTGCTTGATCCGCTCGGCGGTGGCTTCGCCGATCAGAAGGTTGTGATTGCGGCGGACGTAGGACGAAATCGCCTCGTCCATCTTGTCGCCGCCGACCCGCACCGAGGTGGTGTAAGCGAGCCCGCGCAAACTCAGGACCGCGACTTCGGTCGTCCCACCGCCGATATCGACGACCATTGACCCGATCGGCTCGGTGACCGGCATTCCGGCGCCGATCGCGGCCGCCATCGGCTCCTCGATCAGATAGACCTGGCTGGCGCCCGCGTTCGATGCCGCGTCACGGATCGCGCGGCGTTCGACGCTGGTCGATCCACTCGGCACACAGATCACGATTTCGGGGAAGCGCCAAGCGCGCATCTTGCCGCCATGGACCTTGTGGATGAAGTGCTTGATCATCTGCTCGGCGACGTCGATGTCGGCGATGACCCCGTCGCGCAACGGACGGATCGCCTCGATCTGGTCGGGGGTCTTGCCCATCATCAGCTTGGCGTCGTTGCCGACCGCCTTGACCTTCTTGACGCCGTTGATCGTCTCGATCGCGACCACCGACGGCTCGTTGAGGACAATCCCGCGACCGCGGACATAGACCAATGTATTGGCCGTGCCGAGGTCGATCGCCATGTCGTGCGACATCCATTTGAACCAGCGTGCCCAGAACATGCTTTCCCCGTCTCTCGCTTTAAGTTTGAAACAGACCGATACCGGACCGGCCCGATTCAATATCCCTTACCCAAGTCCCTGTGAAAGCGTCATGAATCTGTTGGCAAAATCTGCGCTTCGCGGTCGCCATCCGATTGGGCTAGGAGCGTTAACATGTCAATAAGAAGGCTCCCTTCCGACCTCATCAATCGCATTGCCGCGGGCGAGGTGGTCGAGCGCCCGGCCAGCGCCCTGAAAGAGCTGGTCGAGAACAGCCTCGACGCCGGCGCGCGGACCGTCGCGATCCGGCTCGCGGCGGGCGGGCTCGACCTGATCGAGGTGAGCGACGACGGCAGCGGGATGGCGCCGGCCGAGATGCATCTGGCACTCGAGCGCCACGCGACATCCAAGCTGCCCGACGATCAGATCGAGAATGTCGCGAGCTTCGGCTTCCGCGGCGAGGCGTTGCCGTCGATCGCCAGCGTCGCGCGGCTGACGCTCGACAGCCGGGTCGCGGGCCACGACGGCTGGCGGATCGTGATCGACCATGGGATCAAGGCCGAGGAGGAACCCGCCGCGCTTCCCCCCGGCACGCGGATCCGCGTCGAGGGACTGTTCGACAAGGTGCCTGCGCGGCGCAAGTTCCTGCGCTCACCCCGCGCCGAATATGGCGCCTGCCTCGACGCGTTGCGGCGCCTCGCGATGGCGCGCCCCGATGTTGCGTTCCGCCTTGATCATGACGGGCGCCGAGGGCTGTCGGTTCAGCCGTCTGACGCACCGACGCGGGTCGCGGCGCTGCTCGATCGCGAACTTGAACGCCACGGGCTCGGCATCGACTGCGTCCGCGACGGCTTGCGGCTGACCGGGGTGGTCAGCCTGCCGACCTTCAACCGCGGGATGGCGGACCACCAATTTCTGTTCGTCAACGATCGTCCGGTCAAGGACCGCTTGCTCGTCGGCTCGCTCCGCGCTGCCTATCGCGACCTGCTCGCGCGCGACCGCCACCCGGTCGCGGCGCTGTTCGTCCATGTTCCGCCCGGCGAGGTCGACATCAACGTCCATCCGGCCAAGACCGAAGTCCGCTTCCGCGATCCCTCTGCAGTGCGCGGGCTGATCGTCGGCGGGCTGCGCGCCGCGCTCGACGAAGCCGGCCATCGCAGCGCCGCGCGCGTGCAATATGCTGCCCCGGTGGCGTGGTCGTCGGAACCCATCCGTCATCCCAGCGAAGGCTGGGATCCAAGTCAGGCCACCGCTCCGGCGTCGCCAAACGAGGCGACATGGGCCCCAGCCGTCGGGCCCCATCAAAGTAATACCTTGCTGGGAATGCCCTTCGCTGGGGTGACGGAAAATAGGACGATGTTCGATTCCGCCCCCGCCGCGCGGGCCGAACCCGCCACCGCGCCGGTCCCGGCCTTCCCGCTCGGGGTCGCGCGCGGCCAGGTGGCGGCGACCTATATCGTCGCCGAGGCCGAGGATGGACTGGTGATCGTCGACCAGCATGCCGCGCACGAGCGGCTTGTGCTCGAACGGATGCGCGCGGCGGCGGCGATCAGCGAAAACGGAGGCGGGGGCGTGGCGCGTCAGGCGCTGCTGGTGCCCGACGTGGTCGAGATGGACGAGCCCGATTGCGACCGGCTCGAGGATGCCGCGCCCGAGCTTGCCGAACTGGGGCTCGAGATCGAGCGCTTCGGCCCGACCGCGATGCTCGTCCGTGCCACCCCGGCGCCGCTCGGGAAGACCGACGTGCCCGGTTTGCTGCGCGATCTGGCGGCGGAACTGGCCGAAATCGGCACCGCGCTCACGCTGCGCGACCGGCTCGATCATGTCGCCGCGACGATTGCCTGCCATGGATCGGTGCGCGCTGGCCGAATATTGTCGGTCGCCGAGATGAACGCCCTGCTGCGCGAGATGGAAGTGACCCCGCGTTCGGGTCAATGCAACCACGGTCGCCCGACCTGGGTAAAACTTGCCCATGGTGACATCGAGCGGTTGTTCGGGCGCAAGTGATCGCGCGGATTGCGTAGCGCTGCGCGGCAACGCTCCATCGCCGCGCTGGTTAATCGATTTTTCACCGACCTTCGCCACAATCCCGGCATGGACGGGGACGATTTCTTCAATCCGCCGCGCCTGATGCGCGTGGCGCGCATGTGGCTATGCCTCGCGGCCGCGTTGCTGCTGGCCATATTGTGGCGTCAGTCGCAAGTCGGATGGAGCGACGGCATCGGCGCGCCATTTGGCGAGGATTTCATAAACTTTTGGTCAGGCGCGCGGCTCGCGCTCGACGGCCGTTGGGACGTCATCTACGACATCGCCGCGTTTCACGCTTACCAGAATGGCGTGGTCGGCGCCGAGATCGGGCTGTATCACTACAGCTATCCGCCGGTCGCGTGGCTGCTGACCGCGCCGTTTGCGGCATTGCCTTACCTCGCCGGGTGGGCCGCGTGGCAAGTCGGTGGATGGCTTGCGTTCGCGCTCGCGTTGCGGCGCGTGCTTCCGCGCCACTGGCTCATATTGTCGCTCGCCGCGCCGGTCATCTTCCTCAACGCCAGCGCGGGGCAGAATGGCTGCTGGACCGCGGCGGCGATCGGCTGGGGAATGATCCTGCTCCGGTCGCGCCCATTGCTCGCCGGCGCAATCCTCGCATTGTTCGTGATCAAGCCGCAACTGGGCTGGCTGATCCCGCTCGCCTTGCTCGCGGGGCGGCAGTGGCGTGCGCTCGCCGCGTTCATGCTCACGTCTGCCGCGCTGTTGTTGCTCTCGCTGCTTCTGTTCGGCGGCGAGGCGTGGCTTGCCTATCTCGGCCAGGCGCAACTGCTCAAGCGCGTCATCCTCGAAGACGGATTGGGAACGTGGCACCGCATGCTGTCGATGTTCGTCGTCGTGCGCCACGGCGGCGGGACCGTGGCCGCGGCTTACGTCGCGCAGGCGATGATGAGCTTGGTCGTCGCAGCAATCGTGACGCGGCAATGGTGGCATCATGGCGCCAATGAGCAGTCCTACGCCATGCTCATTCTCGGCATGCTCGCGGGTTCGCTCTATGTCAGCGACTATGATTGTGTGATGGCGATCTTCCCGGTGTGCTGGCGGTGGCGCGGTGCCGGGCCAGCCGAGCGGGTGGCGCTTGCCGGGCTGATCGTGCTTCCGTTGGTCGCCGCGTCGCTGGCCGTTGCCAGCCAGCTGGCGCTTGGCGCCATGTTATTGTGGTGGCCGTTCGCGCTGGCCGCGCGCGACTTCTTTACTGGGCGAAGGCTGGACCCCGATCGCCTTCGGCGGACGGGGGCCGCGTCATCGGCCTGACAATCTCTGCAAGATGTGCTAATCAGGGCTGCGCAATCGGGGAGACCATCATGGCGAACGAAGACAAGGGCTATTTCGCACGCCGTGCCGCCGAGGAGGCTGAGCTTGCGCGGGTCGCACAGGATCCGTCGGCGGCCGCCGCGCATCGCTTGCTCCAGCGCGGCTATGCAGAGCGCGCGTCGATCGGCGAGCGCCAGCCAGCGTCAGAACCGACCGGCTAGTCGCCGAGCACGCGCCGCAAGCGGGTTCGCGCGCGCTCGACCGGAAGTGCGGCAGATTTTTCGCGCGCCGACCGAAGCAGCGGATATCCCGAGGCCGCTTCGGCGGACAGCATCGCGGCAAAGCTGCCATCCCGGATCCCAGCGAGGATTTGGCGCATTTCGGTGCGCACGCGATCGTCGATGATGCGCGGCCCGCCGGTCACTCCACCGAGCTCGGCGGTATTGCTGATCGCGGAGCGCATCGCGGCAATCCCGCGCGTCTCGATCAGGTCGGCGAGCAATTTCAGTTCGCCGACGCACTCCATGAAAGCGATCTCCTCGCTGATCCCGGCCTCGACCAGCACGTCAAAGCCGGCGATCAGGATGTCGGGCACCGCGCCCCACACCACCGCCGCCTCGTTGAACAGGTCGGCGTCGCATTCCTCGGCGAAACTGGTGGGCATCAATCCCGCGCGTCCACATCCGATGGCGCGGCCATAGGCGAGCGCGAGCGCCTCGGTCCCGCCGCTGGCATCCTGCGCCACGGCGTATAGCGCGGTCATTCCCTGACCCGCGACATAGAGCGAGCGCAGCGCACTTCCGGGTCCCTTGGGCGCGACCATGAACACGTCGAGATCGGCACGCGGGACAATCTGGTCGAAGCGGATCGCAAACCCATGGCTGAACCCCAGCGCGACGCCCTGGCGAAGGTGCGGCTCGATCTGGCGATAGATAGCGGGGAGTGTCTCGTCGGGGGCCAGCAGCATGACGATCCGCGCGCTCGCCGCAGCCTCGGCCAATGAGGCAGTCGCGATGCCGTCGCTGGCGGCGCGATCGGTGCTTGGCGACCCATCGCGAATTCCGACCACCACGTCGATCCCGCTGTCGTTGAGGTTGAGTGCCTGGGCGTGCCCCTGA
>JALYRH010000107.1 GCA_030855425.1 Pseudomonadota bacterium
GGGCGGGGCTTGCTCGGTCGTACGGCAGGCAATCCCACGCGGGCAGGGTGAGCACGTCGACCTCGGGGGCGAATATTGGGACGGTATCGGCGATTGCGCGCATGGCGGTTTCGTCAGCAGCGACGATGATCGCGCGCCCCCCTTTGCCCGTGCCATGGACCGCGCGCGCCAGGTCGGCGGCGAACCAAGGCAGTAACCCGGTCGGGACGCTGGCAAGCGTCAGTGGAGCGGTCGCCTTGAGGATCGATGGAAACGTCTCGCTCACTTGGCCACCTTGATGAAATCGAGTTTGCGCAGCGCGTCCATCATTGGTCCCTCATAGCGTTCGGGGACGGCCTGCGTCCCGATCGCCCACGCCATGATGTCGACGTCGGTCTCCATCAGCAGCGCAGCGAACAGAGCACGGTCGTGCGCGTCCCAGCTCGCGTGGTGCGCTTGGAAGAACCCGCCGACCATCATGTCGGCTTCGCGCGTACCGCGGTGCCAGGCGCGATATTTGAGCGCGCGCAAAACTTCGTCCATCATGGTCTCCACGCGCGAATAGCCCGCCGGCGAAATCGCCGCGGGTGGTCAAGGGGCCATGTAGGCAGTCGCGCTCGCGCGCGCTAGGGTCGCCGACGATGCGGCCCGAAATCCTCAATCCCCTGTTCGCTGAAGTCGAGGCCTTGAAGGGGGTCGGGCCGGGTATCGCCAAGTCGCTCGCCAGGCTCAACCTGACACGGGCGCTCGACCTCGCTTACCATCTCCCCACCGGGACGATCGAACGGGTTCACGCCACGGCCGCCTCGGGCGCTGTCCTCGGCCGAATCGTCATCATCCCGGTGACGCCGTACGAAGTTCGCTCGGGAACAGGACGGGCGCCGACGCGGATCTTCGCCGCCGACGCCGACGGCAACACCCTCACGTTGACCTTTTTCAACAATCCGGGCTGGGCGCGGAAACAGCTTCCGCTGGGCGAGGCGCGCGTCGTCTCAGGGCGCCTGGATGCGTGGGGCGATGAATGGCAGATCGTCCATCCGGACGTGATCGAGCCCGCCGCGGCAAGCGACATCGCGATCCGCGAGCCGGTCTATCCGCTGACGGATGGTATTTCAAACAAGCGCATGCGCGACCTTGCGCTGACCAGTATCGAGCGCGCACCACAGCTTGATGAATGGATCGAGCCGTCGCTCCTCGGCCAGCGCCAATGGCCCGCATGGCGCGCTGCGCTGGCGTCCGTGCATTCGGATCCAAACGAAACAACTGCGCGCAAGCGTCTGTCGTATGACGAGATTTTCGCCAACCAGCTAGCATTGTTGCTGCTGCGGCAAGTAGCTCGACGCAAGCGTGGCGTTCCACTCCAAGGGGACGGCCGGCTGACGAGCAAGCTCCAACTGCCCTACAGCCTGACCGCTGCGCAGGCGCGTGTGATCGACGAAATTCGGGGCGACATGGCGCAAGACCGGCCAATGCTTCGCTTGCTCCAGGGCGACGTCGGTTCAGGAAAGACGCTGGTGGCCTTGCTGGCGATGCTCGAAGCGGTCGAGGCGGGCGCGCAGGCGGCGATGCTTGCCCCGACTGAAATCCTGTCGCGCCAGCATCATGCCACGCTGCTGCGCCACTGCGACGCCCTGGGCGTCCGCGCCGCGATTCTCACCGGGCGCGAGAAGGGCCGGGCGCGCGAGAGCGTGCTGATGGGGCTGGCCGACGGTAGCATCGATATCCTCGTCGGCACTCACGCTATCTTCCAGGCGGGGGTGGCCTATCATCGCCTCGGGCTGGTCATCATCGACGAACAGCATCGCTTCGGCGTGTCACAGCGCCTTCTCCTCGCGGAAAAGGCGGAGCGTCCGCCGCATCTGCTGGCGATGACCGCGACCCCTATCCCGCGCACGCTGACGCTCACCGTCTACGGCGAAATGGACGTCAGCCAAATCGACGAGATACCGCCGGGGCGAACCACGACCGAAACGTTGGTAATCAGCGACCAGAAACTGGTTGACGTGATGGACGGGCTTGGCCGCCACCTCGCCGCGGGCGGGCAGGCCTATTGGGTGTGCCCGTTGGTCGAGGAAAGCGAAAGCGTCGACGCCGCCGCGGCCAAGGAGCGTGCGGACTTGCTCCGCCAGCGTTTCGGTCCGGGCAGGGTGGGTTTGGTCCACGGCCGGATGAAGGGCCCAGCCAAGGATGCCGTCATGGCGTCATTCGCCGACGCGACCACGGGCGTGCTCGTCGCCACTACGGTGATCGAGGTCGGAGTCGATGTCCCCAATGCGACCTTGATCATCGTCGAGGACGCCGAGCGCTTCGGGCTGGCCCAACTGCACCAATTGCGTGGGCGGGTCGGGCGAGGGTCGCAGGCGAGCCGATGTATCTTGCTGCGCGGATCGGCCTTGAGCGAGACGGGGCGCGCCAGACTAGCCTTGATGCGCGAGACCAACGATGGTTTCCGCATCGCCGAGGAGGATTTGCGGCTGCGCGGTCCCGGGGAGATCCTCGGGCTGCGCCAATCGGGCGAACAAGGCTTCAAGGTCGCGACCCCCGAGGACGTCGCCGAGCTCGTTCCGTTGGCGCGGGACGATGCGCGCCTCCTCCTCGACCGTGACGGCGGACTGGCAAGCGAACGCGGGCAGGCGGCGCGGCTGTGCCTGTATCTGTTCGAACGCGATGCCGCGGTGGGGTTGCTGTGTTCGGGTTAAGCGGAGAGCAAACCGTGACGCTTCTTGCCGAGGCTGAGCTTCAGCGGCGAATCGCGATTGACCTCCACCACCAACGCCGGATCGCTCACCGCCACGCCGTCGAGTTTGACCGCGCCTTCGCCGATCTTGCGCCGTGCCTCGCCGTTTGACGTGGCGAAGCCCAACGCGGTGAGCGCCTGGACAATGCCGATCTGGCCATCGACCTGGAGCGTCGGCAAGGCGTCACCCGCGCCGCCACCGGCAAAGGTGTTGTGCGCGGTGGCCTCGGCGCTCGCCGCCGCTTCCGGGCCATGCAGCATGGCGGTTGCTTGATTGGCGAGCACAACCTTGGCGTCATTGATCGCCGCGCCTTCGAGCCGCGCCAGCTCGGCGATCCGGTGCAGTGGCAGGTCGGTGAATAGTTTGAGAAACCGAACCACGTCGGCATCGGCGGTGTTGCGCCAAAATTGCCAATAATCGTAAGCGCCGAGCAAGTCGGCATTGAGCCACACCGCGCCGGCCGCGGTCTTGCCCATCTTGGCGCCATCGGCGGTGGTGATCAGCGGCGTTGTGAGGCCATAGACCTCGGTCCCGTCCATCCGCCGCGCGAGCTCGATGCCGTTGACGATATTGCCCCACTGATCCGATCCGCCCATCTGCAGCCGGCAGCCGGAGCGCTTCGCCAGTTCGCGAAAATCATAGGCCTGAAGGATCATATAGTTGAATTCGAGGAAGGTCAGTGGCTGCTCGCGCTCAAGCCGCAATTTGACGGAATCGAAGGTCATCATGCGGTTGATCGTGAAATGCGGCCCGACGGTGCGCAGCAGGTCGAGATAGGTCAGCGGGCTGAGCCATTCGTCGTTGTCGACCAGGATTGCGTCGGTCGCCCCGTCCCCGAAGGTGAGGAAATGTTCGAATACGCGGCGGATCGAGGCGATGTTGGCCGCGATGTCACCTTCCGTGAGCATCTTGCGGCTTTCGTCCTTGCCCGACGGATCGCCGACCTTGGTCGTTCCCCCGCCCATCAGGACGATCGGCTTGTGCCCGGCCTGCTGAAGCCGGCGCAGCATCATGATCTGGACGAGGCTGCCGACATGCAGGCTCGGCGCGGTCGCGTCGAACCCGATGTAGCCGGGCACGACTTCCTTCGCCGCAAGCGCATCGAGCGCGGCCGCATCGGTCGCCTGGTGAATATAGCCGCGCTCGTCGAGCAGGCGGAGGAGGGAAGATTGAAACGCCATGGCGCGCTCGCTTAGCAGGGCGTCGCGGCATCCCCAAGTGGCCGCTTGCGCACGGCGCGGCGGCACGCAATAGCGGGGCGATGCCGCTTCTTGTCCGCCATCCCGATACGCCGCCCGGCGCGATCCACACCGTTGAAGCCGAGCTTGAGCGCAATCCGGACGGGGTGATCGCGACCTTTCGCGCGATTGGTGACGTGACGCGCCTGATCGTACCGCCACGGGCGAAGGCGGCGCATCGCGACGGGCTGTGGCGGACGACCTGCTTCGAACTGTTCGTCGGCGGTAAAGCGACTGCCTATCGCGAATATAATTTCTCGCCGTCGGGTGCTTGGGCAGCCTATCGGTTCGACGACCATCGTCACGGAATGCGCCCGGTCGCGGACCAAATCGACATCAAAACATCAAGCGACGACAAGGCTTTGACCGTGATTGCCGCGATCCAGTCCGAATTTCCACTTCCCGCATCGATCGGGCTCGCGGCCGTTATCGAAGAAGTTGATGGCGCACTTCGTTATTGGGCGTCTGCTTTTGCGCCAGGCAAGCCTGATTTTCACAACGCGGCGGTTCGCTCGCTGCTTCTCGATTCGGTGGACGCATCATGAAATTAGGTATCGAACGGCTGATCGCTGACCCTTTGCTGCGTGCTCCCCTCGCGGGGGCGCGCGTCGCGTTGCTCGCGCATCCCGCGTCGGTGACGCGCGACCTGACCCACAGCCTTGATGCGCTCGCCGCGCTGGGCGACGTCAACCTCACCGCCGCGTTCGGGCCGCAGCACGGGCTGCGCGGCGACAAGCAGGACAACATGGTCGAGACCGAGGATTACATCGACCCGGTCCATCAGATTCCAGTGTTCAGTCTGTACGGCGAGGTGCGCCGCCCGAGCGGACAGATGATGACCAGCTGCGACGTCATCCTGATCGACCTGCAGGACGTCGGCTGCCGAATCTACACCTTCATTACCACGCTGCTTTACATCCTCGAAGCCGCCGCCGCGCATGGGAAGAGCGTGTGGGTGCTCGACCGCCCCAATCCCGCCGGGCGACCGGTCGAAGGCACGACCTTGATCCCCGGCTGGGAAAGCTTTGTTGGCGCGGGGCCGATCCCGATGCGGCACGGGCTGACGTTGGGCGAACTCGGCCATTGGTTCATCGAGCACTTCAAATTGGTCGTGGATTATCGCGTGATCGAGATGGAGGGATATCAGCCCGACGCCGCTCCAGGCTTTGGCTGGCCGACCGAGCGCCTGTGGATCAACCCGTCGCCCAATGCGCCCAATGTCAACATGGCGCGCTGTTATGCCGGGACGGTGATGCTGGAAGGCGCGACGCTCAGCGAGGGCAGGGGGACGACCCGCCCGCTGGAATTGTTCGGCGCCCCCGATATTGATGCACGCGCCGTGATCGCGGTGATGCGCGACCTCGCCCCACACTGGCTCACCGGCTGCACCCTTCGCGAGATCAGCTTCGAGCCGACGTTCCATAAGCATGTCGGGCAGTTGTGCAGCGGGGTGCATATCCACGCCGAGGGCGAAGCCTATGTCCATCAGGCGTTCAAGCCGTGGCGGGTGCAGGCGCTTGGCTTCAAGGCGATCCGCACCCTGTTTCCCGAATATGATCTGTGGCGCGATTTTCCCTATGAATATGCGTTCGGGAAACTGCCGATCGACGTCATCAACGGCGGTCCGGGATTGCGCGAATGGGTCGATAATCCGGCGGCGGGATGCGACGATCTCGATGCGCTGGCGATGCCCAACGAGCAGGCGTGGGCGGCGGAGCGGACGCCCTT
>JALYRH010000023.1 GCA_030855425.1 Pseudomonadota bacterium
TTCCGAACGCCGGTCCCGGCGGCGCCTGATCAACCTCGGCGAAGGCATCGCGGTGGCCGCGCTGGTGATTTCGGCGCTTGGATTGTGGAACGGGTGGCGCGGCAAAGAGGAGGCAAAGCCTGTCCCGGCAACGATCGTCGAACGGAAGGCAGCGGTTCCGCTCGCGCTCCGGGGGCGCATCGAGGACGACGGCAAGACGCTGATCATCAGTCCGGTCGAACCCGGCCACGCGCTTGATTCGTTGACCGTGGCAATTGCGAAAACGTCGCCGATTCCGGTGGGCAGCGATGGCCTTGTGTCGGCATCGAGCCTCAAGTCGGCGGTGCCGCCGCCTGAAGAGGATCAACGCGACGGAGCGGTGCCGGTCACGGTTTCGGCGCGGTACATCGAGGCCGGTCAGGATCGGCGCGGCGGCGGCGTCTATCGCCTGTCTTACCGCTGGGAAAGCGGCGGGGTCTTCGGAGGCCGCTCGCTTCGCCTGACGGGGTTCAGCCGCGCCTGAATCGCCCAAAAAAAGGCCGCCGATTTCGCGGCGGCCTGATACTTCAGGACTACAAGTCGCGGCTTAACCAACAATCTCATCGTCGTTGAAGAAGAAGGCGATTTCAGTGGCGGCGTTTTCGTCGCTGTCCGAGCCGTGGACCGTATTGGCCTCGATCGATTCGGCGAGTTCCTTGCGGATCGTGCCGCCGTCGGCGTTATCGGGATTGGTCGCGCCCATGATGTCGCGATTGCGCTTCACTGCGTCTTCGCCCTCAAGCACCTGGACCACGACCGGGCCCGAGATCATGAAGCCGACGAGGTCGTTGAAGAACGGGCGCTCACGATGCACGCCGTAGAAGCCCTCGGCCTGGTCCTTGGCCATCTGGATGCGCTTCGACGCGACGATGCGCAGTCCGGCATCCTCGAGCATCTTGGTCACTGCCCCGGTCAGGTTGCGGCGCGTCGCGTCGGGCTTGATGATCGAAAAGGTGCGGGTGACCGCCATGGGACTGCTCCGGATGATGCTGGGTTGGGATTGGCCGCGCCCCTAGCCGTCGCGGCGCGTGAAATCTAGGGCCTGTTTGAAGCTCGGCGCCAGCCCGCGCCCCCACCCGGCCACCCACCGAGGATATTCTGCATGGGAGGCCGGGCGCCGGCGCGGGCCGGTGCGGACTTGCTGCACATTACGCCTTCTTGACCCAGCGTCCGTCCTCGCTCGCCCAATAATGCCGCTCGACCGAGTCGCGCCCGGCGAGCAATTTCCACGCCAGCCGCGCAGGCTCGACGCTGTCGCCGTCGAACAGATAAAATGCGCGGTCATAGCCAAGCGCCGCCTCGCGCCATTCGCCGTCGGCGATGAGCAGGTTGCGGGCGCGGTTGGGGGCGTCGCTCCCCGACGACAAGAGGATCGGTTGCGCGCTGTCGTCATTGCCGCCGGCGAGTCCGTGGGGGATGAAGCTCGCCGCCCCCTGATCCCACAGCATTCGGTCGAGCCGCGCCAGCAGGGCTTCGTCCCCGGCAACCACCAGCAGGCGCTGGCCGTCGCCGAGCAAGCGCTGCCCGACCGACGCGATCACGCTCTCGGCCGTCGCCTCGCCAAGCTGATAGAAATCGACCCGCATTCAGCTTCGTACGCTAGCAGCCATTCTCGACCGTATCGGCGATATATTGGTCGAGCAGGCGCACTCCGTAGCCGGTAGCGCCCTTGTCATAAGTGGGACACGCCTTGTCCGACCATGCCATTCCGGCAATGTCGAGATGCGCCCAGGCCACGCCATCGTCGACGAAGCGCTTGATGAACTGCGCGGCGGTTATCGCTCCGGCCTCGCGCGGCCCGACATTCTTCATGTCGGCGATCGGCGAATCGATCAGTCGGTCATAGGCCTCGCCCAAGGGCTGGCGCCACAATTTGTCACCCGACGCTTCGCCTGCCTTGATCAGGTCCGCCTCGAGCGGTTCGTCATTGGCGAAGATGCCCGCATATTCATGCCCCAGCGAAACTACCATCGCGCCGGTCAGCGTGGCGAGATCGATGATCGTCTTGGGAGCGAATTCCTGCTGCGCCCAGGTAATCGCGTCGGACAACACGAGGCGGCCCTCGGCGTCGGTGTTGATCACCTCGACGGTCTGGCCCGACATCGTCGTGACCACGTCCCCGGGGCGCTGAGCATTGCCGTCGGGCATATTCTCGACCAACCCGCAGATCCCAACGACATTGGCCTTGGCCTTGCGCCCGGCAAGCGCCTTCATCGCGCCGGCGACCGCGCCAGCGCCGCCCATGTCCCACTTCATTCCTTCCATGCCCTGCGCCGGCTTGATCGAGATTCCGCCGGTGTCGAAGGTCACGCCCTTGCCAACGAACACCGTCGGGGTCGTGCCGGCGGCGGCGCCGTTCCAAGTCATGACGAGCAATTGCGCGTCGCGCGCCGAGCCTTGCGACACGCCGAGCAGCGCGCCCATCCCCAACTTGGTCATCTCGGCCTCGTCGAGCACGCGGATCTCGACACCGAGATCGGTCAGGTGGCGGACGCGCTCGACGAAGCTTTCGGGATAGATGATGTTGGCCGGCTCAGCGACCAATTCGCGGGTCAGCATGACCCCCTCGGCCAGCGGAGCATAGCGATCGGTCCAGCGCGCTTCGGCACCGTCGGCGGCGCCGACGATCGTGACGAGGTCAAGCGTCGGGCGAAGCTTGTCCTTGAGGCGGGTGCGATAGCGATCGTGGCGCCAACCGCGCAGCGTCACGCCGAGCGCGACGCGCGCCGCATCGTCCGCGCCAAAGTTGGCGCTACTTAAGTCAATCACCGCTTCGCGCTCGCCCGAGGTCAGCAGCCGCGCAGTGACCGCACCGCCGAGCCGTTCGGCGCGATCGGGCTTGGGTTCGCTGCCGATGCCGATCAGCACCAGCCGGCGGCCGCCGTCCTCATCGAGATAATGATCGGCGGCGCTGCCCGCTTCGCCTTCGAAGCGCTGGCGCTTCATCGCCGCCTCGATCCCGTTCTTGGCGGCCCCGAACGAGTCGAGGCCTCCGCGCGCAGTGCCCGCGATGGGTACGATGAGCGCATGGTCACCCGAGGGACGGGTAGCAACGAAGCGAATTTGCATGGGATACCTCAAGACTTGGAGAAGCGGTCGAATTGTCGCGTGCCTTAGGCGGCTGCGCGCGCGAAGGCAAAAATTGCAAGCCGGCCATGATTTGCCGCTTGGCGAGCAAGATGCGATAGGCCAAGGCGCAAGCGTGAAGTTGTGCCGGGCGGGGAAGTTGGCGAGGATCGAGCGAAATCTGGCAAGCGGCCTGATGTTGCCATTGCTGTTCGCCGGGGCGAGCGCGGCCGCGGCCCAGCCGCTCGCCCAACCCGCACCACCAGCGGCAGCGCTCGTGCCAACCGGAACCGTGGCCGCGCCCGCGGCCAACCCTGCCGATGAGATCGATTTCAGCGCCGACCAAGTCAGCTACGACAACGCCACCGCATTGATTGTCGCGGAAGGCCGGGTGCGGATGAACCGTGACGGCTATTACCTCGCTTCCGACCGGGTCGAATGGAATCGCGACACTGGTAGCGTCGTCGCGCTTGGCAATGTCGTCATCCTGTCGCCCGAGGGCGACCGCGTGATCAGCAATCGAGTCGTGCTCGACGACACCTTGCGCGACGGGACGATCGAGGACCTGCTGGTCGTGCTCGAAAGCGGCGGACGCGTCGCGGCGCAGCGGGCGACACGCACCGACGGCATATTGGCGCTCGACCAGGCTATTTACACGCCCTGCCCGGTGACCACGCCGAGCGGCTGCCCGCGCAAGCCGAGCTGGTCGATTGCCGCCGCGCGCGTGACCCGTGATCCCCGCGAGGGGCGACTGCGATTTCAGGGCGGACGCCTGACGATCCTCGGCATCACGATTCCGTTGCTGCCGGTGTTCGCCATTTCGGACGGATCGAACGATCGCGCCGCGAGCGGGCTTTTGATCCCCAATCTCAGCCTGTCGAGTTCGAACGGCGTCGAGATTGGCGTCCCTTACTATCTGCGGCTCGCCGACAATAAGGATCTGACGCTCACCCCGCACGTCTACAGCAAGGCGCTGCCCGCGGTCGAAGCGCGCTTTCGGCATTTGACCAGCCTTGGCGCCTATCAGGTCGGCGGCTTCCTGACCCACGGCAAAATCGATCGCATCGACGAGATCGATGCCACCGGCCGTGCTGACAGCCGCCGCGGAATCCGCGCTTATGTCGAGGGCAATGGCCGCTTCCAGTTCAGCCCCGAGTGGAGCGTGACGTCATCAATCCGCATCGCCACCGACAAGACCGTCACCCGGCGCTACGACCTGACGCGCGACGATCGTTTGCGCAGCTTCGTCGAGGCCGAACGAATCAGCCAGCGCGGCTATATTTCGATCGCCGGCTGGGCGTTTCAGGGTCTGCGCGTCGACGATGTCCAGAAACAGTTTCCGATAGCGCTGCCGGCAATCGATGCACGGTTGCGGATCGACGAGCCGTGGCTGGGCGGCAAGGTCGAACTCCAGGCAAACAGCCTGGCCATCCTGCGCATCGACGGGCAGGATACCCAGCGCGCCTTCGCCGGTGCGCGCTGGGACCTGCGGCGCTTGACGCGTGGCGGACAGGAGTTGACGTTCACAGCTTATGCGCGCGGCGATGTCTATCATAGCAACGACGCCGGCCTCACCGACATCGCATTTTATCGCGGTGCGGAGGGCTGGCAGACGCGCGCTATCGGAGCGCTCGCCGCCGATCTTCGCTATCCGCTGATCGGGCCGATGTTCGGCGGCACGCAGCGCTTCACGCCGCGCGTCCAGCTCGTTCTCACCCCTCCCACCAGAAACCTGTCGATCCCCAACGAGGATGCGCGCGCAGTCGACCTCGAGGACAGCAATCTGTTCGCGCTCAATCGCTTCCCCGGTTACGACCGGTGGGAAGACGGGTCGCGGATTACCTACGGGGCCGAATATGCACTCGATCGCAGGCTGTGGTCGGTGCAGGCGATCGTCGGTCAGAGCTTCCGGATCACGCGCAGCCCGAGCATCTTTCCCGACGGCACCGGGCTGACCGATCGCTTGTCCGATGTCGTCGGCCGCACCCGGCTGCGCTATGGGCGCTACATTGACGTCACCCATCGCTATCGCGTCGACAAGGATAATCTGGCGGTGCGCCGCAACGAGCTCGACCTGACGCTCGGCACCAACCAGAGCTATGTCCAGGTCGGCTATTTGCGCCTCAACCGCAACATCAGCGCCGACATCGAAGATCTGCGCGACAAGGAGGAAGTGCGCGTCGCGGGTCGCGTCAAGTTCCTCAATTACTGGTCGCTGTTCGCTGCCACCGTGTTCGACCTTACCAGCAACCGCGAGGACCCGCTGACCGACGCCGATGGCTTTCAGCCGGTCCGGCTGCGCATGGGACTTAATTATGAGGACGACTGCCTTGATCTTGGCGTGTCGTGGAAGCGCGACTATGAGCGCATCGGCGACTTCAGGAAGGGTAGCACCTTGTCGTTCAATATTTCCTTGAAGGGGCTTGGACGCTAAGCTGGCGTTCAGCGGGCCGGGGCTAGGCACCGTTCATCTATTCGATTGGTTTTGAGGGATTTTGCGTGGTCATTGCAACGAAGAGTATGACGGCGCGCCAGCGCAAGCGACTGATGCTCGGCGCGCTCGGGCTGGTCGCGGCGGGGACGGCAGTGGCGCAGACCGCGCCGCCGGTGAACAGCACGACCGCGCTGCGCCTGCCGCAGAATCCGGTGATTTTCGGGTCGCCGCTGCCGCAGGTCGTGAAGGCGACCGCGATCGTCAATGGCGAGGTCATCACCCAGACCGATATCAACCAGCGCATCGCGCTGCTCGGCATTGCCAGCGGTCAGCCAGTCCCCACCGACGAGCTCGAGCGGCTGCGCCAGCAGGTGCTTCGCAACCTGATCGACGAAACGCTCCAGATCCAGGCCGCCAAGGCCGAGGAAATTCTCGTCAAGCCAGCCGACATCGATCGCACCGTGGCGCGGGTCGCGGGCAATGTGAAGCAGACCCCCGAGCAGATGGCGACCTATCTCGCCGCCAATGGTTCATCGATCCGCACCATTCGCCGCCAGATCGAAGGCGAAATTGCGTGGCGCCGCCTGCAGAGTGCCAAGATCGAAAGCGGCGTCAGCGTTGGCGACGAAGAGGTCAAGGCGGTGATCGACAAGCTTGAAGCCGCGAAGGGCAGCGATGAATATCGCGTCGGCGAAATCTTCCTTTCGGCCAACCCGACGAATCGCGACGAAGTCCTTGGCAACGCCACCAAGATCACCGCCGCGCTCGAGCAGGGCGCGTCCTTCGTGGGTTATGCGCGCCAATATAGCGAAGCCTCGACTGCTGCGGTCGGCGGCGACCTCGGCTGGGTGCGCCCCGAACAATTGCCCGACCAAATCGGCTCCGCGGTGCGTGAGATGGCGATCAATACCATGTCGCCGCCGATCGCAGTGCAGGGGGGCTATAAGATCGTCGCGTTGCTCGACAAGCGCAAGGTGCTTACCGCCGATCCGCGCGCCGCAGTGCTCAACCTGAAGCAGGTTTCGATCAAGATTCCGGCCGGAACCGCGAACCCGGCGGCGAACGCGCTGGTGTCGCGTTTCGCCGCCGCCGCGACCAATCTTGGCGGATGCGGCGGCGCCGAGAAACTGGCGGCGGACTTCAAGGGCGAAGTCGTCCAGTCGGACCAGGTGGCAATGAAGGAATTGCCCGCCGCGCTGCAGGATATGATGCTGCCGATGCAGGTCGGTCAGGCAACACGTCCGTTCGGATCGATCGAGGATGGCGTGCGGGTGCTCGTAATGTGCGGCCGCGACGAGCCGAGTTCGACCTCGCCGACCTTCGACGAGGTCTATAACCAGCTCAACGAAGAACGCGTCAATACCCGCGCTCGCCGCTACCTGCGCGACCTGCGCCGCGACGCGGTGATCGACTTCCGCTAGCGCATGGCGCCGCTGCCGCTCGCCGTGTCGCTCGGCGATCCTGCCGGGATCGGCCCCGAAGTGATCGGCAAGTGCTGGGATCATCGCGGCGCATTCGGGCTGTCGCCGTTCGTTGCGGTGGGCGATCCGCGCAGCCTGTCGGCGGTATGGGACGGCCCGATCGTGATGATCGAGGACCCGCGCGAGGTCGACAGCGCGTTCGATGTCGGGCTGCCCCTGTGGCCGATGACCGCGGCGCAGGCCGACATTCCCGGCTGCCCGAGCGCCGCCGGAGCGCATTGCTCGCTCGACGCGCTCGAACTCGCGGTCGGGCTAGCCCGGTCAGGCACGGCGTCGGGGGTCGTTACCGGGCCGGTGTCGAAGCAACAGCTTTATCGCATCGGCTTCGCTCACCCCGGACAGACCGAATTTGTCGCCGAGCGCTGCGGCGTATCGCCATCGAACGTCGCGATGATGCTTGCCGGGCCTAGCCTGCGCACTGTTCCCGTCACGACCCATTTGCCACTTGCCGAGGTAGCGGGGACGCTCACCGCATCGCTGATCGAGGCGCGGGGCCGGGCGGCGCTGCGCGGCCTCCAGCGCAGCTTCGGCATTGCTCAGCCGCGGCTTGCGGTCGCGGGACTCAACCCCCACGCGGGCGAAGGGGGGTCGCTCGGGCGTGAGGAGATCGACCTGATCATACCCGCGGTCGAGGCGTTGCGCGCCGAGGGCTGGAGCGTCACTGGCCCCCATCCCGCCGACACCATGTTCCACGCGGCGGCGCGGGCACGTTACGACGCCGCCTTGTGCATGTACCATGACCAGGCGCTGATCCCGTTGAAAGCGCTTCATTTCGACGAGGGTGTCAACATCACGCTCGGCCTGCCGATCGTCCGCACCGCACCCGACCATGGCACCGCGTTCGACATCGCCGGCAGCGATCAGGCCGATCCGCGTGCCATGGCCGCCGCGATCCGTCAGGCCGAGGCGAGCGCCGCGATTCGCGCCTCCTGCCGCGGGTGACTGCCACGCCCGAGCCGCTGCGCGACGTCATTTCCCGCCATGGGCTGTCGGCATCAAAAGCGCTTGGCCAGAACTTCATCCTCGACCGCCAATTGCTGGGTCGGATTGCGGCGATCTCCGGGGTCGGTGAAGGCGATACGGTTTATGAGGTCGGACCTGGCCCGGGCGGATTGACGCGCGCCTTGCTCGACACTGGTGCCGCGGTCGTCGCGGTCGAGCGCGACCGGCGCTGCATCCCCGCGCTCGACGAGCTGGGCGCCAGTTTTCCAGACAGGTTCAGGCTGATCGAAGGCGACGCGATGGCAATCGATGAGCGCAGCCTGGTCGGCGACGGGGCCCATGTCGTCGCCAACCTGCCCTATAACGTCGGGACTGCATTGCTGTTGCGCTGGCTGGCCGGTGCGTGGCCGCCGTGGTGGCGTTCGCTGACCTTGATGTTTCAGCGCGAAGTCGCCGAGCGGATCGTCGCGCCCGCTGGCGGTGAACATTTTGGCCGGTTGGCGATTGCCGCGCAGTGGCGCAGCGAGCCGCGAATCGCGCTCGCCGTGCATCGCAGCTCGTTCACTCCGCCGCCCAAGGTCGCCTCGGCGATCGTCCATTTGCGTCCCGCCGCCGAGCCGCCGGGAATCGACCCGGCGATCCTCGAACGATTGACGGCTGCCGCATTCGGTCAGCGCCGCAAGATGCTTCGCCAGAGCGTCAAGGGAATGCCTGGTGCTCTCGATGCACTCGCCGACCTCGCGATCGACCCGGCACGGCGCGCCGAGACCGTCGCCGTCTCGGACTTCGTCGCGCTCGCCCGGATTCTATCGAAGGGTTAGTTGGCTTTCTTGGTTGCCGCCGGCTTGGCTTCGGCCATCGCCGGTCCGCGTGCGATCGCCGCGCTCAGCGCGGCGGCCTGCGGGCATGGGCCGGCGCATAATTTCTGCAATTTGGCGAGCGTATCCTTGGCGCGCGGCACGGCACCCGCGTCGACCATCGCTTCGCCCTGGAGGCCAAGCGCGTCGCGGTCGGTCGGGTCGAGGCTGAGCGCCTTGTTGGTCAAGCGGATCGCCTGACCGAACAATTTCTGCTTGATCGCGACCTTGGCCATCGTCGTGAACGCCGTGCGATTGCGCGGATCGAGCACCAGCGCGGTTTCAAGCGCATCGTCAGCCGCGAGATAATTGCCCGCCGCCAGCGCGGCTGCGCCGCGTCTGGCAAATTCGACCGAGCGCGGAGAAATCTGACTATCGGCCCGCTGCCCCGCGGCAGGAATGGCAAGGGTCGAGGTCGCAAGGCCAAGCATCAGAACAATAGGACTGAACCGCATCATCATCTCCAACCAATAAGGTCGCTTTAGCACGGCGCCCTGAAGCGCGCGATGAAAAAGCCGTCGGTCGAATCGTGCCCCGGGGTCAGCAAACGCCCCGGACCGTCACCGCGTCCACCGTCGAAGCCGACGTCTTGCACGCTCCAAGCTGAATGGCGGCCTAAGAAGTCCATCGCCTGCCCGGCCCCTTCGCGCGCCACGATCGAGCACACCGCGTAGACCAAGGCTCCACCCGGCTTGACGAGGGGCGCCGCGATGTCGAGCAAGCGCGCCTGGAGCGCGACCACCCGAGCGAGCCGCTCGGGGTCGAGCCGCCAGCGCCCCTCCGGGTTGCGGCGCCACGTGCCCGATCCGCTGCACGGCGCATCGACCAGAACCACGTCGGCCTGGCCCGCCAGATCGGCAAGCATCGCCGGCTCCTTGCCGGGATCGAGCAAGCGCACCGCAATCTGGGCCCCGGCGCGCGCGGCGCGAGGTCCGAGCTGGCCAAGCCGCTGGCGATTGGTGTCGCAGGCGATAATCCGCGCGTGGGGCGCCGCGGCGGCGAGGGCGAGCGCCTTGCCGCCCGCCCCCGCGCACAGGTCGATCATGTCGATCGTCCCCGCCGGCGCGCACGCGAGCGCGATCAGCTGGCTGCCTTCGTCCTGCACCTCGACCAGACCTTGCGCATATTCAGGGCGGTCGTCGATCCGCGTGTCGGGCGCGAGGCGCAGGCCCCACGGGCTGAGCCGCGTGGTCGTGGCATCGAAGGCTGCCGCCATGACGCCACGGTCGGTCCGCTCGACATTGACCCGCAGGTCGAGCGGCGCGCGATCGAGCAAGGCGGGCCATTCGTCGCGCCCGACATGGGGTGACAGCTCGGCCTCAATCCACTCCGGAAGGATTTTCGCGAGCGAGCCCGCTTCGCCAGCGCTGCGCAACGCCGCGCCGTGCGCGGTGTCATCGAACGCAATCTCGTCATCGTCATCGGCCAACCCGAGCATTGCGGCTCGCCCGCTGTCGGGCCGCTCGCCCGAGCGGCGAATCGCGCGATAGACCAATTCGCGCACCGCGCGACGGTCCTTCGACCCGGCATAACGGCGGGTCTTGAAGTAGCGCTGAACGATCGCGTCGGCGGGCGGACCATCATCGCGCGCCGATGCGATGACCTGGTCAAGGATGTCGATCGCCGCCTGGGTCCGCGCGGAGGGGGTCATGAGGGCACCAACGGAGCGGATTTGTTCATGGACTTACCGTGTCGGATAGTTGGGTGCCTCGCGGGTAATCGTGACGTCGTGGACATGGCTTTCGCTCAAGCCCGCGTTGGTGATGCGGACGAAGCGCGCGCGGTCCTGCAAAGCAGCGATGGTCTCCGAACCGGTATAGCCCATCGCCGCCTTTACCCCACCGACCAGTTGATGGACGATGTCGCGCACCGGGCCCTTGAACGCGACCTGCCCTTCAATGCCTTCGGGCACCAGCTTCAACTGGTCCTTGATGTCCTGCTGGAAATAGCGGTCGGCAGAGCCGCGCGCCATCGCCCCGACGCTGCCCATGCCGCGATACGCCTTGTAGGCGCGGCCTTGATAGAGAAAGGTGTCGCCCGGCGCCTCGTCGGTCCCGGCGAGGAGCGAGCCGATCATCACCGTCGATGCTCCCGCCGCAAGCGCCTTGGCGACATCGCCCGAAGTGCGGATGCCGCCATCGGCGATCACCGGGATGCCCGCATCGGCGGCCGCTTTCGACGCCGCCATGATCGCGCTCAATTGCGGCACTCCAACCCCCGCGACAATCCGCGTGGTGCAGATCGAACCCGGCCCAATCCCGACCTTGATCGCGTCGGCGCCGGCCCCGGCGAGCGCGCGCGCCGCCTCGGCGGTGGCGACATTCCCGGCAATGACTTGCACGCCGGTCGACAGTTTCTTGACCCGCTCGACCGCGCGCGCGACCTCGATATTGTGGCCGTGCGCAGTGTCGATGATGATGCAGTCGACCCCGGCGTCGATCAGCGCCTCGCTGCGCGCGAAGCCGCTGTCGCCGACGGTGCTTGCGGCGGCGGCGCGCAGCCGGCCCTCTTCGTCCTTGGTTGCGTTGGGCGAAGCGACGGCTTTCTCGATATCCTTGACGGTGATCAGCCCGACGCAATGGTCGGAATCGTCGACCACGAGCAATTTTTCGATCCGCCGCTGGTGGAGCAGCCGCCGCGCTTCCTCCTGGCTGGTGCCGAGCGGGACCGTGGCGAGATTGTCGGCAGTCATCAATTCGCGCACCGGCTGACGCGGGTTTTCGGCGAAGCGGACGTCGCGGTTGGTGATGATCCCCGCGAGCTTGCCCCACGCCTCGACAATCGGAATCCCCGAAATGCGGTGCTGCTTCATCAGTTCGAACGCTTCTGCCAGCGTCTGGTCGGGGGTCATGGTGATCGGATTGACCACCATCCCGCTTTCGAAGCGCTTGACCTTGCGCACCGCGTCGGCCTGCTCGTCGATGGTGAAATTACGGTGAAGCACCCCGATCCCGCCCAATTGCGCGAGCGCGATCGCCATGTCGGCCTCGGTCACCGTGTCCATCGCCGCCGACAGCAAGGGAATGTGGAGCGGAATCTGGCGGGTGAGGAAAGTGCTGGTGTCAGCGCCGCTCGGCAGCACGCTCGATTCGAGCGGCATCAGCAGCACGTCGTCAAAGGTCAGTCCCAGCGGGATATCGTCATGCAGATGGTCGGCCATGCGCGCCCATGCCAGCCGCCGCGCGATTCGCCAAGGGGTCAGCGATTGCAGCGCGCGAGCAATCGGCGCGCGGAATCGACGTGCATCGTTTCGATCATCGCGCCTTCGAATCGCTCGGCGCCGCCCGTCGCGGCCGCGATGAGGCGCTCGGCGCGCGCCAAATCATCTGCCGCGGGGGCAAAGGCGGCGTGGCACGGCGCGATCTGGCTGGGATGGATCAAGGTCTTGCCGTCAAACCCGAGTGCGCGGCTGTGCGCGGCTTCGGCGGCGAATCCGGCGGCATCGTCGATCGCATTGAACACCCCGTCAAACACCGCAATCCCGGCGGCGCGCGCGGCGACAATCGCCGCTTGCAGCGAATAGCCCAGCGCCGCGCGGTCGCCGTCGGGCAGTCTCAAGTCGGCGGCAAGATCGTTGGTGCCCAGGATCAGCGCGTTGCAATGATGCGCGATGGCGGGCGCGTCGATCACCGCCGCGGCGCTTTCAATCATCGCCGCGAGCGGAATCCCCAGCTTGATGCCCCGCACCTCTTCGACCGTGCGCACCGAAGGCAGCACGACGAGGTCGCAATTGGCACTGGCGAGCGCGGCGAGGTCGGCGTCATGCTGAGGCGTTCCGACCCCGTTGATGCGGATCGCGACCGGCATCGGCCAGTCTTGCGCGATCGCCGCGACCGCCGCGGCGCGCGCGGCGACTTTGTCGGCTGGCCGCACCGCATCTTCGAGATCGAGGATCACGAGATCGGCGTCGCTCGCCCGCGCTTTCAGTATCGCACGCGGATTGCTCGCAGGAAGGAACAGCAACGCGCGCTGGTCGAAGAGATTCAACGCCATGCCGATTTTCCTTCACCTGTGGCGCGCCACGCGCCATCATGACGGATAAACGAGGGGGATTTCATGCTGACCACATTCCTGATTGCCATTGCGGTACTGGTGCTGCTGTTCGTGATGTTGAGCGTCAAGATCGTCCATCAGGGCTATCGCTACACGATCGAGCATTTCGGGCGCTTCGTCCGCGTCGCCCAGCCGGGCTTCAACTTCGTCCCGCCCTTCTTCTATCGGGTTGGCCACAAGATCAACATGATGGAGCAGGTGCTCGACATTCCGGGGCAGGAGATCATCACCAAGGACAATGCCATGGTCGCGGTCGACGGGGTGGTATTCTTCCAGGTGCTCGACCCGGCAAAGGCGGCGTATGAGGTGAGCGACGTCTACATGGCCATATTGGCGCTATCGACCACCAATTTGCGTACCGTGATGGGCTCGATGGACCTCGACGAGCTGCTGTCCAAGCGCGACGAGATCAATGCCCGGCTGCTTGTTGTCGTCGATCAGGCAACCGAGGCCTGGGGGGTCAAGATCACCCGCGTCGAATTGAAGGACATCCGCCCACCAGCCGACATCGTCAACGCGATGACGCGGCAGATGAAGGCCGAACGCGAAAAACGCGCGACGATCCTCGAATCGGAAGCCGCGCGGCAGAATGAGATCAATCGCGCCGAAGGCATGAAACAGGCGCAGATCCTTGAATCGGAAGGACGCAAGGAAGCCGCCTTCCGCGACGCCGAGGCGCGCGAGCGATCGGCGCAGGCCGAAGCCAACGCAACCAAGTCGGTCAGCGACGCGATCGAGGGTGGTTCGGTCCAGGCGATCAATTATTTCATCGCCCAGAAATATGTCGAGGCGATCGGCATGTTCGCGACCTCGCCCAACGCCAAGACCATCTTGTTTCCGGTCGAGGCGACCCAATTGATGGGGACGCTGGGCGGAATCGGCGAGTTGGCGCGTGAAGCGATCGGTGACGGGCTGTCGAAAGCCGCGACGCCCAAGGCCACGCCATCGACCACAGGCGAGCGCGGCACGCCGCCGGGCGTCCCCGGCGTGCCAAGGATCCAGGGCTGATGTTCGAGGGGATCGAACCCGGCTGGATCTGGGCGATCGGCGGGGTCGTCCTGCTCATCGCCGAGCTGCTCGCGCCGGGATTTTTTCTGCTGTTCATCGGCGCCGCGGCGATCGCAACCGGGGTGTTCACCTTGCTGTTCGACCTCGGCATCGCGCCGCAGTTGATCTTGTTCGCGGTCTATTCAGCGCTCGCGGTGATGCTCGGCAAACGGTTCTACGCTCAGCCCGACACCCCGGACCAGCAACTCCTCAACGATCCGAGCAAGCGCATGATCGGCAAGAGCGTCGTGGTGGTTGATCCGGTCGACGAGCACGGCGGACGGGTACGAGTTGGCGACGGCGAATGGAGCGCGCGCGGCGGTCCGGCGGCGGTCGGCGAACGGGTGATCGTAACAGGGGTCGAGGGCAATTGCCTGATGGTCGAGCCGACCCGCGCCCTGCCCGCGCTGTAAGGAGTGAATTGATGAACAAATCCTGCCTGTCGCGCCGGGAAGCGCTTGCCGGACTGTCGGTCGGGGTCGCAAGCGCCGCATTGGGTGGCTGCGCGTCGGGCGTCGCGCTGCGCCCTGCGCGCACGATGACGGAAGCCGAGGCAACTGCACTGCTTGATCGGATCGCCGACCATTATCTAACCTTGTCGCCCGAAAGCGCGACATCGCTCAATCTCGACAAGGGCGCGCGCGCCGCACTCCGTCATCGGCTTGGCGACCGCAGTCAGGCGGGGCAGCAACGGTTCGCGGCGATGATCGCCGGCGATTTGGCGACCGTCGACGCGGCCGATTTCGCCGGCCTGACCCCATCGACCCGCACCAGCCTGCAGGTCGTGCAAAGCGCCTATCGCACCGGTTTGAAGGGTTTTGCCCTGCCCTATGGCGACGTCGCGGTCGGGGGTTGGCGCAATTCGCCCTATGTCGTCAGCCAGAATACCGGCGCCTATCTCGACACCCCCCGATTCCTCGACACCGATCATCTGATAGAAAATGCCGCCGACGCCGAGGCTTATCTCGATCGGCTGGCGCAATATCCGGGGCAGCTCGACGGCGAGCTCGGCCGCGTGCGCAGCGCTGCGGCGCAAGGACTCATCCTCCCCGCCTTCCTCAACGACAAAGCGGTCAAGCAGCTCAGCGCCTCGGCCAAGGCGGCACACGGCGGCGGCGGGCTGGTCGAATCAATCGTGCGCCGAACCAAGCAAATTCCAGGAAATTGGGAGCAGCGCGCCCGCGCGCTCGCCGCTGGCCCCGTCGCCGCGGCGCTCGACCGACAGCTTGCCGAGTTCCGGCGCCAGCGTCCGCTGGCCAAGAATCACGGCGGTATCTGGGCCCAACCCGGCGGCGACGATTATTATCGTTATGCGCTGCGCGCGAGCACGACGACCGACATGTCTCCGCAAGCGATCCACCAGCTTGGGCTCGATACGCTGAAATCGCTCCACGCGCGGATGGACCCGATCCTCCGCCAGCTTGGCTACACCTCGGGATCGATCGGGGAGCGGATGAAAGCGCTGGCGAGGGACCCGCGCTATCAGTTCGCGCCAGGCGACAAGGGCCGCGCCGAGATCATGGCGTTCATCCAGGAGCGCCTCAAGATCATCCGCGCCGAGCTCCCCCGCGCCTTCAACACGCTCGTTCCGGGCTACCTCGAGGTCAAGCGCCTGCCGCCCGAGGAAGAACCCGGCGCGCCCGCGGCTTATGGCGGCCCGGGGTCACCCGACGGGAAGATTCCGGGCAAGTTCTGGATCAACCTGCGCTCGACCGATCTGCACAGCAAGTACAGTCTGCCCGACCTCGCCCACCACGAGGCAATTCCGGGGCATGTGTGGCAGGGCGAATATACCTTCAAGCTGCCGCTGATCCGCTCGATCCTCGCGTTCAATGCCTATAGCGAAGGGTGGGCACTTTATGCCGAGCAGCTCGCCGATGAGCTCGGCGTCTATGACGACTTCCCTGTCGGGCGGCTGGGCTATCTTCAGTCGATCGGGTTTCGCGCCTGCCGGTTGGTGGTCGACACCGGGATTCACGCCAAGCGCTGGACGCGCGAACAAGGGGTTGCCTTCTTCGTCGACGTCAATGGTTCGAACCCCCTCGAAGTCGCGAGCGAGGTCGATCGCTACTGCTCCTGGCCGGGACAGGCGTGCGGCTATGAAGTCGGGCACCAGGAAATGGTCCGCCAGCGTGACCGCGCCAAGGCCGCGCTCGGTCCGCGCTACGATTTGCGCGGGTTTAACGATGCGGTGGTGCTTGGCGGCAACGTCCCGCTCGACGTGCTCGCCAAGAACGTCGACCTCTACATCGCCAGGGCGAGGGGCTAGAAAAACCCGCCGTCAAGCGAGGAGCGCAACGCGAAACAATCCAGCGGCGCCGCGCTGGACTGGTTCACGATGCCGGCCTCCGGGTTTGCCAGGGCAGTCCGACCCGGGGTTCACAATGACGATTAGGTCAGGCGGCGACCTTCGGCCCGGCCTGCTTGACACCATCCTCGACATGTTCGGCAAATTGCGCGAAGTTTTCGACGAACAGGTCGACCAGCTTGGCCGCGGTGCGGTCATAATCGTCCTTGTCGGACCACGTTGAGCGCGGGTCGAGGATCGCACTGTCCACGCCCGGGACCGCGACGGGAACCTCGAAGCCGAAGTTGGGATCCTTGCGGAACTCGGCATTGTTGAGGCTGCCGTCGAGCGCGGCGTTGAGCAAGGCGCGGGTCGCCTTGATCGGCATGCGGTTGCCGGTGCCATATTTGCCCCCCGTCCAGCCGGTGTTGACCAGCCAGCAATCGACCCCCGCCGTGGCGATCCGCTCTTTAAGCAAATTGCCGTAAACCGAAGGATGGCGCGGCATGAAGGGGGCGCCGAAGCAGGTCGAGAACGTCGCCTCAGGCTCGGTCACGCCGATCTCGGTGCCAGCGACCTTGGCGGTGTAGCCCGACAGGAAGTGGTACATCGCCTGGTCTGGTGTGAGCCGAGAAATTGGCGGCAACACCCCAAACGCATCTGCGGTCAGCATGACGACATTCTTCGGCAACGGCCCCATGTTCTTATCCGAAGAATTGGGGATGAAGTCGATCGGATAGACCCCGCGGCTGTTCTCAGCGAGCGTCGCATCGTCGAGGTCGAGCTCGCGCGTCGCCTCGTCCATCACGACATTCTCCAGCACCGTACCGAAGCGCTTGGTGGTGGCGTAAATCTCGGGCTCGCTGTCGGCTGACAGGCGAATCATCTTGGCGTAGCAACCGCCCTCGAAATTGAACACCGCGGTGTCCGACCAGCCATGCTCATCGTCCCCGATCAGCGTGCGGCTCTTGTCCGCCGAAAGCGTCGTCTTGCCAGTTCCGCTGAGGCCGAAGAAGATCGCGGTGTCGCCCTTGGGGCCGATATTGGCCGAGCAATGCATCGGCATGATGCCCTGCGGCGGAAGGAGGAAGTTGAGCAGGCCGAACACCGACTTCTTCATCTCGCCGCCATATTCAGTGCCACCGATGAGGATCAGCTTCTCGGTCAGATTAACCGCGATCACGGTCTCGCTGCGGCAGCCGTGACGCGCCGGGTCGGCGCGAAATCCGGGCAGGTCGATGATCGTATATTCGGGAACGAAATTCGCCAGTTCCGTGGCCGCCGGACGGACCAGCATGGTGCGGATGAACAGGCTGTGCCAGGCGTAGGCGTTAATCACGCGCACCTTGACGCGATGTTCGGGCTGCGAACCGCCGTAGAGATCCTGCACGAACAAGGTGTCAAGCTTGGCAAGCTCGGCGAGAAAGTCCTGCTTCAACACGGCGAACGCATCGGGCGTCATCGGCTTGTTCGACTTGCCCCACCACACGGTGTCCTCGGTGGTCGCGTCGCGAACGGTGAATTTATCCTGCGCGCTGCGCCCGGTGTACTTGCCGGTCTTGACCACCAATGGGCCGTCCTTGGCGAGCTTGCCCTCGCCGCGCTCGATTGCCAGTTCGACGAGCGGCGCGGTCGTCAGATTCCAGTGGATGCTGGCTCCGGTCTCGATTCCCTGAGCATCCATCCGGTGCGCGGGGGTGCGCTCGCTCACAACGATTCTCCTTTAAATTTGAGCGACGAAACCAGTTAGCAGGTTCGTCGCACTATCTGCGATGGGCCTATACATAGCGTCCCCCGGATGGTCAAAATAGTAACACGCACTTTCGCGGCTTGTGCGCCCCTACCCCGCTGTCTATCGCAACCGCCAGGCAAGGGAGCGGCGATGGCCCATGTGATTGCGCTGGTCGACGATGACCGCAACATCCTGACCTCGGTGTCGATCGCGCTCCAGGCCGAGGGCTTCGTTACCCGGGTCTACACCGACGGTCAGATGGCGTTGAAGGCGTTCGCCGACAATCCGCCCGACATCGGGGTGTTCGATATCAAGATGCCCGAGATGGACGGAATGGAATTGCTCCGCCGGGTGCGCGAACTGGGTGGCGACGTGGGCGCCATGCCGGTCATCTTCCTCACCT
>JALYRH010000108.1 GCA_030855425.1 Pseudomonadota bacterium
GGGCCGACCTCTGGCCGAGCTCGCCGAGCAGCATCGCCAGTTCGGCGCGCACCGGCACCGCCATCTCGGCCGCCGCGGTCGGCGTCGGGGCGCGGCGGTCGGACGCGAAATCGATCAGCGTGGTGTCGGTTTCATGCCCGACCGCGCTGATCAAGGGGATCGGCGAGGCCGCGGCGGCCCGCACCACTTCCTCCTCGTTGAAGGCCCACAGATCCTCGATCGAGCCGCCGCCACGCGCGACGATGATCAGGTCGGGGCGCGGCACCGGACCGCCTGGCACGATCGCCCCGAAGCCGCGGATCGCCGCCGCCACCTTCGCCGCCGCGCCTTCGCCCTGGACCGGCACCGGCCAGACGATGACATGCGTCGGGCAGCGATCCTCGAGCCGGTGGAGAATGTCGCGGATCACCGCCCCGGTCGGCGAGGTCACCACTCCGATGACCCGGGGCAGGAACGGCAGGGCGCGCTTGTGGCCCTCGTCGAACAGCCCTTCGGCGGCGAGCGCGCGCCGCCGCTGGTCGAGCAAGGCCATCAGCGCGCCCGCCCCGGCGAGCTCCATGCGGCTGACGACGATCTGATATTTCGAGCGTCCGGCATAGGTCGTGAGCTTGCCGGTGGCGATCACTTCGGCGCCATCCTCGGGGCGAAAGGCGAGTCCCCCCGCCTGTCCCTTCCACAGCACCGCGTCGATACACGCGCCCTCGTCCTTCAAGGCGAAATAGCAATGGCCCGAGGCGTGGCGCTTCCACCCCGAAATCTCACCGCGCACGCGGACGTGGCCGAACGCACCCTCGACCGTGCGCTTGAGCGCGCCGGACAATTCGCTGACCGATTGCGCGGGCGAATTGTCGCCGGGCCGCTGGCTCGCTATCAGGCCGCCATCTGGATCATCGGGGAACGGCATGAATATCCTGCTGCTGGGGTCGGGAGCCCGCGAAGATGCGCTGGCATGGCGGCTTAGGCAATCGCCAAGCTGCGATGCGTTGATCGCCGCGCCCGGCAATCCCGGCATATCGCGTTGGGCGGACTGCTTCGCGATCGACCCGGGCAACCCGCAATCGGTGGCCGACCTCGCCACCGCCCACGCCATCGACCTGATCGTGATCGGTCCCGAGGCACCGCTGGTCGCCGGCCTCGCCGACGCCGCGCGCGCCGCGGGGTTCGCGGTGTTCGGCCCCAGCGCCGCCGCCGCGATGCTCGAAGGCAGCAAGGGCTTCACCAAGGATTTGTGCGCCAGCAACTGCATCCCGACCGCCGCCTACGTCAGGGTCGAGACCCAGGTCGACGCCCGAGCCGCGCTCGACCGCTTCGGATTACCCGTCGTGATCAAGGCCGACGGCCTCGCCGCGGGCAAGGGCGTGACCGTCGCCCTGGCCCGCGCCGCGGCCGAGGCCGCGATCACCGCCGCCGGCGACGGCGCGATGGTGATCGAGGAATTTCTCGATGGCGAGGAAGCCAGCCTGTTCGCGCTGGTCGACGGGACGCGCGCGGTCGTCCTCGCCAGCGCGCAGGACCATAAGCGCGTCGGCGAAGGCGATGTCGGGCTCAACACCGGCGGGATGGGCGCTTATTCCCCTGCCCCAGTGCTCACCGCCGAGCTCGAAGCCCGCGTCATGCGCGATATCGTCGAGCCGACCGCGCGCGCCATGGTCGATGCGGGAACGCCATTTTCGGGAATCCTGTTCGCCGGACTGATGCTGACCGCTGCCGGCCCCAAGCTGATCGAATATAATGTCCGCTTCGGCGATCCCGAGTGCGAGGCAATCATGCCGCGCATCGAGGGCGATTTCGCCGCGTTGCTCCACGCCGTCGCGACCGGCGCGCCGTTCGAGGCGCCGGCGCTGAGCGATCGCTCGACGATGAGCGTGATCATTGCCGCCGCCGGCTATCCCGGCGCGCCGAAGCGCGGCGGGGCGATCGACGGCATCGAGGCGGCCGAACGGGTCGAGGGCGTGACCGTGTTCCACGCCGGCACCGCGCGCCACGCGTCGGGCGCGTTGCTCGGCGGCGGCGGGCGCGTCCTGGCCGTCACCGCCATCGCGGAGAGCCTCGCCAACGCCCGTGCCCGCGCCTATCGCGCAATCGACGAAATCGACTATGCTGATGGCTTTCACCGCCGCGACATCGGCTGGCGCGAACTGGAGCGTGAAAAATGAATCGAGCGCTGATATTCTTGTCGGGGGTCGTCGCGACACTCGCCTTTGCTGGATTGTGGCACGGCCCGCTCGGCGCCGGCGACCGGCTCGCCGCCCGGGCCGAAAAAATTGCCCGCTCGACCTTGGACGCCAACGAACTGCCCGCGGTGTCGGCGCTGCTGGCGCGTCGACCGCTGGCGCGCGTGATCATCCTGTCGGGCCCGGCGGACAGCTTCCAACGCAGCGAGCTAGTGCGGGTCATGCACGACGTTCCGGGGATCAACGACGTCCGCTGGGATCCCGCTTCGCTGCCCCACGAGCCGCGCCGATGACCTTGCCATTGTTCGTCGAAGCGGCGCTGCTCGGGCTGGCGGGCTTCAGCCTGGGATTGTTGCTGACCTATCTGCTCGAGCTGCGCCGCCGCGCGCGGCGTTTTGACCGCCGTTGGTAAAGGGGACGACATTGCTCATCTTGTGGAACGAATATTGGCCAGTGATCCTGGTCGGCCTGCTGATTGGGCTCATCGTCGGCTATCTGGTGTTTCGTCCGCGCCAGCGCGTCAGCCTGTCGGATGACACGCCGGTTCGTCCGCACATGGCGGTCGCCGCGGAGGAGCCCGCGCCCGAGCCGCAACCCCGCCGCCAGGGGATCGCCGATGAAGCCGCGCGCGCGACGGGTGACGTTGCGGGCCAGATGCTCGGCGCCAACGTCAGCGCCCAGCTACCCACGTCAGACGGCGAGCCCGACAATCTGCAAGCGCTCAAGGGTGTCGGTCCCAAGCTTGCGGCGATGCTCAATGCGATGGGCCTCACCCGGTACGAGGAGATTGCGAGCCTGTCGCCGGGCCAGGTCGAAGCGATCGATGCCGAGCTCGGCGCGTTCCGCGGCCGCCTCACTCGCGACCGCGTGGTCGAGCAGGCGCATTATCTCAGCCGCGGCGACCTCGACGGATACAGCCAGCGGTTCGGGGCGCTTTGAAGCACTCCGCTTCCGCTAGACGGCCGTCGCGTCCTCGGCGTCGCCTCGGGACTGCTTGCGCGAGCGCCGCGTGACCAGCAGTTTGTCGATCTTGCGCCCGTCCATGTCGACGATTTCGAACTTGAAATTGTCGAACCGAAACGTCTCGCCGGTGACGGGGATGCGTTTCAGCACCCACAGCGCAAACCCCGCGACGGTCGAATAATCGCGCTCGGCGGGGATCGATACGCCGAGCCGGTCGGACAGCAGGTCGGCACTCGCCGCGCCTGACACCAGCCAGCTGCCGTCCTCGCGCTCGATGCACGGTGGATCCTCGCCCTCGTCGAGGTCGTTGGCAAATGCCCCCGCCAGCGCCGCGAGCAGCGAACCCGGGGTGACGATTCCGTCGAGATGACCATATTCGTCATGCACCAGCGCGAGCGGCACCTCGGCGTTGCGGAGCACCGCGAGCGCGTCCATCGCGTCCATCAGATCGGGGATCACTGGCGCTGGGCGCATCAGCCGGGCGAGGTCGATCTCCTCGCCATCGAGCAGCGCGGCGAGCATGTCGCGGGTCGATACCACCCCGACGATCTGGTCGGCCGAACCCCGCGCGACCGGCAGGCGGCTATGCGGCGTGGCGGCGAGTTCGGCGCGGATTTCCTCGCGGGTGCAGTTGAGGTCGATCCAGTCGATCTCGGTGCGCGGGGTCATGATCTCACGCACCGGCCGGTCGGCGAGCCGCACGATGCCCGAGATGATCGCGCGTTCGCTTTCCTCGAGTACGCCTGCGGTCTGCGCCTCGGCGACGACCAGGTGGAGCTCCTCGGCGGTCACCACATTCTTGCTCTCGCGGTCGAGCCCGATGATCTTGAAGATCAAAGCGCTGGTGCGGTCGAGCAGCCACACGAACGGCGCGGTGACCCGCGACAATATGTTCATCGGCCGCGCCATGATCGACGCGATCACTTCGGGATTGCGCAGCGCGAATTGCTTCGGGACAAGCTCGCCGACGATCAGCGACAGATAGGTAGTGATGACGATGACGATCGTGAAGCCGGCCGTCTGCGCCGTGTCGGGCGCCAGCCCGGCATAAGCGTGCAGCCGTTCGGCGAGCGGTCCCCCGAGGCTCGCCCCCGAATAAGCGCCGGCGAGAATCCCGATCAGCGTGATCCCGATCTGCACTGTCGAGAGGAAGCGGCTTGGGTCGGCGGCGAGCAGCAGCGCGGCCTTGGCCCCCGCCGAGCCCGACTTGGCCATCGCCCTCAGCCGCGCCTCGCGCGACGAGACGATCGACAATTCGCTCATCGCGAACACGCCGTTCAGCGCGATCAGCGCTAGGATCAGGACGATGTCAAACCAGGGAATGGGCGCCAAGGGTCCGCTCATGATTGCACCCTTCCATGCCGCCAAAGTGGCGGCGCGGCAAGGCATGGGAGATCGATAAGCATCCGGAACCATCGGGTGAGGCCGCCGTTCCCAATCCGAATCACCCTCGCGACCGGAGAATAAGATGCATCCTTTGCGCGCGCTCACCCTGCTTGCCCTGTCGGGCGCGGTCGTCGCCACTGCCGCCTGCACCACGGGTCGCTATGGCGATCCATACGCCGGGCGCGGCATGGTTTCGCGCCCGACGGGCGAGGCCAGCGCCGCGACCGTCGGCGCCTATCTCGTCGGCGACGTGGTCGGCGGGCGAAGCAGCCGCCGCGCAAAATTTACTGGCGCCAAGATCCGCGCGCTGGGCGGCGGCGAGGTGCGCGCCTACATGGACGCCCAGGAAGCCGACCTCCGCCGCCAGATGGTGAGCACCGGTGTCGAGGTGATCCGCAGCGGCGAGGACGTCATCCTGCGTATGCCAGCGTCGATCACTTTCCCGGTCGGCAGCTTTGCCATCCAGCCGCAATTCCAGTCGACCCTGCGTGAAATCGCCCAGACCCTGCGCAGCGGTAACCGGACCCTTGTCGACGTCCTTGGCCATACCGATGCCAGCGGCAGCGAGGCGTCGAACCAGGCGCTGTCGGTGAGTCGTGCGCAGGCGGTCGCCAATTACCTCAAGTCGCGCGGGGTCGGTTCGGCGCGCGTCGCGGTCAAGGGTTATGGCGAAACCACGCCGATCGCCGACAATGACAGCGAGGAAGGCCGCGCGCTGAACCGCCGGATCGAGATCAGGATCGTCGGGCTGACCTAGGAACGGCCGCCTTACCGCCGTCGTTCGCGGAAGAAGTCGCGCAACTGCGCCGCCGCCTCGGCTTCGCCGATCCCGCCGAGCACGTCGGGACGATGATGACAGGTCGGCAAGGCAAAGATCCGCGCACCGTTGACCACGCCCCCGCCCTTGGGATCCTCGGCAGCGAAGCGCAGTTCGGCGATTCGTGCGTGCGCGATCGCGCTGGCGCACATCGCGCACGGCTCGAGGCTGACCCACAACGTACAGCGATCGAGCCGCGGTTGGCCGAGCCGTGTCGCGGCGTGGCGAATCGCGACCATTTCGGCGTGCGCGGTCGGGTCGAGCGTGCCGCGCATCGCGTTGCGCGCCTCGGCGATGATCTCGCCCTCGAG
>JALYRH010000024.1 GCA_030855425.1 Pseudomonadota bacterium
CCCCCGGACTGTCTGCGTTCTGATGCCCGTGCCCGACAGTCCCCCGGACTGTCTGCGTTCGGGCATGGTGGGCGCGGCAGGGATTGAACCTGCGACCCCACCCGTGTGAAGGGTGTGCTCTACCACTGAGCTACGCGCCCATGCCGGGACCGAAGCGCCCTTAAGCGACGCCCCGGAATGTGTCCAGACGATCGTCGGCGGTTATTGCACCGCGTCCTTGAGCACCTTGCCTGGGCGGAACTTGGGCTGGCTGCTGGCCTTGATCTGCATCGGCTCGCCGGTGCGCGGGTTGCGACCGGTCGAGGCCTTGCGCCGAGTGACCGAAAAATTGCCGAATCCGACCAGCCGTACCTCGTCGCCACGCTTCAGTGTCGCGGTGACAACCTCGAGCATCGTTTCAACCGCCCGTGCAGCATCGTTGCGCGACAGGCCGGCGCGATCAGCGACGTGGCCAATGAGTTCCTGCTTGTTCATGGACTCGACTCTCCCGACCCGCGCCGCGTGACTCGCGGAGCAATTGCAAGACGCCGCTTAAGACAAGGTTCGACGATGAAGTCAAAGCCTTCAGTGACGAACCGGTGCACCGTCGCCACCGGTCGGTGAATGAACCACTGGCTCGGTCGCCTGCTCGTCGGCATCGGTCCATTCGATCGGCGTCAGCGGACGGCTCAACGCCCGCGCCAGCACTTCGTCGACATGGGCAACCGGGACGATCTCGAGCGCGTCCTTCACCGAGGCGGGTATTTCAACTAAATCCTTTTCATTCTCGGCCGGGATGAAAACGGTCTTGATGCCGCCCCGCAACGCGGCAAGCAGTTTCTCCTTGAGACCACCAATCGGCAGCACGCGGCCGCGCAAGGTCACTTCGCCGGTCATCGCCACGTCGCGCCGCACCGGGATCGCGGTCAGCGTCGAGATCATCGCCGTGACCATCCCGATCCCCGCCGAGGGGCCGTCCTTGGGCACCGCGCCTTCGGGAAGATGGACGTGAATGTCCTTGCGGCTGAAGATCGACGGCTTGACCCCGTAGCTGGGGGAGCGCGCTTTCACGAAACTCATCGCGGTGGCGATCGATTCGGTCATCACCTCGCCCAATTTGCCGGTCGTCTTGATCGCGCCCTTGCCCGGCACCGTGACCGCCTCGATGGTCAGCAATTCGCCGCCGACCTCGGTCCAGGCCAACCCGGTCACGGCGCCGATCTGGTCCTCCTCCTCGCCCATGCCGTAACGGTAGCGCTTGACCCCGAGGAAATCGTTGATGTTAGCCGCGTTGAGCTCAACCTGGCTGACCTTGCCCTCGAGGATCTGGCGCAGCGATTTGCGCGCCACCTTGGCCAGCTCGCGCTCGAGCGTGCGCACCCCGGCCTCACGCGTGAAATTGCGGATGATCGAACGCAGGCCGTCGTCGGCGAACGACATTTCCTCATCCTTGAGGCCGTGCGCTTCCATCTGCTTGGGGATCAGATGTCGGCGCGCGATCTCGACCTTTTCGTCCTCGGTATAACCTTCGAGCCGAATGATCTCCATCCGGTCGAGCAGTGCTTGCGGCATGTCGAGCGAGTTGGCGGTGGTGACGAACATCACGTCGGACAAATCATAATCAAGCTCAAGATAATGGTCCTGAAACTTTGAATTCTGTTCGGGGTCGAGCACTTCCAATAGCGCCGATGCGGGGTCGCCGCGAAAATCCTGGCCGAGCTTGTCGATCTCGTCGAGCAGGAACAGCGGGTTCGACGTGCCGGCCTTTTTCAGGTTCGAAATGATCTTGCCCGGCAAGCTGCCGATGTAGGTGCGGCGATGGCCGCGAATCTCGGCCTCGTCGCGCACCCCGCCGAGCGACTGGCGTGCAAACTCGCGCCCGGTCGCCTTGGCGATTGAGCGGCCCAATGAGGTCTTGCCGACACCCGGCGGGCCGACGAGGCACAGGATCGGCCCCTTCAAACGGTTGGTTCGCGCCTGGACCGCGAGATATTCCACGATCCGGTCCTTGACCTTCTCGAGCCCATAATGATCCTCGTCGAGTACCGCTTGCGCTTCGGCGATGTCGCGCCGGACGCGGCTTTTCTTGCCCCACGGCAGCCCGAGCAGCACGTCGAGATAGTTTCGTGCGACGGTTGCCTCGGCCGACATCGGCGCCATCGCCTTCAATTTCTTGAGTTCGGCGGTGGCGCGGGTGCGCGCCTCCTTCGACAAGCGGGTCTTGCGAATCTTCTGGGCAAGTTCGGCCAGCTCGTCGCCGCCCTCCTCGCCTTCATTGCCAAGCTCGCGCTGGATCGCCTTCAACTGCTCGTTGAGATAATATTCGCGCTGGGTCTTCTCCATCTGGCGCTTGACCCGGCTGCGGATTTTCTTTTCGACCTGGAGCACCCCAAGCTCGCCCTCCATGAAGGCGAATACCATCTCGAGCCGGCGACCGGGCTGGAGCTCGCCGAGCAACGCCTGCTTGTCGGCGACCTTGACCGACAGGTTCGACGCGACCGCATCGGCGAGGATCGAGGGGTCCTCGATCTCGGTCAGCTGCATCGAAGTTTCCGCCGGCAACCTCTTGTTGAGCTTGGCATAATTTTCGAATTGCTCGATCACCGAGCGCATCAGCGCGGTGGTTTCGGTGGCGTTGCCCTCGACTTCGTCAACCAGCTCGACCTCGGCCGCCTGATGGCCTTCGCCATCGACCATATTGACGAGCCGCGCGCGCTGGACGCCTTCGACCAGCACGCGGACGGTGCCGTCGGGAAGCTTGAGCAACTGCATCGCGGTGGCGATGACGCCGAGGTCGTACAGCGCGTCGCGGTCAGGGTCATCTTCGCTTGGATCAAGCTGGGCGACGAGGAACAATTGCTTGTCGCTCGCCATCGCCGCCTCGAGCGCGGCGACCGATTTCTCGCGCCCGACGAACAACGGCACGATGCGGTGCGGGAAGACGACAATGTCGCGAAGGGGCAGGAGCGGTAAGGTGCGCGTGGTCATGGCGATCATATGGGAGAGGCCGCGCCCTTACGCAACGAAAGGTTGGTCAGCGCAACACGATCGCCAGCGCGGGAAGGACATTCTGCAGGGCGTGGGTCGCGGTCGCCACCGCGATTCCGGCGGCGACGCTGCGCTGCCGCCAGACGATGTAGAGCGTCGAGAAAATCAGGAACGGCCACCAGATCACCAGCCCCCAGGCCGCCGCTTGAAACGAGTGGGCAAATCCCCACAACAAGGCGCTGGCGAAGACCGTCATCGTGGGAGTGAAGAAGCGCGCGAGCAAGCTCAGCACACCCGCCATGATCAGCGTCTCGACCAGCGGCGCGAACCCGACAAGCAGCACAAATGCGATCGGTCCGCGTAGCGAAAATTCAGGCTTGGCAAGGCTCGGCGCCATCTTCGTCGCGGTCGCCGACAGGATCAAACTACCCGTCAGCGCCAGCGCAAAACCGACCAGAATCGCGAGCCATGCGCGGCGCGGGTCGCGCACCGCCGCGGGAAGCAGGCGAAGCGGTCCGCTGTCGAACAGTCGCACCGCGTCGCTCATGTCGATTAGGCCGCTGCGTCGCCGCCCGACGAGGCTTGCTTGTCCTTCTTGGCGTAGACCCGGACCGGTTCCTTGCGACCGTCGACCACGTCCTTGTCGACATGGACTTCATCGACTCCGTCCATCGACGGCAGGTCGAACATCGTGTCGAGCAGGATCGATTCGATGATCGAACGCAAACCGCGGGCGCCGGTCTTGCGTTCGATCGCGCGCTTCGCGACCGAGTGGAGCGCATCGTCGGAGAAAGCCAGTTCGACATCCTCCATGTCGAACAATTTCTGATATTGCTTGACCAGCGCATTCTTCGGCTCGATCAAAATCTTGACCAAGGCGGTCTCGTCGAGATCCTCGAGCGTGGCGATGACCGGCAGGCGGCCGACAAATTCGGGGATAAGGCCAAACTTGAGCAGATCCTCAGGCTCGGTGGACTTCAAGGTTTCACCCTGGCGGCGATCCTCTGGCGCGGCGACGTGCGCACCAAAACCGATCGACTTGCCCTGGAGACGATCGCCAATGATCTTATCAAGCCCGGCGAACGCACCGCCGCAGATGAACAAGATGTTGGTGGTGTCGACCTGGAGGAATTCCTGCTGCGGATGCTTGCGCCCGCCCTGCGGCGGAACGCTCGCGGTGGTGCCCTCCATCAACTTGAGCAGCGCCTGCTGGACGCCCTCACCCGATACGTCGCGGGTGATCGAGGGATTGTCCGACTTACGACTGATCTTGTCGATCTCGTCGATGTAGACGATCCCGCGCTGCGCTTTCTCGACGTTGTAGTCAGATGCCTGGAGCAGCTTAAGGATGATGTTCTCGACATCCTCGCCGACATAGCCGGCCTCGGTCAGCGTGGTGGCGTCGGCCATCGTGAACGGCACATCCAGAATCCGCGCGAGTGTCTGCGCGAGCAACGTCTTGCCGCACCCGGTCGGACCGATGAGCAGGATGTTCGACTTGGCGAGCTCGACGTCATTGCCGGTCTTGGCGCCGTGGTTGAGGCGCTTGTAATGGTTATGCACCGCGACCGAGAGGACACGCTTGGCGCGCATCTGTCCGATCACATAATCGTCGAGCACCTTGTAGATTTCGCCCGGGGTGGGAACCCCGTCGCGGGTCTTGACGAGCGCGGACTTGGTTTCCTCGCGGATGATGTCGTTGCACAGCTCGACGCATTCATCGCAGATGAACACGGTCGGCCCGGCGATGAGCTTCCTCACCTCGTGCTGCGATTTGCCACAGAAGCTGCAGTAGAGCGTGCTCTTGCTGTCGCCGCCGCCGGAAAGCTTGGTCATAAAGTCCCTTGTCTTGCCTCGCGCCCGTCAAGGCGGTCGAGCGGTCATGCTAGACCCGTTTGTGTCACAATCAACCTATGCGATGGGTTAACGTCCCCCGCGAGAATGATTTTGTCCCCCGGATATGGAGCGGACGCCGGTGCCCTGCAAGGGCGTTGCGGCTATTCGTCCTGCACCCGCGGCACCATGACGAGTTGCTGGACCACGGTCCGCGACGGCTGAGTCAGAAGGAAATGGATACCGACCGCAATGTCCTCGGCGCGCAGCATTCTTTCCTGGTTGATCATCTCGGCCTGTTGGTCGGGCGGAATATCGGGCGACTGGAAATCGGCGCCGGTCTTGCCCGGTTCGATCAAGGCGACCTTGATGCCCTTGGGGCCAAGCTCCCGCCGGAGCGCCTCCGAAAAGCCCGCGATCCCGGCCTTGATTCCGGCGTAGACAGTCGAGCTTGGCCCGAGCACATGCGCCGACATCGATCCGATCAGGACGATGTCACCCGCCACCATTCTCTCCTGCGCGGCATGAGCGCTCATCAGATAAGCGGTGAAATCGGTGGCGATGGCGTAGCGGACCTCGTCGACGGACATGGTCGACAAACCTTCGGCCGGGACCGCAGCGTTGATGATCGCGATATCGATGCCGCCCAGATATTTGTCGGCGGCATCGAAGAATTCTTTCACCCCGCTATCCTTGGCGAGGTCGAGCGCGATCCCGTCACCCTCCCCCACCTCGCGAATCCGCTCGAGGCTGTCAGCCAAATATTGTTCGTCGCGGCCGCAAATGAACACCTTGGCACCTTCGCTCGCGAGCAAGGTCGCGGTCGCGCGCCCAATTCCGGTGGTTCCACCGCTGATCACGACTCGCCTGCCGTCGACGGTCGGCTTTGCGGTATGGGCGTCGGCGACATCGGTCTGCGGCATCAAAGGCTCCCTGGTTGCCGAATGGTAACCGCGGGGCCTAACCCAAGTTCCTAGAACAAGGTGGTGAGCGCGTAGAATAAGGCGGCGACGCCCGCCGATGCCGGAATGGTGATCAGCCAGGCGAGAACGACATTCTGCGCCACGCCCCACCGCACCGCCGATTCGCGCCGAGCCACGCCGGCACCGATGATCGATCCGGTGATGGTGTGAGTGGTCGACACGGGAATTCCGAGCAGGCTGGCGGAGAAGACGATGACCGACCCGCCGAGTGACGCGCTGAAGCCTTGGTGCTGACTGATCTTGGTGATGCGGCTGCCCATCGTTTCGATGATCCGCCACCCGCCGGTCAGCGTCCCCAGTCCGATCGCGATATAGCAGCTGATCGCGACCCAATGCGGGACTTGGAACTCGCCGCCGAGATAGCCGGTCGAATAGAGCAGGACGGTAATGATCCCCATCGTCTTTTGCGCGTCGTTGAGGCCGTGGCTGACCGAGTAAGCCGCCGACGATACGAGATGCAATGCGCGAAAGCTTCGCTCGGCATTGCGCGCAGTCGCCCGCACCAGCAGCCAACTCGAGGCGAGCATGATCAGCATTGCCAGCAGCATGCCGAGCATCGGCGACAGCACGATTGCGATCAGCGTCTTGTTAAGCCCGGTCCATTGCACCCCGGTGAGACCGGCGTGAGCCACCCCGGCGCCGATGATCCCACCGACCAGCGCGTGGCTCGACGAGGAGGGGATACCCTTGAGCCAGGTCACGACGTTCCAGAACATCGCTCCGACGAGCGCTCCGAACACCACCGCTGGAGTGATCAGATCCTTGTCGACCAGCCCCTTGCCGATGGTGTCGGCGACCTTGTGCAACTCGGGAAAAGCGAGGGTCAGGAAATAGGCCGCGAAGTTGAAGAAGGCGGCGAAGGCGACCGCCTGGACCGGCCCGAGCAGCTTGGTCGCGACGACCGTCGCGATCGAGTTGGCGGCATCGTGCAACCCGTTGAGGAAGTCGAAGGCGAGCGCGAGAAAAATAAGGCCGACCAGTAGCGGCAGGGCAAGCTGGTGCATCAGGCGTGGTCGATGACGATGCCGTCAATCTCGTTGGCGACATCCTCGAACGCGTCGACGATCCGCTCGAGGTGCTTGAACACCTCGCGCTCAACGATAAACTTCATCGCGTCGCTATCCTTGTGCGCCGCGAAAATCTGCTTGAGTCCGGCCGCGTGGATTTCGTCGGCATGGCCTTCCATCCGCACCAGCCGCTCGGTCAGTTCGTGGAGTCGGCCCCCATTGCGGCTGACGTCGCGGAGCAGCGGCATTGCCTCCGCGACGAGCCGCGCAGCATCGACGATGATCGCAGCCATGTCGCGCATTTCAGGCGCAAAGTCGGTGATCTCGTAAAGGCTGACGGCGGACGCCGCCGCCTGCATCTCGTCGATCGCATTGTCCATCGCCCCGATCAACGAAGTGATCGCGCTGCGATCGAACGGCGTGAGAAAGGTCTGACGCACTGTCTTGAGGACGGTTCGGGTAATTTCATCGGCGTCGGTTTCCCGCTCGTGGATTTCACGAATGTGATCGGCCGACTTTGCCCCGCCCTGAAACAGCCGCCCGGTGGCATCGGCGGCGGCAACGACGCTGATCGCATGGGCTTCGAACAATTCGAAGAAATCACCCGTCTTGGGCAACAGGCGCTGAAACCACACGAACATCGGACCGACTTTCGATTTTTGGGCGACCATGCTCAACATGCCGGTGCGCCGCGTCGCCTTGTTGAATTCGCTTGCCCCGAATGAGGCGATGAGGTCGCGCAGATCGGGTTCGTCAACCTTGCCCGCCGCCTCCGCCAGGCTGAACCAGCGGCGCTCGCGCTGATCCTGCTCTTTCCAGTGGTCGAGTTCCTCGTTGACCGCGAGCGGGAAGACCTCGACGTCGGCCATCAGCGAGGCGCCGTTGCCGCGGCGCTTGCGATAGCGGTAGCTGCCAAGCGGAGTCGGGCACACCGCACCGCGCACCCCGGCCTCTTCCTCCGCCTCCTGGGCGGCGGCGACGTGTGGGGCGGTTCCCGATCCCAGATTGCCCTTGGGAATGACCCAGCGACGCGTCTCGCGCGACGTGACCAGCAGAATCGATACCGGCGCATCGAGCGCGAGACCGTCGACACGGTAGGGCAAGGCAGCAATCTGGCGAATGTGTTGGCCCCCGGAAATTAAACCAGCGACGAAAAAAGCCCCGCCGCAACGCTGCGACGGGGCTAGTGCGCGCTCCCCGAGGGGGCAAGCAAATATGACGCTTTTGTTACACTGGAGTGACGTCGGCGGCGCCAGTCGTATCTTCGCTTCCGGCATCGGGGCGACGATCGAATACCTGGTCGATGATCCCGAATTCCTTGGCCTCGTCAGCCTCGAGGAATTTGTCGCGGTCCATCGCTTTCTCAATCTCCTCGAGCGGCTTGCCGGTATATTTGGCGTAAAGCTCGTTGAGGCGGTGACGCATGCGCAGAATCTCGCGAGCCTGGATTTCGATGTCCGACGCCATGCCCTGCGCCCCGCCCGAGGGCTGATGAACCATGATCCGGCTGTTGGTCAATGCGATGCGCATCCCCGGTTCACCGGCGGCAAGCAGGAAGCTGCCCATCGATGCGGCCTGGCCGATGCACACGGTGCCGATCTTGGGGCGGATATATTGCATCGTGTCGTGGATCGCGAGACCGGCGGTGACGACGCCGCCGGGCGAGTTGATGTACATGAAAATGTCCTTCTTCGGGTTCTCGGACTCGAGGAAGAGCAATTGCGCAGTAATCAGCGATGCCATCTGGTCTTCGACCGCGCCGGTCACGAAGATGATCCGCTCACGCAGCAGGCGGGAGAAAATATCGAAGCTGCGCTCGCCGCGGTTCGATTGCTCGATGACGATCGGAACAAGGCCCGAGACGATATCGTGATGGTCCATAAAAATGCCAGATCCTTCGTGGTGTGTCGCGCCCTACATCGGACGGCAGCGGCAAAGGTTCAAGCCATCACTGTTCGACAAAGAAGAAGGGCGACCGGCATCGCGCCGATCGCCCTTCGCATTCGAGTTGCTTGGCCGGATCAGAGCTTGATCGAGGCGCGAGCGTAGAAATACCGGCCCGGGACGTCATAAGTCGTCGGGTCGAAATTGTTGAGACCGCAGCTGATGCAGCCCGGCGGATCCTTGTCGAACAGGTTGTTGACCCCAAGCGCGAAGCCGAAATTGTCGGCAAAGCTCGGCGCGAGGAAGCGCAGCTGGACGTCGGTATAAAAGCGGGTGTTCAGCCTGTTATTGTCGGCTTCGGTTTCCCTGACGCGCTTGATGTAGCGGCCGGTCAGCGATGCCCCGACGTTGGTGCCATTCCAGTCAAGAATGGCGATTGCCTTATGCTTGGGAAAGGCTTGGTCGGGGCTGCCCTGCTCGGTCCCTTCGCGGCTGATCCTCTGCGACCCGGTCGCCGTCGGGACGATCACGTCATAGTTGAACAGGAAGGTGTTGTTGAAGGTCAGTCCAAGCGTTCCCCATGCCATCTTGGCGGTGCGGTAGGCGAAGTTCACATCGAGCCCCTTGGTCTCGATCGCGGCAATGTTCTGGAGCAGCCCTTCGATGTTGCTGATCGCGCCCGAGGCGGTGCGGTTGACGAGCGCGCAAGCGGTCGGGTCGTTGCTGACGGTGCATTGCTGGAGCGTGGTGTTGGCATTGATCGACTGGATCGCGCCCTTGATTTTGATGTTGTAGTAATTCGCCTCGAGCGAAAGCCGCGGGATAAAGCCGGGGCTGTAGACCGCGCCGAGATTATAACCCTTCGAGGTTTCGGGCTCCAAGTCCTGATTGCCCCCGGTGATCACCGAAATCTGGCTGTTGTTCTGGACATAGCCAGCGGGCACGCCTTGCGCGCGGCAATTGGCGAGGATCGTGCCGGTCGGGGTGCCCGAGCACGGATCGACCAATTCCTGATCGAAGCGCGACGGCGTTCCGAACAATTCGCCGATCGTCGGGGCGCGAAACCCTTCCGAATAGGACCCACGCAAGCGAAGGTCGCGAATCGGCTTCCAGTTGACGCCGCCCTTGAACGTGGTGGTCGAACCCGAGGTCGAATAATTCGAGAAGCGCACTGCGCCGCTCAGTTCGAGCAGTTCGAAGAACGGGCGTTTCGACAGCAGCGGCGCGTTGATTTCGGCATAGGCCTCGTCAACATTATACCCGCCTCTGCTGGGCAGCGCCGGAATGTCCGAACCGAGTCCCGCCGCAACGATTTCGTCGGGGTCGAAGCGTCCCTTATAGTCGCGATGCTCGACACCGATCGCCACTCCGAGCGGTCCGCCGGGCAGATCGAACAGGCTGCCGGCGAGGTTGGCACTCGCGCCCCACAGTTTCTGCTCGCTGCTATCGTCCTGCACAAAACCCACGAAGTCATATTGGGCCTGGGTGATCGAACCGACGCCCCCGAAGATGTTGAATGGAACGCAAGCCCCGGTGCAGGCGCCGACCGGGCCGAGTGCCTGCTGGAGATTGGCTGCGTTGACGTTGCCGAACACCGTCTGTTTGGCCTTGTTGCGGCCGTAGAGGCCATTGACGTCCCAGAACACATCGCGACCGGCAAAACCGAACTTGCCGTCGAGCGTGGCGGTGCCATAGGTCGTATCGACGCGCTGGTTGTAACGGCGCGGGCCGCCCTCGATGACCCGGCGACCGATGAAGGTCAGATTGCTCGCATCGAGCGTAACCCCGAACGGATTGAACGGATTGGTGCGATCGATGGTGATCGTGTCGAGCAGATTGCCGTTGCCGGCATCGGGTCCGACGAACAACGGCAGCGGGGCGGCTTGGTTCTTCGAATTGCGGCGGTTGCGGATGATTTTGGCCGACAGATTGGTGTTGGCGCCAAGCTCCTGCTTGACCGTGGCGAAACCGCCAAACCGCTCGAGCGGGGTCAAGATGAAATTGAACGGTGCGAAATTGAACCGGTCGAGCGTGCCGAAAGCCTTGAAGTCACTCGCGGGGTCAGTCGGATTGGCAGGATTGAAAATCACCGGCCGGCCGATCACCGGGCCGCGCAGCGTTAAGTCCTGGCCAAGCAGAATGAACCGGCCACGCGGGGTTCCCGAGCTGCACCCACCGCCAAGGCACGAATCCGCGCCGGGCGTTGGAAATAGTGAAATGTCACGGTCGGCCGAGCTGATCGAACCCTGCTTGACGAAATTGCCGCCGATCACGATCTGAGTCGGGCCGTCAGCGCCATTTCCCCAGCTCAGTTGATAGTTTTGCGAGCGGCCGTCGCCTTGGCCATAAACGCCGAGCTGCGCCGAAGCGACAAAACCCTTCTGGCGCTTTTTGGTAATGATATTGACCACGCCGGCGATCGCATCCGACCCGTAGATCGCCGACGCGCCGTCCTGGAGCACCTCGACGCGCTCGATCAGGCTCTCGGGGATTGCGTTGAGATCGACCGAGCCGGGCACTCCCGAGGCAGAGGCCGCATTTACAAAGCGCAGACCGTCGACGAGCACCAAGGTGCGCTTCGAACCGAGGTAGCGCAGGTCGACCTCGGCGGCACCCGCACCAACGCCGCCGCCATCGGGCGGATTGCCGAAATTGCCGGAATTGTTGAACTTGCCGTTGAGCCCGCCGCCCGAGCTGGGCAAGCGCTGAAGCACGTCATTGACTGAGTTCAGTCCCGTCTTGGCGATGTCCTCCGCGTCGACGAACACGATCGGTGAATCCTGGCTCAACGGGTCGCGACGAATGCGCGATCCGGTCACGACAATATCTTCGCCGGGGGCAGGATTTTCGCCTGCGGAAGCGGGAGATTGCGCGATGTCGGCAGGCGGGAGCGTGCTCTGGGCACTCGCCGACGACGCGGCCAACGCCAGGACCAGCGCGATCGACGCGCCACTCGCAGAACGCAAAGCGTGGAATTTGCTCATCTTTTTTCCCCCGTTTGACGATCGCCGCTGCGCGGCGCATCTCTCGAAGAAAAGTCTAGCTTTTCAAGACCGAAAAGGCACTGAGGACCGACGCAAAACAGCCCCTTTTACAAACCCTGTGGTGAATCTGCTACACCCCGGGGGCGGGGTGCGACAGATAGGCCAGTCGCCGCATTTCGCGTCGTCCCCGCGTGACCGTGTCGAGGATTAGTCCAGCGAAAAAGCAGAGCACCGCAATGATGACCAGCCCGGTAATCAGAATCGCGGTCGGGACCCGCGGCACCAGCCCCGTGTCGAGATAGGTGACCAGCAGCGGGACCGACAGGATGATCCCGGCGATGAGCAACAAGGCGCCAATCGAGCCATAGAACAGCATCGGGCGCTCGACCCGATAGAGTGTGCCGATCGTCTTCAGGATGCGCCACCCGTCGCGGTAGGTTGACAGCTTTGATTCCGATCCCTCCGGACGCGCGCCATAAGCCGTCGCGACTTCGCCCACGGGCATCTTGAGTTCGAGCGCATGGACGCTGATCTCGGTCTCTATCTCGAACCCGGCCGAGACCACCGGGAAGCTTTTGACGAAGCGCCGCGAAAAGATTCGATAACCCGAAAAAATATCGCTGAAGCTGCGCCCGAACAGTCCTGACAATAGCCCGGTGAACAGCTTGTTGCCGAGTACATGGCCGCCGCGATAGGCGTCGGTGGCGTCGTGCTGGCGCGTTCCGACGACCATGTCGAGCTGCTCATCGAGCAACATCGCGACCATCGCCGGAGCCGCCGTGGGATCATAGGTAAGGTCGCCGTCGGCCATGATGTAGACGTCGGCGTCGACGTCGGCGAACATCCGTCGCACGACATTGCCCTTGCCCTGCTGACGCTCGGTGCGGACGATGGCCCCCGCTTGGCGCGCGAGCTCGACCGTACGGTCGTCGCTATTATTGTCGTACACGTAGATGATCGCAGCGGGCAGCGCGGCGCGGAACCCCGCGATCGTGTCGGCGATCGCAGCTTCCTCATTGTAGCACGGCAGCACTACCGCCACGCGCGGTTCGGTCACACCCGTCATTCAAAATCCCCCGCCCGGCGCAGCTAATCGACGCCCGCCCTTCTTCGTTTCTGCTTAGAGAAAGGGGCGGGCGTTCGACAAGCTAAGCTCAAACGGTTTATTTTGCCTTTGCGGGGGCTTTTTTCATTGCGGTTTTCTTGGCCGGGGCCGGCTTGGCGTCGGCTGGCTTGGCGCCGGGGGCATCCTTGACCGGCTTTGCCGGCTTCGGTTTCGTGTCGCTCTCGGTCGCGGCCGAAGATTCGGCTTTCTTCGCTGCAGGCTTTTTCGCCGCCGCTTTCTTGGCCGGTTTCGGGGCGCCGTGGTCGTGGCCGCAATCGAGCCCGTGGACATGGCCGTCCTCGCTTTCGAGGTCCGCTTCAAGCTCCTCGCGAGTCACCGCGCGGTCGCTGATATCGGCCTTGGAGAAGAGGAAGTCGACGACCTTGTCCTCGTACAGCGGAGCGCGTAGTTGCGCGGCGGCCATCGGGTCCTGCTGGACATATTGGATGAAGCGCTCACGATCCTTGGGCGGATATTGCTGGGCGGCCTGACCGATCAGGCGGTTCATCTCCTGGTTCGAGATGTCGACGCCATTGGCGGCACCGATTTCGGACAGCAACAGGCCGAGACGCACACGGCGCACTGCGATGTTGCGGTAATCGTCGGCTTCGCTCTCGATTTCCTTGAGCGCCGCGTCGGAATCGTCCTCGTGGCTCGCTTCATGGCGAAGCTGGCCCATGATATTTTCATATTCCGCATCGACCATCGACGGTGGCACTTCGAAGTCGTGGCTTTGCGCGAGCTGGTCGAGCAAGCGGCGCTTCATGTGCGTGCGAGTCAGGTTGTTGAGTTCCTGCTGCTGCTGATCGCGGATCAGGCTCTTCAGCTGATCGAGATCCTTGAGCCCTAGCTGGGTCGCAAAGTCGTCGTCGATCCGAGTCTCGCCAGCGGTCTTCACCGCTTTCACGACGACCTCGAAGGTCGCGGCCTTGCCCTTCAAATTGGCTGCCTGATAATCCTTGGGAAAGGTGACGTTGAGCGTCTTCTCGTCGCCTTGGCGGACGCCAACCATCTGTTCTTCGAAGCCGGGGATCAGGCTAGCCGAGCCGAGCACGACCGGCATGTCCTCGCCGGTGCCGCCGTCAAAGGCGACGCCCCCAACCTTGCCGACGAAATCGATCACGACCTGGTCGCCGTCGGCCGCCTTGTGGCCCTTTTTGGCATCGTCGTAACGCTTCTGCGACTGTGCCAGCTGGGCGATTTGCGCATCGACCGCGGGATCGTCGCCCTCGACCGTGAGCCGCTCGAGCTTGAGCCCGTCAATCGACGGCGTCGGAACGTCGGGAAGCGTTTCAAGCGTTACTCGAACTTCGGCGTCCTGGCCCGCGGTATAGCCCTCGGCAAGCTCGACCTGAGGCTGCATCGCCGGGCGCAGCTGTTGCTCGCTGAGCAATTGCTGGACGCTCTGCTGGACGGTGGTGTTGAGCGCTTCGGCGTGGAGGTTGTCGCCGTGCATCTTGCGAATCAGGTTCGGCGGGACCTTGCCGGGGCGGAAGCCGGGCATCTTGATCTCCGGCGCCATGCGCTTGATCTCGCCTTCGACGCGCGCGTCGATATCCTTGGCAGGAATGGTGAGCGTGTAGGCCCGCTTGAGGCCCGCATTTTCCGTCTCGACGGTCTTCATTACGATGATACATCCCAAACTAATATTGAACGGCTCCGCGGGCGATCCGGTACTCGCCCGTCCCCGGACCGGCTGCGCGCCGGGATGGTGCGGGCGAAGGGACTCGAACCCCCACATCTTGCGATACTGGTACCTAAAACCAGCGCGTCTACCAATTCCGCCACGCCCGCGCGGACGCTCTCCGAAGTGCGCGGCCTATAGCAAGGATCGCGGCCCGTGCAACCTCGTCTCGCCGCACGCCCAGCCGAGCAACTTCGGACGTGCGGCTTTGTTGTAGGGACAGTAGGAGTGTTACAATGTCCGATACCCCGCGTCCCGACGGTCTTCCCGAACCAACCTCGCCCGTCCAGCCGAGCGAGCCCGGCCAACCGACCGAAGCGCCGACTGAATCGCCGCCGTCGACCCCCGACATCGATGTCCCCGCGCCGAACTCGCCGGCAACCGATCCGTCGCCGACGCCCATCTCTCCGGTGGGATGATGGCCAGCCGCCCCCTGCCACCCGGAACGCCCCCGGGCCAGCCCGGCGAGGTCCCGCCCCTGCCCGACGAACCGCTGCGACCGCCTCAGCCTCATCCGGTGCTGGCCGATGCGGCGCTGGTCGATACGGTGCCGGTTTAACGAGCGAGGCGCGCGGAGGCCACGATCGCTTCGAAGTCGGGCAATGCGGTGTCAAAATAATGCGCGCGCGTCGCATCGTAGAGGATGAGGTAGAGACGACCGTTGATCGTCGCGCCGACCGCGCGTCCGCGGCGCCACACTTCGTCGCCGTCAAGATGTTCGAAGTCGAACTGATAGCCGGGCACCCCGAGGAAGGTGCGCGGAGCGAGCGCGAGCGTCTTGAAGTCGATCGTCCCGCCGCGCACGCGGAACAGACTTTCGAGCATGGCGGCGATTTCGGGCGCGGTCATGTTCGAGCGATAATATGGCACTTGCCGATCGTCGCGGCGCCGTTGGCGGACGAGGGACTTGCCACTCCGGAGGCCGGTGACGAAGCTTATTCCATCGAGCAGCGGCCCGTTGAGGGTCCAGTCCTCGACCTCCCGAATGTCGACGAACAATTGACCGTGCTGTCGATTCCATTCCCGCGGTGGCGTGACCCGCAGGCTGTTATTTCCAACCCCGATTTCACGCGCCCGGACCAGCGCATAGGTGCCAAAGCCCAATGCCGAGGCGCCGCCCCCGGCGCAGCTCGACAGCGATAGCGCGATGGCCGCGGCGAGGACCGCCTGCTTGCTCGTCATTGTGTGCTCCTCAACCGATCAGCATCTGGCGAACGAAGGCGGCGTCCGGGGCATCAGGGGCAAGCGCGAGATAGCGGGTCAGCGCGGCGCGCGCCTCGTCGCGGCGTCCGGCCTTCGCCAACATGATCCCGTGCCAGCGCCACGCATCGGCGGGCGCGTCGGGATATTGCACCGCGACGGCATAGCCCTGCGCCGCGCGGACATCGTCGCCGGCGCGATTCCGCAGACGATAAATCTCCCCCTCGTTATAACGGAGCAGTCCATTCCAGCCGTCCTGCGCCAGATTACTGACGATATACTGGCTTGCGCCGGGGTCGTTAAGCTTGACCTGATCGTCGAGCAGGGTCGGGCGAATGCCCGCGGTGGCCGCGAGATAGGAGGCGCGACGCGGATCGTAGATCGCTCCCGGGCGCATCACCTCGGCCGCGCTGAGCCTGAGATCGGCCATCCGGGATTCGGGAGTCGGGTGAGTGCCGAACAGGCCGATGTCACGGTGGCGCCGCTTGCGACGGTATTTGGCCGACAAAGTTTCCTCGGCGATCAGTTGCGCCCACGTCTGAGCCATCGCACGCGGGTCATAGCCCTGCTCGGCAAGCAGCCTTACGCCCATTGCGTCGGCCTCGGCCTCGAGCCCGCGATTGTAGCGCAGCAGCGACAGGATCGTCCCAAGCTGCCCCAGTTGTGAGATATTCCCCGTTCCGACCCCCGCCGCACCCCCGGCGACCCCGGCCCCCATCGCCAGCATCGCGAACAGGTCGGTCCTGGTGCGCATATCGCGCCACTGGCGGATCTGGTGCTTGCGCAGGAAATGCGCGGCTTCGTGCGCGATCACCCCGGCAAGCTGCGCCTCGTCGCGCATCCTCAGCAGCAGGCCGGTGAACACCACCGCCATCCCGGTGGGGAACATCATCGCGTTGAAGTCGGGGATGCGCACTAGATAGATGCGGAAATCGCGCGCCGCGGGGCCGCCGACCTTGCCGATCAGCCCTTTCAGATAAGCAGCGAGCGCGACATCCTTGACGACGAGGTTCGAGCCCGCGATTTCCTCCTCGACGCGCTCCATCTGTTGCCACATCCCGCGCTCGTCGGGATCGACCGGGCGGTAGCCGGGGCCGATCAGCGGAATCATCGCGGCGGGCGAAATGCGCGCGGCGGCGGTCCCGGTGACACTTCCGGCGGCGAGCGCGCCACCCGCCAGCAAGAGGCTGCGGCGATCGAGCATCGTCATGCCCCGGCCCTGATCGCGCGACGCACCTCGCGCCCCGGCTTCATTCGCCCAAGCAGGCGCTCGATCATTTCGGCCGCTCCGGCATCGGTTCGAATGTCACCGATCCGCGACTGGAGGACGTTGAACCAGACGACGTTGCCAGTGCGCAGGTCGACCAGGCTGGCATAAGCGAATTGCGACCCGCCGCCGACGTTGGGCGCGCAGAAACCGACGATGCACCCAGCCGCCCCAAGCACTTGCAGGACGACCCGCCCGGTCGAGGCGAAGCTGTCCTCGGCATGGAGGAACAATGCATAGTCCATTCGCGTCCGCTGGCCGAGCGCGACCGCCTGTGCGCCGAGCGTCCAGTCGAGCCCCTTGCCACGCTTGCTGGGGAGGTTCTCGCCGAGATATTTGTGGAGCGCGATCGAATTTCCGACCGCGCCGTGGAGACGTTCGAGTTCGGCGATCGATCCGGCGCTGACCCCGGGGAGCGAA
>JALYRH010000025.1 GCA_030855425.1 Pseudomonadota bacterium
CCGACAAGGTGTGGATCGATGGGGCGATGATGTACGACAGTGGCGACCCGCGCCGCCGCCCCGTAAGCGACTTTGAACTTGGCCAACCGGGCGACGGAGACGTGAAGTGAAACGCCTTTCGACGGCAATAGGGATGGCGCTCGCGTTGATGGCCGCACCGGCCTTCGCGCAGACGGTCGCGGTCACCAACGTCACGCTGGCCCTTGGCGATGGCAGCGAACCAATAGCCAATGGCACCGTAGTCATGCGCGACGGGCGGATCGTCGCTGCCGGGCAGGGCATTGCAATACCCTCCACTGCCGAGCGCATCGACGGAAGCGGCAAATGGGCGGCGCCCGGGATGTTCTCGAGCCTGTCGCGGCTCGGGCTGACCGAACTCGAAATCGGCGGAGAAGGCGCCAACGATGTCGAGAATGGGTCGAGCCCGTTCAGCGCCGCGATCGACGTCGCGCCCGGGGTCAACCCGATGACCAATACCATCGCTGCAAGCCGCGCCGGCGGCGTTACGCGCGCAATTCTTGCCCCCGAGGCCGCACGATCGATCTTTGCCGGGCAGGGCGCGGTGATCGACCTTGGCGTCGACATGAGCCCCATCACGCGGGCGCGTGCCTTCCAATATGTTGAGTTGGGCGAGGAGGGCGCGGCCAGGGCCGGAGGTTCGAGGCCATCGGCTTATGCCTTGTTCCGCAACGCGCTGCGCGAAGCGCGCGATCTTGACGGATCCCGGCAGGACATATCCGGTGGCGGCGGCAACGAACCGCTCCCGCGACAGGGCGATGATGTGCCTTATGAAACGCGCCAGGATCCGCGCCTGCTTAACCGCGACGCGCGGCGCAGTGACGATGTCCTGCTGACCCGGTTCGACGCGGCGGCACTGGTGCCGGTGGTTCGCGGGCGGCAATTGCTGGTGGTCCATGTCGAGCGCGCGATCGACATCGTCAACCTGATTGCGCTGCAGCGCGAATTTCCATCGCTGCGCATGGCGATTGCCGGGGCAAGCGAGGGCTGGACCGTGGCCCGCGAACTGGCGGCGAGCGGCATGTGGGTGTTCGCCGAACCCTTGTCCGACCTGCCCGCCAGCTTCGAGCAAATCGCCGCGACGCAGAGCAATATCGGGCGGATGCGCGCCGCCGGGGTCAAGGTTGCAATCGCCCGGCTTGGAGACACACGATATGCCCGCAACGAGCGCCAGGCGGCGGGCAATCTGGTCGCGCTGCGCGGCGTGCCCGGGGCAAGCCCGGTCAGTTGGGGCGAGGCGCTGGCAATGATTACTTCGCGGCCTGCCGAAGCCATTGGCATGGGCGGGGAAATAGGACGTCTCGCGCCGGGCTATCGCGCCGACCTCGTCCTGTGGTCTGGCGATCCCTTGGAGAATGCGTCGGTTGCCGAAGCGGTGTGGATCGACGGAGTGCGGCAACCGATTACCAACCACCAGACCAGATTGCGCGACCGTTATCGCGACCTTGGCCGCCGCGACCTGCCCGAGGCTTATCGCAAATAGGGTCGGCGACGACCGCTCGAGGGGCTGTTTCAGAATTTGCGCCATTAGCGCTGGCTTTCATGTCGCCAGCGGGAGGGCCTTTTTCGCTTAACCCTTTTCGGGCAAGACAGGATCATGACACGGAAATTCTTTGGCACCGACGGGATTCGCGGGCGCACCAATCAGGCGCCGATGACCGCCGAGACCGCGCTCAGCGTCGGCCAGGCGGCGGGGACGCATTTCCTGCGCGGCGACCATCGCCATCGCGTCGTGATCGGCAAGGACACGCGACTGTCGGGATATATGATGGAATCGGCGATGGTCGCGGGGTTCACTTCGGTCGGGATGGACGTGATCCTGCTCGGCCCGCTGCCGACCCCGGCGATCGCGATGCTGACCAAGGAGCTCCGCGCCGACCTTGGCGTGATGATTTCCGCCAGCCACAATCCGTTCGAGGACAATGGCATCAAATTGTTCGGCCCGGACGGCTATAAATTGTCCGACGCCGACGAGGCGGCCATCGAGGCGCTGCTCGATAACCGGCCAAGACTGGTCGATGCGACGCGGATCGGTCGCGCCAGGCGAATCGAGGATGCGCGCGGGCGTTACATCCACTTCGCCAAAGCGACGCTTCCCGACCATATCCGTCTCGACGGGCTCAAGATCGTGCTCGATTGCGCCAATGGTGCAGCCTATCAGGTGGCGCCCGAAGCGTTATGGGAATTGGGCGCCGAGGTGATTTCGATCGGCACCACCCCCGACGGCACCAACATCAATTTCATGTGCGGGTCGACCGCGCCGCAGACGCTGCAGGAAACCGTGGTTGCGACCGGCGCGCACATCGGGCTCGCGCTCGACGGCGACGCCGACCGGCTGATCGTGGTCGACGAGAAGGGGCGACTGGTCGACGGCGACCAGTTGATGGCGCTGATCGCGCTGACCCAGGCGCGGCGCGGCACGCTGACCGGCGGCGCGGTGGTGGCGACGGTGATGTCGAACCTCGGGCTCGAGCGCGCGCTGGCGGCGAACGCGCTCACGCTCCACCGCACCGCGGTGGGCGATCGTCATGTGCTCGAGAAAATGCGCTCCAGCGGGTGCAATGTCGGGGGCGAGCAATCGGGGCATATCATCCTCACCGACCATGCCACGACCGGCGACGGGTTGGTTGCGGGGTTGCAGATATTGTCGGCGCTGGTCGAAAGCGGCAAGCCCGCAAGCGACTTGCTGCGCGTGTTCGAACCGGTTCCGCAATTGCTCAAGAATGTGCGTTTCGCGAGCGGGACGCCGCTCGACGCCGCGCCGGTCGAAGCGGCGATTGCCGATGCCGAGCGCGCGCTCGAGGGGCGCGGCCGGCTGGTGATCCGCAAGTCGGGGACCGAACCATTGATCCGCGTCATGGCCGAGGGCGACGACGCCGCACTGGTCGAGCGGCTGGTCGACCGAATTTGCTTGGCCGTCGCCGAGGCCGCGGGCTGATGCTGGAGATGCGCCCCGATTGCGAACGCTGCGGCGCCGACCTGCCGGCGCACGTCCAGGGCGCCTTCATCTGTTCCTACGAATGCACCTTTTGCGCCGATTGCGCCGAGACGCTCGATGATCGCTGTGCCAGTTGCGGAGGCGATTTGACCGATCGCCCGACGCGCTCGAAGGCGCGGCTGATCGCGCACCCCGCGTCGACGGTGCTAAAGTTTCGGTCATGACCACGGCGCGCATCCTTGTCATCGCCGGGTCGGATTCGGGCGGCGGCGCGGGAATCCAGGCCGACATCAAGACCATCACCATGCTCGGCGGCCACGCCATGACCGCGGTCACCGCGATCACCGCGCAGAACACGCAGGGGGTCAGCGCGATCCACCCGGTCCCGACCGAAATCGTGCTCGCGCAGATTGACGCGGTGATCGACGACCTTGGCGTCGACGCGGTCAAGATCGGAATGATCGGTTCGCCGTTCACCGCGCTCCACATTGCCGCGCGGCTCGAGCGATTGGATGGCATTCCGATCATCTTCGACCCGGTGATGGTCGCCACCAGCGGCGCGGTGCTGGCCGATGAGCCGACCATCGCGGCGTTCGGCAAGTTGATGGACGTCGCGACGCTGGCGACGCCGAACATGCCCGAGCTTCGCCGCCTGACAAGCGAGGAAGATGAAGTCGCCGGTGCGCTCCAGCTTGTCTCCCGGCATCGCTGCGCGGTGCTGATCAAGGGCGGGCACGAGGAAGGCGACGCGCTAGCCGACGCGCTGATCGAAGAAGATAATATGACCAGTTGGCAGGGGCAGCGGATCGACACGCCAAGCACTCACGGCACCGGCTGCACGCTGGCGAGCGCGATCGCTTTCTACCTCGCCAGCGGTCTGTCGCTGGCCGAGGCGGTCGAGCGCGCGCGATTGTTCGTGCGGATCGCGCTCCACGAGGCACCGGGGCTGGGGCAGGGGCATGGCCCGCTTGGTCAGCAGCGGGTGCGGCTCGATACCGGGATGGGGCTGAGGCTCAACCAGGTGACAGTGACTGGCACCGATTATGACAAGATGGTCGCTTTCTACCGCGCGATCGGGCTGCGCCAGATCGTCGACAGCCGCGAGAATGGCTATGCGCGGTTTGAAACCGACGGGGGAACGACCTTTTCGGTCCAGGTCGATCCCGACGAGAGCATTAGCGAAACCACCGCGGTCTATTTCGAATGCGACGACCTCGACGCGCGCGTCGAACGGCTGGCGCGGTCGGGGGTCCCGTTCGAGCATGGTCCGCGCAACCAGCCGTGGATGTGGCGCGAGGCACGGCTGCGCGACCCGTCGGGCAACACGATCTTTCTGTATCGGGCCGGCGAAGCGCGCCGCTTCCCGCCGTGGAGGATGACACCATGATCGCGACCTGGTTCGAATGGCGGATTAAGAGCGGTCGCGACGAGGAGTTTCGAGCCGTCTGGGCAGAGGTCACGCACGCGCTGCACTCCCGTGGCTCACGCGGCTCGACCTTGTTTCGGCGATCCGAAGACCATTATTGCGCGCTGGCACGGTGGCCCGACCGCGCGACACTCGACGCAGCCTTTGCCGCCGAAGCCACGTCCGAGGCAAGCGAGCGCCTGCGCCACCTTATCAGCGCGACGATGCAACAGGTCGAACTCGATGAGGTCGATAATCAATGGCGCGACTAGGCCGATGATCGCGGGGGTCGATGAAGCAGGGCGCGGCCCCCTGGCGGGACCGGTGGTCGCGGCGGCGGTGGTGCTGTGCGGCAAGGAAATCCGCGGGCTGCGCGACAGCAAGATATTGAGCGCGGCCGACCGCGCCAAGCTCGCGCTGCGCATCCGCGAGCGGTGCCATGTCGGGGTCGGACTGGCGAGCGTCAGCGAAATCGACGCGATCAACATTTTTCAGGCGACGATGCTGGCGATGACCCGCGCGGTCGTGGCGCTGTGCGAACAGATTGGCTGCGATCCGTTTGAAATCCTGGTCGATGGCAATCTCACGCCGCGCGGGCGGCAAGCGGCGTGGCGCTGGCCGGCGCGCGCAATCGTCGGCGGCGATGCCAAGGAACGCTGTATTTCAGCGGCGTCGATCATTGCCAAGCAGCACCGTGATGCGCTGATGATCGCCGAGCATGATCGCCATCCGCAGTACGGCTTCGCGCGCCACAAGGGCTATGGCACGCCCGAGCATCTCGCCGCGCTTCGCACCCACGGGCCAAGCTTGCTGCACCGCCAGAGCTTCGCTCCGGTCGCCCGGCTCGGGCTTTTCGAGGCGCCGAGTCTTTCGAGTCACACCACTAGCTGTTGAGTCGATCAGGCCCGCGCAGACTCTATATGTTGTGGTCGGGGCGTTGGGTTTACGTTTGTTCCTGTCCCGTGCGCCCCCCCAGCGGTGCGTGCCATCTTGACCGCGAGTCCGAGCTGACTCAGGTGAGGTCAGGATGGGGGGACCGCAATGAACATGATCGTTCCGGTGACGGAGAATGTCGGGCGTTCACGCCCGCGCACCAGACCGAAACAGCTGCGCGACTTGCCGCTGGATTCGATCATCGAGGGCGACTGTATCGCGGCGATGGCGCGGTTGCCCGACAAGTCGGTCGACCTGATCTTCGCCGACCCGCCCTATAATCTTCAGTTGCAGGGCGACTTGTTCCGCCCCGAGGGGGGGCGCGTCGATGCGTGCGACGACGAGTGGGACAAGTTCGACAGCCTTGCGACTTATGACGACTTCACGCGCGAGTGGCTGTTCGAGGCGCGGCGCATCCTGAAGGATGACGGCACGATCTGGGTGATCGGCAGCTATCACAACATTTATCGCGTCGGATCGCTGCTGCAGGATGCCGACTTCTGGATCCTGAACGACATCGTGTGGCGCAAGTCGAACCCGATGCCGAATTTCCGCGGAACGCGCTTCACCAATGCGCATGAGACGCTGATCTGGTGCGCCAAGGATGGTAAGGCCAAATATACGTTCAACTACCATGCGATGAAGGCGCTCAACGACGATCTGCAGATGCGGTCGGACTGGGTGCTGCCGATCTGCGGCGGGGGAGAGCGTGCCAAGGATGCCAATGGCGACAAGGCGCATCCGACGCAAAAGCCCGAGAGCCTGTTGTACCGGATCCTGCTCGCCAGCACCAAACCCGGCGATGTCGTGCTCGACCCGTTCTTCGGCACCGGGACGACCGGCGCGGTGGCGCGGCGGCTGGGGCGCAAATGGATCGGGATCGAGCGCGAGCCGAACTATGTCGAGGTGGCGCGGACGCGGATCGACGCGACCCTGCCGCTCGACGAAAGCGCGATGACAGTAATGGCCGACAAGCGCTCGGCGCCGCGCGTCGCATTCGGATTATTGGTCGAAAGCGGGATGGTCCCGGCGGGGTCGTTGCTGACCGACGCCAAGCGCCGCTGGCAGGCGCACGTCCGCGCCGACGGGTCGATCGAGTGCGAGGGCAAGCTGGGGTCGATTCACAAGGTCGGGGCTGGGCTGCAGGGTGCGCCGAGCTGCAATGGCTGGACCTTCTGGCATGTCGACGATGCGGGACAGCTCGACCCGATCGACAGCCTGCGCCAGAAGCATTTGGCGGGGCTCTCCTGACTTGTCGGTCCTCGCGATGACAATCCGGAAATGACGATGCGCACCCTCGTTCGCCCGACCGGGTTTGTCGATTCGCCGTTCGGGCACGACGGCAAGGTCGCGCGGCTCGCGGGTGGGATGTGCTGGTTCGCTTCGGTCGAACTGATCCACGCCGATGGCGCGCGCCAACTCGTAGCGGTCAACGGCATTGAGGATCGGTTCAATGACGCCATGGCGGCGGATTGGGCGCGGGTGATCGCGCCACGCGCGCCGTTGCAGATGGGCACGCGGACGATCCGGCTCGACCAGCCGCAGGTGATGGGGATCGTCAACGCTACGCCCGACAGCTTCTCCGACGGCGGCGCTTATCCCGACAGTCATGCCGCGGCCGAAGCGGGGGCGAGGATGGCCGGGCAGGGCGCGGCGATCATCGATGTCGGCGGCGAGTCGACTCGCCCCGGGGCGATGACGGTGTGGGAAGGGGATGAGATCGAGCGCGTGCTGCCGATCGTCCAGCAGCTCGCCGCCGGCGGGACGGCGGTGTCGATCGACACCCGCAAGTCGGGAGTGATGAGCGCCGCGATCGGGGCCGGCGCGGCGCTGGTCAACGATGTCTCGGGGCTGACCTGGGACCCGCAATCGGCGGCGGTCGTCGCCGCGGCTGGAGTGCCGGTGGTGCTGATGCATCACCAGGGCGATCCGCAATCGATGCAGGATGCGCCGCGTTATGACGACGTGCTGGTCGAAGTCTATCACTGGCTCGAGGAGCGCGTGATCGCGGCCGAGGCGGCGGGAATATCGCGTGCGAAGATTCTCGTCGATCCGGGAATCGGGTTCGGCAAGACGGTGGCGCATAATCTCGAGCTGATCAACGGCCTCGGCTTGTTCCACGGATTAGGCTGCGGATTGGTCGTCGGGGCTAGTCGCAAGCGGATGATTGGCGCGCTCGCCGGCGAGGCGCCGGCGGACCAGCGTCTCGCGGGGAGCCTCGCGCTGGCGCTCAAGAGCGTCGATCAGGGCGCTCAGATCATCCGCGTCCACGACGTTCCCGATACGGTTCAGGCGCTCAGGGTGTGGCGCGGCCTGCGCGACGCGGCGCTGACGCCTCGGGTCTGAACACGACGATCAGCGGGCCAAGCTCGACGAAGTTGTCCATCCGGCCGTTGGCGGGATCCCACAGCGCGCTGACCGAACCGTCGAGGTAGAGCGCGTTGTGCGCCTTGAGCCGGTCGCGGAAAAAGCGCGCGAACTTGCCGAACGAAACGACGTCGGTGGTGATGACGAAGAGCGGCTGACCATCGGGGCCAATCCCGACACCGTTGCGCACGTTGCGCGAGGTTCCGTCAAATTCGAATTTTGGATGCAGCTTGCCGTCGATCACCAGCATCGGCCCCGATTGGGTGGCAAAGCTGATGGTGGGGGACGGTTTGAAGGCGTCGCTGGCGACGACCTCGGCGCGGCCACCCTCGCGGACCAGGAACACGCCGTTGGGCAGCAGATGGAAATTGCCCCCGCCCTCGCGCCGGTTGATCCGGTGCACTTCGCGCCGATCCTCGACCATCAGCCCGATTGGCGCGCCAGCCTCATCGAACATTCCCCCATTCATCGCAAATGCGACATCGTCGGCACGAGCGCCGAGCCGGGCTTGCAGGGCGGCGAAGCTGCGCATCCCCGAGCGGATCTCGACCCGCCCACGCGGGAACGAGCAGACAATGAAGCCAGCTTGCTCGAAGCGCTGCTCCTCACACGGCGAGACCGGCGCGGCAGGGGGCGCGGGCCGAGCGCAGGCGGCGAGGAGCAGAACGAGAATCAAAGCGCGCATCGGCGCACCGTGGGGACGTCAGGCGGCGGTGTCGATGCCGAGTTCGCCCAATTTGCGGTAGAGTGTCGAACGGCCGATGCCCAAGCGGCGCGCGACTTCGGTCATGCGGCCGCGATAATGGCCGATCGCGAGGCGGATGATGTCGGCCTCAATCTCCTCGAGGCTGCGCATGTGGCCGTCGTGGAGGTAGAGCGTGACCTGTGGTGCCCCCGACATCGCGGCGTCGGTCGATGCCTGTCCGATATCGGTCGCACCGTCGCTGCGTCGGCCGCTGAAGCGCGACTGGATGGCGATGTGGGGGAAATCCTCGGCGGTCAGCGTGCGCCCGTTGGCCTGAAGCGCGGCGCGGAACAATACGCCAGATAATTGCCGGACATTGCCCGGCCAGCCGTAGCGCATCAGCACCGCGAGCGCGTCATTGCCGACCGACAGCGAGCGCATACCGGGCTCGCCCGACAAGCGGCCGAGCAAATGGCGGGCGAGCGCGGGAATGTCGCCGCTGCGGTCACGCAGCGCGGGCAGCGAGACAGTCGTCGCCGCCAGCCGCGCGGCAAGTTCGGGATCGAACTTGTCGTCGAGCGGGCGGCTGGCGCAGGCGATAATCCGCACGTCGACCGAGCTCGACCCGTTGCAGCCGACCGGGCGCACTTCGCCGGTGGCGAGCATGCGGTCTAGCTTGCGCTGGGTCTCCGGGGGCAGGTCGCCGACCTCGTCGAGCAGCAGGGTGCCGCCATCGGCCTCGACTAAACGGCCCGCCTGTTCGGTAAAGGCGCCGGGAAAGGCGCCGGGAACATGGCCGAACAGGATGCTGTCGATGATGTTCGCCGCGACCGCCTTGCAGTCGACGACCACCAGCGGGCCGCGCGCACGCAGGCTCGCCGCATGGATCGCACGGGCAAACGTCTCCTTGCCGCTGCCGGGCTCTCCGATGACCAGAATCGGCAGGCGATTGCGTGCCGCCTTGGCGGCGACGGCCAGCGCGGCGCGGAAATGGGGCGCGGCGCCGACCAGATGCTCGAGCGCCAATACGGGGGCAATCTTTTCGGATAGGGGTGCAAGCTCGCCGTGCGCGCGGCGGCGATCGGCGTGAGTGACGAGCGCGTCGAGCATCCGCTCGGGCGCGACCGGCTTGGCCAGAAAGTCGCTCGCTCCCGCGCGCATCGCGTCGACCGCAAGCGCGATGGAACCGCCGTCGGCGAGCACGATGATCGGCAGGTCGGGCGCATCGCGGCGTAGTGCGGCGACCAGCGCGGGGCCCTCGTTGGGGTCCCAAATCGCAAGGATCGCGGCGCGCACTTCGCGACCGTGGGGACCCTGCAGCAACCCCAGCGCGCTTTCGGAACAGGCGGCGCCAACCACGCTCCACCCAGCGCGGGTGGCGATCGCGGTCAAGTGCCGCCGCTCGCTCGCGTCGGCTTCCACCACCAGCAATGATCGCAAGGCTTCGTCGCGCATCGCACCCTCCCACAAGGGCGCATCATAGAGCGGGAGGAGTGAAAGGCGGGTTAAAGGCGAAAAACGGCTTGGGGGCGGGGACGGCAGTTGATAAGACCCGATCGACACCTGACCAACAAGGGATGACGAACATGGCGGCCGACAAGGCTAACCCCGAAGCCGGGGAAATGGATTTCCCAGCGCATGAGCGCAATTATTCGGGCTTTATCAGGCTTCTTAAAATATCGACGATCATCACCGCGGTGGTGACCGCGGTCGTTATCTTCATCATCGCCGATTGAGCGCGTTGCGGGTGAAGATCGCGGTCGTCAAGGAAAGCGGCGCGGAAACGCGCGTCGCCGCAATCCCCGAAACGGTCAAGAAATTCATCGCGCTCGGCGCGAGCGTCGCAGTCGAGCGAGGCGCGGGCGCCAGCGCTTGTGTAAGCGACGGCGAGTATGAGGGTGCAGGGGCATCGCTTGGCGATCGCGCCGCGGTGCTTGCCGATGCCGACATCATCCTGTCGGTGACGGGACCGGATCCCGCCTCGGTGAGCGGGGCCAAGCGTGGCGCGCTGTTGCTCGGGGCACTCGACCCCGCGCGGCGAGCCGAGGATATTGCCGCTTACCGCGCGGCGGGACTCGATCCGCTGGCGATGGAGCGGCTGCCGCGTATCACCCGCGCGCAGTCGATGGACATCTTGTCGTCGCAGTCCAACCTTGCCGGCTACAAAGCGGTGGTCGACGCGGCGGCGGCCTATGGACGCGCCTATCCGATGATGATGACCGCCGCGGGGACGGTCAGCCCCGCCAAATTGTTCGTCATGGGGGTCGGGGTGGCTGGGCTGCAGGCGATCGCCACCGGCCGGCGAATGGGCGCGCAGGTCAGCGCGACCGACGTCCGTTCGGCGACGCGCGAGCAGATCATGTCACTGGGCGCCAAGCCGATCTTCGTCGAGCATGTCGCGGGGATCGAAGGCGAAGGACAGGGCGGCTATGCCGGCGAAATGAGCCCCGAATATCAGGCGGCGCAGGCCGAGCTGGTGTCGCGCCATATTGCCAAGCAGGACGTGGTCATCACCACCGCGTTGATCCCGGGACGCCCGGCGCCGCGCCTGATCAGCGATGAGCAGATTGCGACGATGCGGTCCGGCAGCGTGATCGTCGACCTGGCGGCGGAGGCCGGCGGGAATGTCGAAGGCTGCGTCGCGGGCGAGAGTTTCGTGCGCCACGGAGTGACGATCATCGGCGCCGTGCAACTGTCACGCAGCCTCGCCGCCGATGCGTCGGCGCTGTTCGCGCGCAATCTGTACAATTTCCTCGCCGCCTTCTGGGACAAGGACAAAGGCGGCCCGGTGCTGCCCGACGACGATGAAATCATCATGGCGATTCGCACCGCCTGATCGCGGGGTCGATCGTCGTCGCAGAGGGCCGGAGCCGCGGAGCTTTCAAACGCTTCGGATCACCTCCGCAATGATCCGAATAAACGAAAATGGCGACCGACGTGTCCGCCGATCGCCATTTGATTTCAAAATGAATCAGTTGGTTAGTGGAATTAGGCTCCGGCGCCAGTGCCGGCCCAGCCGCCACCGAGCAGCCAACCCCAAAAACCGCGACCCGGCTTTGCTTGCTTCGTCATATCGTACCCCTGTTAGAGACGGCAAAGAGGCCGCTAACAGCGATATTAACCCTAATCGATATGGTTAGCAAACAATTAACTATTAGGCTGCGGTCCGTCTCCGTTCGTCTTGCAGGCGCCGCAATAATCCTTTGGCGCTCGTCGGGCGCCCGATCAGAAAACCTTGCGCGGTGTCGCAACCGAGCGTGCGAAGCATATCGAGCGACTGCTGAGTTTCGACTCCTTCGGCGACGACGGTGCGCCCGAGCGAGTGAGCCAGCGCAATGGTTGACTGAACCATCACCGCGTCACTGCGATTCTCGCGCATCGCCTTGATGAAGCTCTGATCGATCTTGATTTCGCTCGCCGGGACCTTCTTGAGATATTCGAGGGTCGACAGGCCAGTGCCATAGTCATCGATCGACAGGCGGATGCCGAGGTCGCGCAGCTTGATGAGCGGTGCCAGGTCGGAGCCGTCGCCGGCCAGCGCGGCGGTCTCGGTCAATTCGAGCGTGAGGCGTTGCGCATCAAGTCCGTGCCGGGCGAGTAGCGCGCATACTTCAATCGGTAGCGATTTCATGGAGAGCATTCGCGCCGAAAGATTCACTGCGATATCGAACGGTTGACCCTCGCGGTTGAAGCGCGCCGCGGCGGCGATCGCTTGTTCGAGAACGAACATGGTCAGCTTTTCGATTCGCCCGCCTTGCTCTGCCGCGCTGACGAACTCCGAGGGGCTGATCGGACCCTTTTCAGGGTGGGTCCAGCGCGCCAGCGCTTCGGCACCGCGGATGCGATCGGAACCCAGGTCCAACTGCGGCTGGAACGCGACCCACACTTCGCCATTCTCGATCGCCTGGTCGAGCTGGCTGAGGAGCGACAGGCGCCAATTGGCATCCTTCATTCGCTCAGGGTCATGATATTTCCACTTGAGCCCTTCGCTCGCGGCCTCGTCGGCCGCGACCAGCGCGCTATTGAGCCGCTGCGTGATCGTCCGGCCGCTGCCGATTTCGACCCCGAACGTGACGTTGAGGTCGAACGCGTCGCTGCCAATCCGGGCGGGACTGCGGAACAGCGAATGGAGCGCCTCGACATGATGCCCGATAGCGGTGCCCGGTTCGGTCAGCCAGGCGAAAATCCCTTCATCACCCTGGAAGATGACATGGTCTTTCGCGCCGACGGTAAGCCGCTGGACGATCTGGTCGACCAAGGCGTGCTCGCCCGCCGCTGGAAGAGCGGCTGCGAGCTGCGAATAATTGATGACGCGGGTCACGATCAGTGCCCGCTCGCGGTGATGCGCAGCGCCGCGCAGCGCGGCAAGATTGGGAAGACCAGTGACCAGGTTGACCATCCCCCGCACGCGGAACCGGCGCCGGGTTACGGCGCTGGCGATGCACGCCAGCAGGAACAAGGCGGGGGTGATGTCGACGAACCATTGGCGACTTTCGCTGATGATCGGCACCGCGAGCGCCGTGAACAGTGCTGCCGTCAGCGTCAGGGTCTGAGCGCGAACGCGCTTGGCCCGCACCGCGATGACGGCGAACGGGATCATGGCGATGAGCATGGGCAGCCAGCCGATGGTCAACGGGACCCCGCGCTTGAGCGTTTCCGCGCCAAGAACCTGAACGAACACGCCGCCGCGGCGACCACGTCCCGGGATCACGAAGATATCGCCGATCGTTTCCGACGTCGCGCCGATGATCACGGTCTTGCCGCGCAGTCGATCGCCGATTTCGCCTTTCGCCAGATGTAGCGCGCTGTAGCGCGGAATGCTGTCGATGTTGATCCGGTAATTGATCGGGAAAAGCGTGTCAGCGCGGCGGTCCACGCCCGACATGATCGAAGAAAAACTCGGATAGTATCGACCATTGTGATTCATCCCGAACGGGGCGGACCAAACCATGCCGTCATAATCATAAGGGACGCTGATGATCCCGAGCTCGACATGCCTTGCAAGCATTGCTTCGGGCCGGGCGTCGTTGAGTTGTCCAGCCCCCTGACCTGACCGGGGATTGATCGGCAGGACGACTCGTCGCGATTGTTCGAGCGCCCTGGCAAAGGCCGCGTCAGCGAGCCTGTCGGCCTTATAGTTGAAGCTGACGTCGATCAGAATCTTGGAGGCGCCCGCCGCCGATACCTGGTCGACCAGCCCAGCGAATATTTCACGCGGCCAAGGCCATGCTCCAAGCGCTTTCTGACTGGGCTCGTCGATGGTGACCACCACGATGTCGCCGCTCGCGCTGATCGGATTGGCCTTGTTGCGCGCAATGCGCATCATCTTTTCGACTGGTTCTCCCATCCCGGCGAAGCCGAACAGCAATGACAGGACAAGCGATATCGCCAGCATCGGCCAAGCGCGCCGGTGAGCAGTCTTCGGTCGTTGGCGTGTGCGGGCACGCATGGACATTCCCTTCACGCCCGTCATGCGCAGCGAAAGGTTATCAATTCGGAAACCGAGATATTCTTAACGCGACGGACGGCGCCCGGTCGACGGCGTGCGGCAAAGCCTCGACAGCGGCGGCCGCGCTTGCCACAACGACGGTCAGCCCAAGGGGAGGACCATGGACTTCATCTCGATCCTGTCGATTTTCGTGCTCGCCTGCTTCGTCGGCTATTACGTCGTGTGGTCCGTGACGCCGGCGCTCCACACCCCGCTGATGGCGGTGACCAATGCGATTTCGAGCGTGATTATTGTCGGCGCGCTGATCGCCAGTGCAGCCGGCGGAAGCGCAACCTCGAAATGGCTCGGGCTGGTCGCGGTCGCGCTGGCCAGCGTCAATATCTTCGGCGGCTTCGCCGTCACCGCGCGGATGCTCGCGATGTACAAGAAAAAGGACCGGTGATGCACGAAGTCACCGCCGTTCCCGCCTGGGTCGCGCTCGCCTATCTCGTGTCAGGTGCCTGTTTCATCCTCGCGCTGCGCGGGCTGTCGAGCCCCGCGACCAGCCAGCGCGGCAATCGCCTGGGCATGATCGGGATGGCGATCGCCGTGGTCACGACGCTGTGGACCGCGTTCATGAACTATGACGTCATTTCCCAGGACGGCCGCAACGAGCGTCTGCTCGAGGTGATGCTGTTCGACTGGGCGTCGCTGGGTGAAATCCTCGGCGCGATCGCGATCGGCGGCGCGATCGGGCTGGTCACGGCGCGGCGGATCCAGATGACCGCGATGCCGCAACTCGTTGCCGCCTTCCACAGCCTGGTCGGAATGGCCGCGGTGCTGGTCGGCGCAGCGGCGTTCCTCAACCCCGCGGCATTCGGGATCGTCGACGCGGCGGGCGCCATTCTGACCGTCAGCCGGGTCGAACTCGGGCTTGGCGTGGCGATCGGCGCGATCACTTTCTCGGGCTCCGTGATCGCTTTCCTCAAATTGAACGGCAGCATGTCGGGCGCTCCGATCCTGCTGCCGCTGCGGCACGTCATCAACCTTGGCACGCTCGCCGCGATCCTCGGGTTGATCGCTTATTTCACGCAGGACCAGTCGCCGTGGATTTTCGGGACGCTCACCGCGCTCGCCTTCGCGATCGGCTTCCTGTTGATCATCCCCATCGGCGGGGCCGACATGCCGGTCGTGGTGAGCATGCTCAACAGCTATTCGGGCTGGGCAGCGGCGGCGATGGGCTTCACGCTTCATAACAGTGCGATGATCATCACCGGGGCGCTGGTCGGATCGTCGGGTGCGATCCTGAGCTACATCATGTGCCGCGCGATGAATCGCAGCTTCATTTCGGTCATCGCCGGCGGTTTCGGCGCGGTCGCCAGTGGCCCGGCCGGCGAGGCGATCGACCGCCCGTACAAGAGCGGTTCGGCCGAGGACGCTGCTTTCCTGTTGCAGCAGGCCGATAGCGTCATCATCGTCCCGGGCTATGGCATGGCGGTGGCGCAGGCGCAGCACACGCTGCGCGAAATGGGCGACCTGCTGAGGAAGCAGGGGATCAAGGTCAAATATGCGATCCATCCCGTCGCCGGGCGAATGCCGGGGCATATGAATGTCCTGCTGGCCGAGGCCAACGTGCCCTACGACGAAGTGTTCGAGCTCGAGGACATCAACTCGGACTTCGCCCAGGCCGATGTCGCATTCGTGATCGGCGCCAACGACGTCACCAACCCAGCCGCCAAGACCGACAAGACCAGCCCGATCTACGGTATGCCGGTGCTCGACGTCGAGAAGGCGCGGACGACATTGTTCATCAAGCGTTCGATGGGTGGTGCTGGCTATGCCGGGGTCGATAATGAGCTGTTTTATCGCGACAATACGATGATGCTTCTGGCCGATGCCAAAAAGATGGTCGAGGCGATCGTTAAGGCCTTGGATTAACAGCCTCGGCGGCTTAGCCTTCGATGATTGTTTCTGGGTTCAAGCCCCCAGCCGGTGATCCCGGCGCGGGTGCGTCGAGGAGGCGCCATGATGAAGAAATTGGGCATAATCGGCGGGACAAGCTGGTCCTCGACCGCGCTTTATTACGAGCAGATCAATCGCGGCGTCGCGCAGCGGCTGGGCGGGCTGCACAGCGCGGTGCTGGCGATCGAAAGCCTCGACCTCGCGCCGATCGCCGCGATGCAGCAGTCAGGCGATTGGGCCGGGGTCGGGCGGATCGCGGCGCAAGCGGGCAAGCGGCTCGCCGCGGCGGGAGCGGAAGGGCTAATTCTCGCCTCGAACACGTTGCACAAGGTCGAGGATGATATCTTCCTCGCGAGCGGCCTGCCGATCCTCAACATCGCCGATGCCACCGCCGACCGGATCGTCGCCGATGGCCGCACGCGGATTGCTTTGCTCGGGACGCGCTTCACGATGAGCGAGGATTTCGCTCGCGGTCATTACACCGACCGCGGGTTGACGCTGCATCCGTTGACCCCCGACTGGGCGCGCGAAGTCGACCGTATCATTTACGAGGAGCTCGCGGCGGGGCGCGTGGTGCGCGACAGCCAGCGCAAATTGAAGTCGCTGATCACCGAGCTTGGCAAGCAGAAGGTCCAGGCGATCGTGCTTGGCTGCACCGAACTCGCGCTCGCGGTCGACGTCCGCGCCAATGTCATGCCGGTCTACGATACGACCACGCTCCACGCGCGCAAGGCGGTCGATTGGATGCTCGACGACGAGGAGCAGGCGAGGGCTGCTGCTTAAAGACGGCGGGCGCCGGATTTCGAACTGGATAAGATACTTGTTGCCACGTTCTCAAAGGTCGGTCTTCGCGGCGCGAATGTTCACGAATGTTCACGAATGTTCACGAATGTTCACGGTGACCATGGGGGGAGCGCGGACGCTCGTCATGACAGAGATTTCGCCAAAATCGAGAAAGAGCCGAGTCGCTATTGTCACGAATGCGAGGCTGTAGGACAGCGCTTTTCGTTTAGTGACCGCTTTGGGTGGATTGTGTTGAAAAACTCCCGCTTGAAGTTGTCGTGATGCTCTGATTCAATGTTCCTGCCGAAGCGGGAGATGGTTTGATGATGGGCGAGCGGACGGTAATGCAGGAGGCGCTGTTTTACGGCTTC
>JALYRH010000109.1 GCA_030855425.1 Pseudomonadota bacterium
CATTGTTCGGGCTTGGGACCAAAATCTACATGGGCGCCGACGACGTCGAGCGGCAGTCGTTGAACGTGTTCCGGATGAAGCTGATGGGCGCCGAAGTCGTCCCGGTCACCGCCGGGTCGCGGACGCTGAAGGATGCGGTCAACGAAGCGTTGCGCGACTGGACCGCGAGCTTCGCCGACACGCATTACATCCTCGGCACCGCCGCCGGGCCGCACCCTTTCCCGTTGATGGTGCGCGAATTTCAGCGGGTGATCGGCAAGGAAGCGCGCGCGCAGATCCTCGAGCTTGAGGGCTGTCTGCCCGACGCGGTCATCGCCTGCGTCGGTGGCGGGTCGAACGCGATCGGGATCTTCGCCGACTTCATCGACGATGACGTGCCGCTGATCGGGGTCGAGGCGGCGGGCAAGGGCTTGTCCGGCCATGAGCATGGCGCGACGATCCTCAAGGGCCGCCAGGGCATCCTCCACGGCGCGGAGACGCTCGTCCTGCAGGACAGGGACGGGCAGATCAGCGAAAGCTGGTCGATCTCGGCGGGCCTCGATTATCCCGGCGTCGGACCGGAGCATGCCCATCTGAAGGAGATTGGTCGCGCGCAATATGTCGGGTGCGAGGACGGCGCCGCGCTCGACGCGTTCGTCGCGCTGGCGCGGTCCGAAGGGATCGTCGGCGCGTTCGAAAGCTGTCACGCGCTGGCTCACGCGCTCAAGCTCGCCGAGGAACGCGACGACCAGCCGATCCTGCTCGTTAACCTGTCCGGGCGCGGCGACAAGGACATGCTCCAGGCGCAGCACCTGCTGGGAGATCGCACATGACGCGCTATGCCGCGATGTTCCAGCGTTGCGCCGCCGCCGGGGAAGGCGCGTTCGGGGCATTTTTAATGCTTGGCGATCCAGACTTTTCCACCAGCGCGACCCTGCTCGATGCGCTGGTCGAGGGCGGCGCCGACATGGTCGAGCTGGGTATCCCGTTCAGCGATCCCGTCGCCGACGGTCCGGTGATCCAGGCGGCGGCGATCCGGGCGCTGGGCGCCGGGGTGCGGACTCGGCACTGCCTTGAGCTGGTCACCGCTTTCCGCTCACGCCATCCCGAGGTTCCGATCGGCATCCTGACCTATGCCAACATCGTCGCGGCGCGGGGGGTCGAGACCTTCTGTGCCGAACTTGCCGCCGCCGGGGTCGACAGTTTGCTCGTCGCGGATGTGCCGAGCATCGAGGCCGCGCCCTACGCCGCCGCGGCGCGCGCCGCGGGGGTCGACCTGGTCATGATCGCCGCGCCCAATACGCCAGTTGCGACGCTTGAGACGCTCGCCGCCATGTCCTCGGGTTACACCTATTGCGTCGCCCGGGCGGGGGTGACGGGGGCCGATGCCGAGCTCGCGCTCGATCATGCACCATTGTTCGCCGCGCTGCGCGATGCGGGGGCGCCGCCACCGGTGCTCGGGTTCGGCATATCGTCGCCCGACCAGGTGGGGCAGGCGCTTCGCAGCGGTGCGGCGGGGGTGATTTCGGGTTCGGCAATCGTCGCCAAGGTAAGCGACGGCGCGGGCGCGGTGCGCGATTTCGTTGCCGCGATGAAAGCGGCGACGCGATGAGGCGCGATCATCGAACCCCCGCTCATCCCGTGGGCTGAACCTTGAGGCCAGCGGGGGGCGGCGCCTTTTGCAAGCGCGCGCCGATGCGCTAGGGCGGCGGCGATGAGCGCGACCCTGGTTCACCCCGACGGCTGGTACCCCGCATCGTGGCGCCTTCGTCCCGCGCGCCAGCTGCCGAGCTATGCCGACGGCGACGCAGTTCGGCTGGTCCAGGCGCGACTTGGCCAGGCGGCGCCGGTGGTGGCGGTCGCCGACGCCGCACGGCTGCGCGGCGCGGTCGCGAACCTCGTCGAGCGCGGCGGCTTCCTGCTCCAGGGTGGCGACTGCGCCGAGAGCTTCGACGATCCGGTCGCCGAGCAGGTCGCGGGGATTGTCGGACTGTTCGATACGATGGCGGCGCGGCTTGCCCCAGTCGCGGGGGGGGCATTGGTCGAGGTGGCGCGAATCGCCGGGCAATTCGCCAAGCCGCGCAGCGCCGACGTCGAAGCGCATGGCGACCTCAGCCTGCCGGCCTATCGCGGTGACATCGTCAACGGCGCGGCCTTCGAAGCGGCGATGCGGCGGCCCGACCCGCAGCGCATGATCCGTGCTCACATGCAATCGGTCGGCACCGCCGCGAGCCTGGCCGCCGCGCGCGAGCCGTCGCGGCCGATCTTCACCAGTCACGAGGCGCTGCTGCTGCCGTATGAGGAGGCGCTGACGCGGCGCGATCCGGCGGGACAATGGTGGGCGACCTCGGGACACATGCTGTGGCTCGGTGACCGCACGCGGCAAGTTGATGGCGCGCACGTCGAATATCTGCGCGGGATCGACAATGTCGTCGGGGTGAAATGCGGGCCCGAGCTTGAGGCGGACGAGTTGCTGCGCCTCCTCGATGCGCTCGACCCCGCCAATCGCGCGGGGAAAATCGTGCTGATCGGGCGCTTTGGCGCGCGCCGCATCGCCGAGGCACTGCCGCCGCTGATGCGCGCGACCCGAAGCGCGGGCCGGCGGCTGTCGTGGACGATCGATCCGATGCACGGCAACACCAGCACGATCGGCAAGCGCAAGGTTCGCCGGCTGGCCGACATCATCGCCGAGGTCGACGCCTTTTTCACCATCGCTCGCGCCGAGGGCGTTGCGCCGGGCGGGCTGCACCTCGAGATGAGCGCGCTCGACGTCACCGAATGCCTTGGCGGGCGCGGCCCGGCGTCGCTCGACGAACTCGACCGCAACTGGCTCACCGCGTGCGACCCGCGACTCAACGCGCGCCAGGCGATCGACCTCGCCACCCACGTCGCGGCGCTGATCGGGTGAAACTCGTCGCGCGTCATGGTGGCGCATTGCGGGGCGAAGCGCCCGTTCCCGGCGACAAGAGCTGCTCGCATCGCGCCCTGATCCTCTCCGCAATGGCGCACGGAACGACGCGGATCACCGGCTTGCTCGAAAGCGACGACGTGCTCGCCACGGCGCGCGCACTGGCGGCGCTCGGGGCAACGGTCGAACATGTCGGGCGGGGGGAGTGGCATGTCACCGGAGCGTCGTGGACCTCGCCGGCCGGCCCGATCGATTGCGGCAATAGCGGCACCACCGCGCGATTGCTGCTCGGGGCCTGCGCCGGGGTCGAGGGATTGGTCGTCACGTTGACCGGCGATGCCTCGCTTGCTCGACGCCCGATGCGGCGCGTCACCGCGCCGCTCGAGCGGATGGGCGCGCGGTTCGAGGGCGGCGATCATCTGCCGATCACCGTCCACGGACAACGGCTCGGGGCGCTTCATCACCTCAACGTTCCCGCCTCGGCGCAGGTCAAGTCGGCGGTGTTGCTTGCGGGCGTATCGAGCGGCGCCGCGGTGAGCGTCGACGAACCGTTGCCAAGTCGCGACCACACCGAAATCATGCTTCGCCAGTTCGGCGATCCGCTCACCAGCTGCGAACTGGCGATCGCGCGCGATCCCTCGTCCGCCGCCTTCCCGCTCGTCGCGGCCGCGATCGTGGCGGGGTCGCACGTCGTCGTGCGCGGGCTGCTGGTCAATCCGCTGCGCACCGGATCATATGAAGTGCTCGAGCAAATGGGCGCCGACCTGTCGCTCGCCAACGAGCAAATCATTTCGGGCGAGATCGTCGCCGACATCACGCTTCGCCACGCTCCGCTTGCACCGTGCCATGTCGAGGCCGATCGCGTCGCGGCAATGATCGATGAAATCCCGGTGCTTGCCATCGCCTGCGCTTTCGCCGACGGCGAGAGCGTGATCGACGGACTGGCCGAGCTCAAAATCAAGGAAAGCGACCGCTTGGGGGCAGTCGTCGCGGGGCTGACCGCGTGCGGAGTGGCGGCGATTGCCGACGGCGATGCGCTGCGCATCTTCGGGCGCGGGTCGGTGCGCGGCGGTGGCAAGGTCGTCACGCACGGCGATCACCGCATCGCAATGGCGTTCCTCACCTTGGGACTGGCGTCCGAGCAGCCGGTCGAGGTCGATGAAGCCGAGATGATCGCGACCAGCTTTCCCGGCTTCGTGGAGGTTATGCGCGGGCTTGGCGCCAACATCGGGGAAGCGGCATGAGTAGGAACAGTTTCGGGCATCTGCTGCGGCTGACGACGTGGGGCGAAAGCCACGGGCCGGCGATCGGCTGTGTCGTCGACGGCTGCCCGCCCGCGCTGGCGCTGGATGCCGCGCATATCCAGCGCTTCCTCGACCTGCGCCGTCCGGGGACCGGCAAGAATGTCTCGCCGCGGCAGGAGACCGACCAGGTGCGCATCTTGTCGGGGGTCCATGAGGGGCGGACGACCGGGACGCCGATCGCGCTGATGATCGACAATGTCGATGCGCGCAGTGACGATTACCCGATCAATGCGCCTTATCGCCCGGGGCATGCAGATTACGCCTATGATGCCAAATATGGGCATCGCGATCCGCGCGGCGGTGGGCGTGCGTCGGCGCGTGAAACTGCGATGCGGGTTGCCGGGGGCGCCGTGGCGCGGCTGATCATTCCCGAAGTCAGCATCGAAGCGCGGGTCGTCGAGATCGGCGGCGAGCCCAATGCCGACCGCTGGGACGCGTTGCTCGACGAAGCGCGGGCCGCTGGCGACAGCCTCGGCGCCATCGTCGAATGCGTCGCGAACGGGGTTCCGGCCGGGTGGGGAGCGCCGCTCTACGCCAAGCTCGACGCCGAGCTCGCGGCTGCGGCGATGGGGATCAATGCGGTCAAGGGCGTCGAGATTGGCGACGGCTTTGGCGCGGCGCGATTGACGGGCAGCCAGAACGCCGATGCAATGCGGGCGGGAGCGCGGTTCGAAAGCAACCATAGCGGCGGGATCGCTGGCGGGATTTCGACCGGCCAGCCGATCATCCTCCGCGTCGCGTTCAAGCCGACCAGCTCGATCCGCATCCCGGTGCCGAGCATCGATGCCGCCGGCAATGAGGTCGATGCGGTTACGCGCGGCCGCCACGATCCCTGCGTCGGAATCCGCGGCGCGCCAGTGGTCGAAGCGATGATGGCGCTGGTCCTCGCCGACCAGAAATTGCTTCATCGCGGGCAGTGCGGCTAAAGCGACGATCTGGCTCAGCGTCCGTTATGGGTGATGGGGTGGACGCCCCCCGACGGCCTTGTTGTGCCAGAGTGGAGGTGTTGATCACCACTTGAGGGAGGCGTCCATGTTGGAAGTTAGCATCATTGGGTTGGATATCGCCAAGTATGTTTT
>JALYRH010000110.1 GCA_030855425.1 Pseudomonadota bacterium
AACGCGGTCAGCCGCCCGCCCGGCGGCGCAATCCGCACCGAAGCGAAGCGCAGCCCCGGCAGCCGCACGTCGCCGGCGAAACGCAAGCTGCCATCGCTCTTCGTCGGCAGGTCGAGCCGCGGCAGCGCGCGCCCCGCGAGGGCTCCATCCCGAAGCATCGCCGTCGGCGGCGGCCCGATCCGCGCCGCTTGGTCGGCCAGGTCGCCAAACGCCAGTCGCTGTGTGCCGCCGATCACGAACCCGTCGCGCGTTTGGCATTCGCTCGCATCGATCTTCCAGCGCTTTGCCGCTGCCGCGCTCAGCATCGCGCGCGCGACCGCTGCCGCCTCGCGCATTGGTGCCTCAAACGCGCGGATCGAGGAGGATTGCGCGGTCAGCCGCGTCTCACCGATCACCGTGTTGCGATAAGCAGGCGCAATTGGCGCGGGCTCGACCGCGACCGTTTCCCACGCGGCACCCAGTTCGTCGGCGACGACCTGCGCCAGCCCGGTCCACGCGCCTTGCCCGGTTTCGGCCTGCGGCACCGCGACCGTGACTCGTCCGTCGCTGCCGATCCGCAGGTAAGGGCCGAACACTTGCTCGCCTGCCGCGCCGCGCAATGGTGATCCTTCGCGCCGCGGCCATGCGACCAGCGCGACGATCAGTCCCACCCCCGCGCCCCCGCCGATCAACAAGGTGCGGCGATCGACCGCCGCTGACGGCCAGCGCATCTAGGCCGTATACTGCCGCTTCAACGCCACGCGGTCGATCTTCCCGGTGCCCAGCCGCGGCAACGGCGCCACCGAAAAATGCATGACCGCCGGAACCTTGAACGCGGCGAGCCTGGTGACGAGAAATGCGCGCAGCGTCGCCTCGTCGAGCGCGCATTCATCGCGCGGACGAACGATCGCTACCGGCACTTCGCCGAGCCGCTCGTCGGGGATTGCGAATACCGCCGCCTCGCTTACCCCGTCGCAGCCATAGATTGCGGCTTCGACCTCGGCCGCCGAGATATTCTCGCCGCCGCGAATGATGATGTCCTTCTTGCGATCGACGATGAACAAATAGCCGTCGTCGTCGAGATAGCCGATGTCCCCGGTTTTCATATAATCGTCGGCGGTGAAGGCGGCAGCGGTCGCCTCGGGGTCGCGCCAATAGCATTTGATATTGGCGGCGCTGCGGATGGCGATCTCACCGCGCTCGCCGTTCGGCAGTCGTGTATCACCCGCGCCGAGGATGGCGAGTTCGACGAACGGCTTTTGCGCTCGCCCGGTCGAGGCGGGCTTGGCGGCGTAATTGCTCCAGAAATTGCCGCACCCGACCGCGTTGGTTTCGGTCAGACCATAGCCAAGCGCGGGCTGCGAATTGGGAAAGGCGCCCTTCAATCGCTCGACATGCGCGACCGGCCGGGCCGCGCCGCCGGCGGCGATATCGGTCAGCGTACTGGTGTCATAACTGGCATGGTCGGGGTGGTTCATCAGCTCGAGACTCATCGTCGGCACCCCGACGAAATAGGTGATCCGTTCAGCCTCGATCAGCCGCAGCGCTTCGGCCGCGTCCCACTTCGGCATCAGCACCATGCCGCGACCGATGACGAAGCTGTTGAGCAGCACCGGGACTTCGCCGGTGACGTGGAACAAAGGTACATTGACCAGCGTGCGTGGCGGATTGGCCGGTGGGGTGCCGCTTGATTCCAATACGCCACGCATCGTCATCAGGCTGGTGGCATAAGAATAGGCCCCGGTCGTCACCGCGCGGTGGGTCGACAGCGCCCCCTTTGCCTCGCCGGTCGACCCCGAAGTGAACAGGATCGTCGCATCGTCCTCGGGACCGATCTCGGGCAACACCGCCTCGCTGGGCGCGCTGTCGAGCAGCGGCGCCAGCGCGCCTGCCAGCGGTTGCTCGATGGGCAGCGTGAGCAAGTCATAGTCCGCGGCCAGCGCGGCGATCCGCGCGGCGCGCGGCGCGTCGGCGATGACCAGCGTGGGTTCGGTCAGCGCCAGCGCATGGGCGAGCTCGTCACTCTGCCACCAGCCGTTGATCAGCGTCGCCACCGCGCCCGCCTTGAGCGCACCCATGTAGCTGACGATCCAGCCCGGGCAATTTCGCATCGCGATCGCGACCCGCTCGCCCTTGGCGATGCCGCGCCCGACAAGCGCCAGCGCGACGCGGTCCGACCAGGTGTCGAGGTCGGCAAAGGTCAGTCGCTCATCCCCCGCGACCACGCCTTCAACCGCCCCATTCAAGGCGCAGAAGGTCTTGAAAAAGGACGGCAGCGTGGCTGGAAAATTGGTCAAGATGGCCCGCCCGGATTCGTCCTTGCCGAGCACGACGCGCCCCCCCGGCCCGGTGATCGCGGCCAGCACCGCGTCAAATTTCCGGTCGAGGTCAGACGCCATCATCCACTCCTTTGCGTTTTCGTTGCCTCACCCTATGAGGCAGCAAAGACAAGGGGAAGCCCCCAGGAGCGCAGCTGATGAGTGACCAAATCGTGACGATCGCCGCTGCGGCTATCGCCTTCACCGACCTTAATCTATCGCCCATCGCGCTCGATCTCGGCTTCTTCGAGCTGCGCTGGTACAGCCTCGCTTATCTCACGGGAATCTTTCTCGGCTATTGGTATCTGCTCAAATTGCTGAAGCAGCCCGGCGCGCCGATGGCTCGCCGCCATGCCGACGACCTCGTCTTCTACGCCAGTCTCGGGATCATCTTCGGTGGTCGCCTGGGGTATGTCCTGTTCTACAATCTGGCTTACTATCTTGATAATCCGATCGACATATTGAAGCTGTGGGACGGCGGAATGAGCTTCCACGGTGGAGTTATCGGCACCTCGCTCGGAATCCTCTATCTCGCGCGGCGTGAAGGGCTGCAGTGGCTTCGGCTGCACGATTATGTCGCCTGCACCGTCCCGTTCGGCCTGTTGTTCGGCCGTCTCGCCAATTTCGTGAATGGCGAATTATACGGCGCGCCGACCAGTGTTCCGTGGGCGATCCGCTTCCCCGAAATTACCAATGGCCTGCGCGTGCTCGGCCCGCCGCGCCATCCCAGCCAGCTCTACGAGGCGCTGCTCGAGGGTCTCGTCCTGATGGTCATCCTCGGCGTCATGTTCTGGCGGACCAAGGCACGTTACGAGCCGGGCAAGCTCGTCGGCGCGTTCATCTTTTTCTATGGCATCTTCCGCTTCGGGGTCGAATTCGTCCGCGAGCCCGACAGCCAGCTGAGCGATTTCGCCCAGGCGACCGGGCTTCACATGGGCCAGTGGCTGACAATCCCGATGATCGTCGGCGGACTCTATTTGATGGCCACTGCGAACCAGCGCCGGGTCCGCGTCGATCCGATCGCGGGTAGCGAGAGCGTCGCCTGAGCAGCGTCGAGGAACAGTTGCGCGCGCAAATTGCGTTGCACGGCGCGATCGGCATCGCGGACTTCATGGCCGTTGCCAACGCGCATTATTACGCCACGCGCGACCCGCTCGGCAGCTCGGGCGATTTCATTACTGCGCCCGAGGTCAGCCAGATGTTCGGCGAACTGATCGGCGCGGCCTTGGCGGAGGCGTGGGCGCGGGCGGGGTCGCCAGCAGACGCCATCTATGCCGAACTCGGCCCGGGGCGCGGGACGCTTGCCGCCGATGCGTTGCGGGTGATGCGAAGCGCCGGGTTTGCCGGCGACGTGCATCTGGTCGAGACCAGCCCGGCCCTGCGCCAGCTGCAGGCCGTGTCGCTCCCTGAAGCGGTCTTCCACGGGTCGATTGCCGACCTTCCCCCGCGCCCGCTCCTGGTCGTCGCCAATGAATTCTTCGACGCACTCCCCATCGAGCAATGGATCGGGGAAGAACCGCGCAACATCACCCACGACGGCACGTGCTTCGCCTTCACCCGCGACGGGTCGGTCCGCGAAGTCTCGCCCGTGCGCGATGCCGCCGCCGCCGCGCTCGCCGACCATCTCGCGCGCCACGGCGGCGCGGCACTGATTGTCGACTATGGCTATGCCGAGGGCGAGACGGGGGACACGCTTCAGGCGGTGCGCGGTCATGGCTTCGCCGACCCGCTGGTCGATCCGGGCGAGGCCGACCTCACCGCGCACGTCGATTTCGCCGCGCTGGCGAGCGCCGCGTCGGGATGCGCGGTGACCCGCGTGGTCAGCCAGGGCAGCTGGCTCGAGACGCTCGGCATCGGTCCGCGGGCATCCGCGCTCGCCGCGCGCAATCCTGACCAGACCGAAGCGATCGGCGCCGCGCGCCGCCGCCTGTGCGACGCGGCTGAAATGGGGCAATTGTTCAAGGTCATTGGGCTGCGCCACCCGGCCTGGCCGGCGATCGCCGGGCTGGAATGAGCATCGCCTACCGCGACGGGAAGCCGGGCGACGGCGCAGCGGTGGCCGATCTCTTCCGGGAGAGCTTCGTCGACACCTTCGGCCATCTTTACGCAGCCGAGGACCTGGACGCGTTCGTGACCGGAATTACGACCGAAGCGTTCGAGGAAGAACTCGCCACTCCCGATTTCGTATTCCGGCTCGCCGAAGAAGAGGGCACTCTGGCCGGTTTCGCCAAACTCGGTCCGGACAATTTACCCGGCGAAGTGCTCCCCGACACGATCTCGCTCTATCAGCTCTATGTGCTCGAACCCTGGAAGGGCATGGGAATCGCGCAAGTCCTGATGGAGTGGACGATCGCCGAGGCGCGGCGACGCCGGGCAAAGCAGCTCACGCTCACCGTCTACATCGACAATCATCGCGCCCGGCGCTTTTACGCGCGCTACCGCTTCCAACCGGTTGGCAGCTACGCCTTCATGGTCGGCACTCACGCCGACGAGGACATCATCATGCGGCTCGCTTTATGACCCCCGTCCGCGCCGCGGCGCTCTCCGTGCCCCACGGCTTCTTCACCCGCGCGGCGGGCGATTGCGGCCTCGGCAGCGGTCAGGACCCCGCCGTCTCCGCCGCCAATCGCCGCCGTGCCGCCGATGCGATCCTGCCCGGCGCGCCGCTTGCCACTCTTCACCAGACCCACTCGCCCACCGCCGTGATCGTTACCGAGGCCGTGCCAGACGACCAGCGTCCACGGGCCGACGCACTCGTCACCGCGACCCCCGGCCTAATCCTCGGGATCGTCACTGCGGACTGTGCCCCCGTGCTGCTAGCCGACGTCCAAGCGGGAGTCATCGCCGCCGCTCATGCCGGATGGCGCGGCGCGGTCTCGGGGGTTACTGACCAGGCGATCGCGGCGATGATCTCGCTCGGCGCGCGGGTCGATCGCATTGCCGCCGCAATCGGCCCGTGCATTTCGCG
>JALYRH010000026.1 GCA_030855425.1 Pseudomonadota bacterium
CCGTAAAACAGCGCCTCCTGCATTACCGTCCGCTCGCCCATCATCAAACCATCTCCCGCTTCGGCAGGAACATTGAATCAGAGCATCACGACAACTTCAAGCGGGAGTTTTTCAACACAATCGGCGAAGCGCTGTCGTTGCGTGCCCCGCGCAATCCGCGCGATATGGCAGTACGCAAGGACCAGCTCGATGCGTTCGTGCGGCTCGTCCCGGCGTCGATCCTGACTCAGCTCGTGGTTGCCGCGGTCCTTGTGGCGGCATTTCGTGGAACCGTCGACAGCCTCTCGCTTGGGCTATGGTTCGGGGCGGCGACGGGGTTGTGCTTCTTCCGGTTCGTGCGCGCGCTGCGGTTGCGGCACGACCGCGACTATGCCCGCTCGCACCCGCCGCGCATGATCACCATCTGTCTGATCGTGACCGCGCTCGCCGCCTTGTGGCTGATCCCGGTGATCTTCTGGTTCGACCTCGCGTCGCCCGGCCAGCAACTGTTCCTGTGCGTGTTGGTGGCCGCGTTGATGAGCGCCGGCACGCTGACCATGGTGTCGGTCCCGCCCGCCGCGATCCTCTACATTGGCATGATGCTGTTCGCGGCCATCCTGATTACGCTCGAACTCCGACTGTCGTCGATGCTGCTGCTGCTCGTATTTCTCTACGCGAGCATGTTGTGCTGGGCGGTGATTGCCAATGCGCGCCACTTCATCGACCATGTGCGGGCGCGCTTCGAGCTTGAGGAGCGCGGCGAGATCATCCAGCTGCTGCGTGAATTCCAGGCATCGGGTTCGGGCGGGTTGTGGGAGCTCGACAGCGATCTGGTGGTGGTTAATTTGTCGACCGAACTGGCCCACGCGATCGGTCGCTCGGTCGACGAAGTGATCGGCATGCCGTGCGCCGAATTGCTCGACCCGGGTCACAAAGCGAGCCAATTCTCGACCGGGATGCGGAGCCTGTTCGCGCATCTCGGGGCGGGCACCTCGTTCCGCGACCTCGCCGTGCCGGCACTGCTCACCGGTCGCTGGTGGTCGCTGTCAGGCAAACCGATATGCGATCGCGACGGGGTCATCCTCGGCTGGCGTGGAGTCGGATCGGACATCACCGACTTGCGATTGTCGGGGGACGATGCCGTGCGCGCGGCCCGGCGCGATCCGTTGACTGGCCTCGCCAACCGGCTGCTGGTGCGCGAGTTGCTCGAGGAGGCCTTGCTGATGCAATCGCGCCGCGACGCGTCGTGCGGGCTGTTGCTGGTCGATCTCGACCGCTTCAAGCTGGTCAACGATACGCTTGGCCACGCAATCGGTGACCAATTGCTGATCGAAGTGGCGCGGCGGCTGGAAGCCTCGGTCGGCGAGGGCGGGCGCGTCGGGCGGCTCGGCGGCGACGAGTTCGCGATCGTGTGGCGCGGCGATTCCTCGCGCGAAGCGCTCGCTGCTGTCGCCGAGCGGATCATCGCGGATCTGTCACAAGACTTTGCCATCGGCGCGGCGAGCCTCCATGTCGGCGCCACGCTCGGCATTTCGCGCGGTCCCGACGATGGCGCTCGCGAAGAGCAATTGATGCGCGGCGCCGACCTCGCTCTGTACCGCGCCAAGCGAGCCGGGCGGGGTGGTTATGCGTTCTTCGAGCGCTTCATGTTCGACGAGGCCGAGGATCATCGCCTGCTCGAGAATGACGTCCGCACCGCGCTCCACAATGATGGGCTTCGCTTGGCCTACCAGCCGATCGTCGCCGCCGAGAGCGGGGTCGAGGTTGGCCGCGAAGCACTGCTGCGCTGGCGCCACCCAACCCGCGGTGAAATTGCGCCCGACCTGTTCGTGCCGATCATCGAGGATACCGGTTTGATCCATCAGATCGGCGACTGGGTGATCCGCCAAGCCTGCGCCGAGGCAGCAAGCTGGCCCGATCATCTGTCGGTCGCGGTCAATGTCTCCGCGGCGCAACTGTCGGGTGCGGGGCTGGCCAAGACCGTGCTCGGCGCGCTGGCGACGAGCGGGCTTGCTCCATCCCGGCTCGAGCTTGAAGTGACCGAGAGCGTATTTCTTGGCGACGATGCCGCGACGCTCGCGAGTCTCGAGCGGCTCCGCGCCCTCGGCGTGCGGATGGTGCTCGATGATTTCGGACAGGGTTATTCGTCGTTCGGCTATCTCAGCCGTGCCAGATTTTCCAAGATCAAGATCGACCAGAGTTTTGTCCGTGCCGCCGCCGATGGCGAGCGCGAGAGCATGGCCATCGTACATGCGATCCTCGCGCTCGCGCATGGCCTCGGGGTGGCGACCACTGCCGAAGGGGTCGAGACCGCGGCGCAGGCGGCAGCCATGCGCCGGCTCGGTTGCGACCAACTCCAGGGGTTTTATTTCGGCCGTCCGCTCGCGGCCGATGCGCTCGACCGCAGCGGCGATCACGACGGCGATCGGGACCAGCAACGGGCGATCGCCTGAACGCCACCGCGGGCCATCGCGCGGCGGCGCGGGATTAGCCTTTTCACCACCGCATCAGCCGCTATAAGCCGCCCCGCGACCTGCGCTGCTCCGTCCCGCGAGCGGCCACTGCTGGGGCGTCGCCAAGTGGTAAGGCACCGGCTTTTGATGCCGGCATTCGCAGGTTCGAATCCTGCCGCCCCAGCCAAGCACTCCTCACCGTTGGGGGAACGTCACCGGCCGATCGAGCGGCCGATCAATTCCTTCATGATCTCGCTCGTCCCGCCGTAGATGCGGGCGACGCGGGCGTCGCGCCACAGGCGGGCGATCGGATATTCGTTCATGTAGCCGGCGCCGCCGTGAAGCTGGAGCGCGGTGTCGCAGGCGTCCCATTGCATTTCGCTGTGCCACAGCTTGGCCGCGCTCGCCTCGACCGGGGTCAAGGCGCCCGCGATGTGGCGCGCGATCGCCCAGTCGAGATGCGCCCAGCCGACCTGGAGCCGGGTCGCAAGGTCGGCGAGCGCGAAGCGGGTGTTCTGGAAATCGATGATGCGTTTGCCGAACGCGGTGCGATCGGAGGTGAACTTGACCGCTTCGTCATAGGCGCGCTGGGCGGAGGCCTGACATTGCACCGCGATCGACAGTCGCTCCTGCGGCAATTGGTTCATCAACATTCCAAAGCCGCCATGCTCCTGCCCGAGCAAGCGGTCGGCGGGGAGGTGAACGTCGTCGAAGAACAATTCCGACGTGTCATTGCCGTGGAGCCCGATCTTGTCGAGGTTGCGGCCGCGGGTGAAGCGATCGTCGCTGGCCTCGACGAGGAACAGCGACAGGCCCTTCGCGCCGCCCTGTTCGGTAGTGCGCGCGGCGACGATGACGAGGTCGGCGCTGTGGCCGTTGGTGATGTAGGTCTTCGACCCCGACAGCCGCCAGCCATTGCCATCGCGCCGCGCGATCGACTTTAGCCCCTGCAGGTCGCTCCCGGCGCCCGGCTCGGTCATCGCGATCGCGCTGATCGTAGTCCCCGCGACCATGCCGGAGAGATAGCGCAGCTTCTGCTCCTCGGTGGCGTAATGGACCAGATAATCGGCGACGATATCCGACTGCAGGGTGAAGCCGACCGCGCTGCCCAGATAAGAGATTTCCTCGGAAACGATGGCGTTGAACCCGAAGTCGAGCCCGAGCCCGCCATAGGCTTCGGGGACCTGCGGGCAGAGCAGTCCGGCCACGCCAGCCTTTTCCCACGCGCCGCGTTCGACGATCCCGTCGCGTTCGTGGCGGTCGAGATTGGGAGCGATGGTTTCGTCGAGATAGCGACGCACGGTGTCGCGGAAGGCGTGATGCTCGGGGGAAAAGATCGCGCGTGACGCCGAGTCGATCATGTTCTTCTCGACCACGCTCGCAACGACCTTACGGTCCTAAGTTCACTAAAGTCTCCGGGAGGACTACCATTTTGACGGCTTTGGCGGCGGGATGCGAGGTAGCAAGGGTCGTCGAGCGTGATCCGTTCCATCGTCATGGCCGCGAGGCTAGGCCGAGACTGCCCCAGTAGGACAGCGTTTTTTCTGCCGGGGTTGCGGGACCGCAGACGAGCGCTAGATTCGCGTCCATGGCCGGACCGCTCCACGGATTGACGATCATCGAGATGGCGGGACTCGGGCCCGGGCCGTTCGCGGCGATGATGCTCGCCGATCATGGCGCCGAGGTGATCCGGGTCGAACGCAAGGGCATGATCGCAGTGCCGAACGATCCATTGCTGCGCAGCCGCCGCTCGCTTTCGCTCGACCTCAAGCGCGAGGACGGGCGCGAGGTGGTGCGGCGGCTGGCGGCGAGCGCCGACGGGTTGATCGAAGGGTATCGCCCCGGGGCGATGGAGCGGCTCGAGCTCGGGCCCGCCGCCTTGCTCGCGGCCAATCCGAAGCTGATTTATGGCCGCGTCACGGGGTGGGGACAGGACGGGCCGCTGGCGCAGAAGGCCGGACACGACATCAACTATCTTGGCCTGACCGGGCTGCTCCATGGCATCGGCCCCAAGGAGCGGCCGGTGGTGCCAGTCAATTATATCGCCGATTATGCCGGCGGGGGAATGATGCTGGCATTCGGCATGGTCGCGGCCCTGCTTGGTGTCCAGCGCGGCGGGGCGGGGCAGGTGATCGATGCGGCGATGAGCGACGGGGCGGCGCTGATCGGCGCGCTGACCTACGGACTGAAGGCGGCGGGGGCGTGGCGCGACGAGCGCGAGGCCAATCTGCTCGACGGCGGCGAACCGGCCTATGGCATCTATCGTTGTGCAGACGGCAAGTTCGTCACGATCGGCGCCATCGAACCGCAGTTCCGCGCCAGCCTGTTCAAGGGCCTTGCGCTCGACGCCGACGCCGGCCGCGAGGAGATTGCGGCAGTGATCGCGACGCGCAGCCGCGACGCCTGGACAGCGCATTTCGCGCGCACCGACGCCTGTGTCGCCCCCGTGCTCGACCTCGACGAAGCGCCCGTGCATCCGCACAATATCGCACGGCGCACCTTCATCGACCTGGCCGGCGTGTTCCAGCCGGCGCCGGCGCCGCGCTATTCGGCCACCCCGCTCGACCGCCCCGAACCCCCGCGCCGCGAGGGCGAGGACAGCGCCGCGATTCTCGCCGAGCTTGGCTATGGCGACGGTGCGATCGCCGACTTGCTGAACGGTGGAGCATGAATCCGCTGTACGAGACGATGCCAACCAGCGTGTTCGAGCGGATGTCGATCGCCGCGGCCGAGCATGATGCGGTCAATCTGGGGCAGGGGTTTCCCGATTTTGGCTGGCCGCCCCAAATTATCGAGGCGGCGGCGGCGGCGTTGCGTGAGGGGTCGAACCAATATGCCCCATCGCGCGGGCTGCCGGCGCTGCGTGAGGCGATAGCGGGTCATTATTCGCGCCATCATCGGTTGACGATCGATGCCGACGGGGTGTGCGTGACCTCGGGAGCGACCGAGGCGCTCGCGGCGGCGATCATCGCGACGATCGTGCCGGGCGACGAAGTGATCGTGATGACTCCGGTCTATGACGCTTATACGCCGCTGGTGCGCGCCGCGGGCGGGGTGCTCCGCGAGGTCGCGCTGACCCCGCCGGCGTGGCGGATCGGGCGCGCTGCGCTGGAGGCGGCAGTCACGTCGCGGACGCGCGCCATCATCTTCAACAATCCGCACAATCCGACCGGGCGCTTGTTCGACACCGACGAGCTCGAAACGGTCGCCGCAGTGGCGCGGAAGCATGACCTGATCGTGATCAGCGACGAGGTGTGGGAGCATCTGCTGATCGACGGGCAGGATTTCGTGCCGCTGGCGAGCCTCGACGCAATGGCGGCGCGGACGATCAAATGCGGATCGGCGGGAAAGATCTTTTCGCTCACCGGGTGGAAAATCGGGTGGATTGCGGCAAGCCCCAAGCTCGCCACTCTGTGCGCCCGGGCGCATCAATTCCTGACCTTCGGATCGGCGCCGAACCTTCAGGCGGCGGTCGCATTCGGACTCGCCGAGGGCGATGCGTGGTTGGCGCCGATGCGGCGGCGCTTCGCCCGGGCACGCGACCGGATGGCAGTTGCGCTCGGCGCGGCGGGGTTGGTGGTCCTGCCGAGCGCGGCGACCTATCTCTTGATTGTCGATCTTGCGGCCTCGGGGATTGCGCTCGAGGATCAGGCATTTGCCACGCTGGCGGTCGAGCAGGCCGGGGTGGCGGTCATTGCGCTGTCGTCATTCGCCGAACACGACCCGCCGCGACACCTCGTGAGATTATGCTTCGCCAAGCGCGACGAAACGATCGACGCGGGGGTGGCGGCGATGGCGCGCGCGCGGCACCTCGCGCTTCAGGCCTGAGCGACTTCCAGCGCGGCATAAGTGGGCCAACGCTGCGCCCATTCGGCGAGCCACGCCTGGAGTGTGCTCGGCTCGAGTGGGCGCGAGACGAGATATCCCTGGGCGACATCGCACTCGAGCCGGCACAGCATGGCAAGTTGCTCCTCGGTCTCGACTCCTTCGGCGGTGCAGGTCAGGCCGAGTCCGTGGGCGAGGTCGATCATGCATTTGACGATCAGCGCGCTGTCGCCCGACGTCGTCGCGTCGGTGATGAAAAAGCGATCGATCTTGAGTTCGGTGAACGGCAGTTGGCGCAATTGCATGAGCGTTGAATAGCCGGTCCCGAAATCGTCGATGGCGAGCCCGATGCCCTTGATGCGGAAGCGCGTCAGCGTGTCCATCAGCTTGATCAAGGGCTGGGTCGCGCCCTCGGTCAGCTCAAGCACGAGCCGCTCGGTCGGTACTCCGAGCGCGCGGCACATCCGTTCGACGAGGTCGGGGAAATCGAGCTGGTCGAGGCTCAGCGCGCTGATGTTGAAGGCGATGCAAGTGTCGATGCCCTGATCGCTCCAGGCGAGCCATTGGCGAAGCGCGGTGCGCAAGCCCCATTGGGTGAGCTCGTCGATCAGGCCATGCCGTTCGGCGAGCGGCACGAAGCGCGACGGCGGCACCAGGCCGATCTTCGGATCGTCCCACCGGACCAGCGCCTCGACCCGCTTCAAGCTGCCGTCGGTCAGCGACACCTTGGGTTGATAGACCATGTGCAGCCGGCCGTTGATCAGCGCGCGTTCAAACCCGTCGAGCAGTCCGATGTCAGCGGCGGCAATCATGGCGCGAGGGTCGGTTTCAACTGCAGCAGGATGGCTTCGAGCGTTTCGAGCCGGGTTGGCTTCTCGAGCGGCCCGACCATTTGCAAGTCGAGCGCCTGCCCAAGCCGGAACGCGCTGTCGAGCACGCGCCGGTCGAACCCCGAGATGATCAGCACTGGGCCCTTGAAACCCTGGTCGGCGAGGAAGCGCAGCAATTCGATCCCGTCGCTGCCCGGCATGCCCAGGTCGAGCGCGACGATCGCCGGGCGCTCGGCGAGATATTGAGCGCGAAAGTCGTGGTCGCCATCGGCGATCAGCGGGTCATAACCGCACAGGTCCGCCGCTTTGGCGACGAACGCCGCCAGCTGAGGCTCATCGTCGATCAACAGCAGTCGGGGTAGCGCCATCGTCAGCATCTCCGCGCCTTTGTCGAGAGTGTCACGCCATCAGTGCAGCGTTTTCCGGCCGAAGGTCAAACTCCCGAAACCGGATTTTAACCCCAACCGCAGTAAAAATCGAATTCGCTGCGAGGTGGATCGCGCGGAGGAGGGACGATGATGTTCGAAACGTTGATCCGGCGCAAGCCGGTCCGGGCGCTGGGGCAGCAGGACGAAGCGTTCGAATCGACCAGTTTCTCGCTTTCGACCGCGGTTCCGCGGCCCGAGGAACGGCGCGACGATCCACGTGCGCTGTCGACCTTGCGGGTCGCGAAAATGACCGAATCGAACGGGCGCGAGCAGTTGATCCGCGTGCGCAATGTCTCGGCCGGTGGGTTGATGGCCGAACTGGGTCATCCAGTCAGCGTCGGCGACGGCGTGTCGCTCGAATTGAGTTCGCAGAAGATCCCGGCGAGCGTGGTTTGGACCCGCGAGAGCACGGTCGGGCTCAAGTTCGACCAGGGTGTCGACCTCGGCGAATTGCTCGCCGGGCGCAAGCCGCGCCACGGCTTTCGCGCGCGCCCGCCGCGGCTCGAGGTCGACTGCAAGGCAACGCTCAAGCTCGGCAAAACCTATTATACGGTCGACGTCCACGATATCTCGCTCGGCGGGCTCAAGGTCGAGCCGATCGAGGAATATTGCCTGGGCCGGCAAGTCATTGTCGTGGTCGAAAGCCTGCGTCCGATCCGCGGCGAAGTGCGCTGGTTCTCCGACCGCCGCGCGGGGATCGTGTTCGACAAGCCGATCAAGTTCGAGGAGCTCGCCGAATGGATCGGCAAACGGCTCGAGCTCGCGGCGCTCAAGGCAAGCTTCAAGCACTAGCCCTTTAATCGGACGGTCGGGCTTTCTATCTTTGTTGCAAGCGACAAGGAGACGGAACGATGAGCCAGGAAGTGGCGATACTTGCGGGTGGATGTTTCTGGTGCACCGAGGCGATCTATCTTGACGTCGCAGGCGTCGAACAGGTCGAAAGCGGCTATATCGGCGGGCAGACCACCAACCCGACCTATCGCGAGGTGTGCGGCGGAAACACCGGCCATGCCGAGGCGGTCAAGCTGCGCTTCGACAATGATGTCATCGCTTATGGCGATTTGCTCGACATCTTTTTCGGCACCCACGACGCGACCCAGCTCAACCGCCAGGGCGGCGACGTCGGCACGCAATATCGCTCGGCGATCTTTCCGCAGAGCGAGGAACAGCGCGACGCAGCGGAGGCGGCGATCGCGCGCGCCAACGCCGAGCAGGGCGGGCGCGTGGTGACGACGATCGAACCCGATGCGCCATGGCATGTGGCGGAAGATTCGCACCAGGATTATTTCGCGCGGCAGGGTGGTGCCAACCCGTATTGCCAGGCGGTGATCGCGCCCAAGCTGCAGAAGTTCAGGAAGAGTTATCAGGCGCGACTGAAGAACGCGGTGGCCTGAAGGGCAAACGTACGCTTTTTCTATGAATGTCACGGTTATGCGGCGATAGGATCGTCAATCGCCGATTAACGCTAAATCGTAACCCCGTGTTCGATCCCTCTGCAATAACTGACGGTTAGAAGATCCAGTGTTGGCGGATCTATCAGGGGGAAAATATGTCTTATCGTTTAATCGCGTGTGGTCTGCTGCTCGCTCCGGCTGCTTCGTTCGCCCAGGTCAATACGACGACGGCGTTGGCGCCCGTGCCGTTGTCGGTGTCGAGCACCAGCACCCCGACCTTGCGCACCGGGACCCGGGTGCAATTGCGCTTGCTGGAGGAACTCACGACCGGCGGCAAGCAATTGCGCGTTGGTCAGATCTTCCGCATGGAGACCGCCGCGCCGCTGCTCGTCAACGGCGTCACCGTCGTCCCCGCCGGAACTCCAGCGGTCGGTGAAATCACCGAAGCTCGCAACAAGGGAATGTGGGGTAAATCGGGTCGACTTGCAGCGCGCATGGTTTCGATGACGGTCAATGGTCGTCAGATCCGCCTGTCGGGCACGTTCGACGACAAAGGGTCGTCGGGCGGAGTTGGCGCGGTCGCGGTGTCGGCATTGGTATTCCTACCGGCCGGCTTCTTCATGACCGGCAAGAGCGCGAAGATGCCAATCGGAACGTCCCTGACCGGCTTCGTCGATGAGGACGTTCCGCTGTCACTGGCGGCGGTGGCAGCGCCCGCGCTATTCGCTGTTGGGGTGGCCAATTCTGCGCCGCCGCAGCGTCCATAAGGCATAGTTTGGTCGGCCGCCGTCTCGTCAGTCTGAATACGGTCGCGGGGCGGCGGCGCGCTTGAGGCGGTCGCGGATGGCGGCGGCGATGGCGTCGCCGGGGATCGGGGAGACCGCGATTCTGGGGTGCGCGCTGGCGTCGGCGAGGTGGAGCAGGTCGAACAGGCGGGCGGCGGCTTCCACCGGGTTGCCGGTGGAGCTGAGCGTGACGTCGCCGCCGACCGGCCCGTAGCCGATCAGGAACTCGCCGTCGCGCGCCTCGATCGCGTCGAGGCGGAGCGGCTTGGCGGGGGCGTAGTGACTGGCGAGTTGGCCGGGGGCTTCGATCGTCGCGGCGGTGACCTGCGCGGCGGCAACCTCGACCGGGCCGCGGCGGAGCAGGCGGAGCGGGCCGCCGGTCGCCGCGACGATGGTCGATTCGATCCCGCGCTCGGTCGCGCCGTCGTCGATGATCAGCGCGACGCGGTCGCCGAGACTGGCGACGACATGGGTGGCGCGGGTCGGGCTGATGCGCCCGCTCATGTTGGCCGATGGCGCGGCGAGTGGACGTCCGCAAGCCTTGAGCAGCGCCTGCATCGCGGGATGCGCGGGGACGCGCAGTGCGATGCTCGCCAGCCCGGCGGTAACGAGGCTGGCGATGTCCGCGCCGTCGCGCAACGGCACGACCAAGGTCAGCGGTCCGGGCCAATGCGCCGCGGCAAGCGCGCGCGCGGCGTCGTCGAACGTGCCATATTCCATCGCCGCGCCAAGGTCGGCGACATGGACGATCAATGGGTTGAAACTTGGCCGGCCCTTGGCGGCGTAGATGCGCGCGACCGCGGCCGAATTGGTGGCGTCGGCGGCAAGCCCGTAGACGGTCTCGGTCGGGACCGCGACCGGCACTCCCATCATTACCAGCCGCGCCGCCTCCGCAATCGCGGCCTCGCCCAGTGGGAGGACGCGCGGCGTGGGTTTCGACGGTGGGAGTGGAAGCGCCATGAAGCGCCCGCTATAGCGCTGCCGCGCCGCCTTCCCAAGGAGTGATCGATGAGCTTTGCCGCCCCCGTCCGCGACCAGCGCCTGTTGCTCGACGCGATCGCCGCAATGGCGGGTGCGGGCGAGGAACCGGATCGCGACATCGTCGATGCCATCCTCGAGGGCGCTGCGGCTTTTGCCGAAGGCGAGTTCGCCCCGCTCGACCGGATCGGCGATAGCGTCGGCGCGCGCTGGGACAATGGGACCGTGACCATGCCCGACGGCTATCAGGCTGCCTATGCCGAGTTCGTCGCGGGCGGGTGGATGAGCCTCGCCGCGCCCGCCGAGCATGGCGGGCAGGGACTGCCGCTGTTGCTGTCGGCGGCGCTGATGGAGAATTTGAACGCTGCCAACCTCGGCTTCGCATTGTGCCCGATGCTGTCGATGGGGGCGATCGAGGCGCTTTCGGCGCATGGCTCCGATGAATTGAAGCGCGATTATTTGCCGAAAATCGTGTCGGGCGAATGGCCCGCGACGATGAACCTGACCGAGCCGCAGGCGGGGAGCGACGTCGGTGCGCTCAAGACGAAGGCCGAACCCAATCAGGACGGCAGCTGGCGGGTCAGCGGGACCAAGATTTTCATCACTTTTGGCGAGCATGACCTGACCGAGCAGATCGTCCATCTCGTATTGGCGCGGACGGTGGGCGCCCCCGAGGGGACGCGCGGGATTTCGCTGTTTCTGGTCCCCAAGATCCTGCCGGACGGATCGCGCAACGACCTGCGGTGCGTCGGGATCGAGCATAAGATGGGCATCCATGCTTCGCCGACCTGCGTGATGAGCTATGGCGATGCCGGTAGTCTTGAGGGCGGCGGGGCGACCGGCTGGCTGATCGGGCCCGAGAATGGCGGGATGCGCGCGATGTTCACGATGATGAACAATGCGCGGCTCAACGTCGGGCTTCAGGGGGTCGGCATCGCCGAGCGCGCGACCCAGCGCGCGGTCGCCTATGCGATCGAGCGCAAGCAGGGCCAGCGCAACCGGTTGCCGGTGCCGATCGCCGACCATCCCGACGTGCGGCGGATGCTGCTCCGGATGCGGGCGCTGACCACGGCGTCGCGGGCCTTGATCTATTATGCGTTCGACCAGCTCGGCCGCGGGCACAGCGGCGACGCGGCGGCGGCGGCGCGCGCCGAAGTGCTCACCCCATTGGCCAAGGCGTGGGGCACCGATGTCGGCTGCGAGGTCGCCAGCCTGGGCATCCAGGTCCATGGCGGGATGGGCTATATCGAGGAGACTGGCGCGGCGCAGCATCTGCGCGACGCGCGGATCGCGCCCATTTACGAAGGCACCAATGGCATCCAGGCAGCCGACCTCGTCGGGCGCAAGCTCGAGCTCGACGGGGGGCTCGCGTTCGACGGGCTGATCGCGGACGTTCGCGCCGACGCGCAGGATCCGCGGCTGATCGCTTTATGTGACCAGGTCGAGGTCGCTGCGGCGACGCTGCGCGACATGGCGCCCGACGACCGGCAGGCAGGGAGTTATCCGTTCCTGACGATGACGGCGGTGCTGGTCGCGGGGTGGCTGGTCGAGCGCGTCGCGCGCGGGGCCGAAGCGGATCAGCGGACCCAGGCGGCGGCAACTTATTTTCTCAACGCGGTGGTCCCCGAGGCAAGCGGGCTGGCGGCGGCGGCCGAAGCTGGGGCGGCGATGCTCTATGCGGTACCGGCCGCGGCGCTTGCATAAATCGCCATTGCGAGCGCTGCCCACCACTCCAAAATGGGCGATGGAGTGCCGCATGGCCCGCTTCTCCCAATGATGGGATTAAGCGAGTTCGCCCGACAGCAAATGTGCGGGGTCGATCCCGAGCTGGTTCATCCGCGCGCAGATCGCGGGCCATTCGGTGGTGACGAACCGGTGGCGCTCGCTATTGCGCAGCTTGGCGCGCGCCCCGGGCGCGACGAACATCCCGACCCCGCGCTTGACGACGATCAGCCCGTCGTCCTGAAAACCTTGATAGGCCTTAGCGACGGTCAGCGGGTTGGCGCCTTCGTCGGCGGCGAGCGCGCGAACCGAGGGCAGCGAATCACCATCGGTGAAGCGCCCGGTGAGGATCGCGTCGGCAATCACTTCGCGAATGCGGACGTAAACCGGTTTGTCGTGACTGGAGCGAAGCGTCATGCTGTCATAATACAGCAGCGCGGTATGAAATCAAGCGCTTGGCGGGCCCCAGTGGCGCACCAGCGTGGTCAGCGGAGCCCGCGGTCGCTCCTCGAGCGCGTGGCGCGGCGAGCCAAGAAAGAAAAATCCGACGATCCGTTCGCCGGGGGCGCAGAAGGCGGCGCGAACCGTTTCCGAATAAGCCGCCCAGCCGGTCAGCCAGCCGCCGACGAAGCCCATCGCATGGGTGGCGACGAGCAGGTTCATCGATGCCGCGCCGGCCGAAAGCTGCTGTTCCCACAGCGAAATCTTGTGGTCCGCCACCGGTGACGAGACGACCACCACCAGCGCCGGCGCCTGATGCGCGAATTCGAGCGCCTTGGCGAAGTGCGCGCTGGTCGCCTTGGGATCGTGTTCGGGAAGCGCGCGCGCGAGCACGTCGGCCAGCGCCTGGCGCTGATCGAGGGCGACCGTGACGAACCGCCACGGAAACAATTTGCCATGGTCCGGCGTACGCGCGGCGACGCCGAGAATGCGCTCGATCTGGACGTCGCTTGGCCCTGGGGCGATCATGTCGCGCGGGCGGCCGGAGCGGCGGGTTTCCAGCAGGGCGAGCGTCGAGGAAAGGTCGTTGAGCATGTTCGGTGCCTTAGCCGGGGCGCGGCGCGGCAACAATCGGCTTCACATCAGCGAATTAGCCGCTAGCTTAGGCGCTTAATCGCCAATGAGAGCGACGTAAGCTCGGGGAGTGAAATAGTGACCGCAATGAAAGACATGGGCGCGTGGAACGAGGGGGACTGGATTGCAGTCATCTCGCTTGTCGTGCTCGCCGCCTTCCTCGCCATCGGCGCATCGATTGCGCTGAGCAAGAAGGAGGAGGCGTTCGGCCAGCCCAAGGGGCTGTACATGCTGTTCTTCGCCGAAATGTGGGAGCGCTTCTCCTATTACGGCATGCGCGCGCTATTGATTTTCTATCTCACCCAGCATTGGCTATTCAGCGACGGCAAGTCGACCCTGATCTACGGCGCCTACACCAGCCTAGTGTATATCACCCCCGTGCTCGGCGGCTATCTCGCCGATCGCTATCTGGGCCAGCGCAAGGCGGTGCTGTTCGGCGGCGTCCTGCTCGCGATCGGGCACAGCCTGATGGCGGTCGAGGGGGTCGGCGGGCAGAATGATCCGACGATCAACGTATTCTGGGCCGCGCTCGCGTTCATCATCGTCGGCTCGGGTTTCCTCAAGGCCAACATCTCGGTGATGGTCGGACAGCTTTACAAGCTCACCGACGTTCGCCGCGATGGCGCCTACACCATCTTCTACATGGGAATTAACGTCGGCGCCGCGCTCGGCACGATCCTCGTCGGCTATCTCGGCCAAACGATCGGCTGGGGTTATGGCTTCGGGCTCGCCGGAATCGGGATGCTCGCCGGACTGGTCGTGTTCGTGCTCGGCAAGAAGGCGCTGCGCGGCAGCGGCGAGGCTCCCAAGCCGCTCGCCAAGGGCACCGAGATGACGCTCTACGCGGTCGGCTTTGCCGCGGTCGCGGTGATCTGGGCGCTGGTCCAGTATCAAGGTGTGATCCAGAATTTGCTGATCGTCTCGGGCCTGGGGCTGCTCGGTTATGTCATCTACGAAGCGTTCAAGCTCGACAAGCACGCCCGCGATCGCATTTTCGCGATCCTGTTCCTGATCGCGCTCAACCCCTTGTTCTGGGGACTGTTCGAGCAGGCCGGCGGCAGTTTCAACCTCTACACCGACCGTTATGTCGATCGCGCCGGGGTTCCGGCATCGATCTTCCAGTCGATCAACCCGATTTACATCATCCTCCTCGCACCGCTGTTCGCGGGACTGTGGGTGACGCTCGGCAAGCGCGGCATGGAGCCGTCCGCTCCGGCGAAATTCGGGCTGGCGCTGGCGCAGGTCGGGCTCGGCTTCCTGGTGTTCGTGTGGGGTGCCAATTCGGTCGGGCCAGCGGTTGCTACTCCGGTCCTGTTCGTCTTCCTGCTCTACTTGCTGCACACCACCGGCGAGCTGTGTCTTAGCCCGGTCGGGCTCAGCGCGATGAACCGGCTGGCGCCCAAGTTCATGGCGTCGCTGATCATGGGCGCGTGGTTCTACATGACCGCGGTCGGCAATTTCGTTGCCGGCAAGATCGGCGAGGCGACCGGCGGCGAGGGCGGCGAGATGAGCAAGCAAGCCACGCTCGAAATCTATTCGAAGATCGGCTGGATCACGATTGGAGTTGCTGTCCTGGTGTTGCTGGTGTCGCCGTTCGTCAAGAAACTGATGCATCTCGATACGCTTGAGGAAGACGACGATCTCGCGGGGCGAGCCGAGCTGGCCGAGCCGCAGGCAGCGGGCATGCATCCCGAGCGCGAGACCGATCCCAATTCGCGGCCGATGAACAGCTGATGCTGCGGGGGGGAATTGCGCTAAGCCTGAGCGCGGTCCTGCTTGCAGGCTGCGCAACGGCGACGAAACCAGGGTCGATCCGGATCAACGCCAATCCGTTTCCGTCGACCTACGCACGTTATCCGGGGGCGACGACGCTGATCCGCGGCGCGACCGTTTATGACGGCGAGGGCGGGCGGATTGAGCAAGGCGTCGTGCTGCTGCGCGACGGCCTGGTCGCGGCGGTCGGGGCGAGCAATGCGATCGCGGTGCCCGCCGACGCGGTGGTGATCGACGGGACGGGGAAGTTCGTCACCCCCGGAATCATCGACGTCCACAGCCACCTCGGCAATTATCCCAGCCCGGGTGTCCAGGCGCATTCGGATGGCAATGAAGCGACCGACCCGGCACGTGCCGACGTATGGGCCGAACATAGCGTCTGGCCCCAGGATCCGGGTTTCAGCCGCGCCTTGGCCAATGGCGGAATTACCACGCTTCAGATCCTGCCCGGATCAGCGAACCTGTTCGGCGGGCGATCGGTGGTGCTCAAGAACGTCTATGCGCGAACCACGCAGGGGATGAAGTTCCCGGGCGCGCCATACGGCCTCAAGATGGCATGCGGCGAGAATCCCAAGCGTGTCTATGGTTCGAAGAGCGGCCCCTCGACGCGGATGGGCAATATTGCGACGACGCGCGCGACGTGGCTGAAAGCGATCGATTACAAGCGCAAGTGGGAAGGGTATGAAAGCGACGGGGGCGAGGTTCCCGCGCGCGACCTGGCGATGGATACGCTGCGTGGGGTGCTCGACGGCCAGATATTGATCCACAACCATTGCTATCGCGCTGACGAAATGGCGCAGATGATCGATGTCGCCAAGGAAATGGGCTACAAGATCGCCAGTTTCCAGCATGCGGCGGAGAGCTACAAGATCGCCGACCTGCTGCGCGAGAACGGCATTTGTTCGGCGATGTGGGCCGACTGGTACGGCTTCAAGATGGAAGCCTTCGACGGCATTCAGGAGAATATCGCCTTCGTCGAACGCGCCGGGGCGTGCGCGATCGTCCATTCGGACGATCCGAACGGCATCCAGCGATTGAACCAGGAAGCCGCCAAGGCGCTTGCTTACGGGCGCCGCGCAGGCTTGCAGATGACCGATGCCCAGGCGTGGAAATGGCTGAGCGCCAACCCCGCCAAATCGCTCGGCATCTATGATCGCACGGGCAGCCTCGCGGTCGGCAAGATGGCCGATGTCGTGTTGTGGAACGGTGACCCATTCAGCGTCTATTCGCGCCCCGAGAAGGTCTGGATCGATGGCGCCATGATGTACGACAGCGCCGACCCGCGCCGCCGCCCGGTGAGCGACTTCGAATTGGGCCAACCGGGTGACGGAGACGTGAAATGAAGCGCCTTACGTCGGGAATTAGTTTGGCCTTCGCCTTGATGGCTGCCCCCGCATTCGCGCAGACGGTCGCGGTCACCAATGTCACGCTGGCGCTGGGCGATGGCGGCGAGCCGATACCCGATGCGACCGTGGTGATGCGCGACGGACGGATTCTCGCCGCGGGGCGAGGCGTTGCGGTGCCGCCC
>JALYRH010000027.1 GCA_030855425.1 Pseudomonadota bacterium
ATCGACGGGCGCGAGGCGGTCACCTTCCTCGTCCGGGTCAAGGAAGCGATCGAGGACCCCACCCGCCTGCTGATCGATTTGTAATGACCGTCGCCCCGGCGAAGGCTGGTGCCCATTTCACGGACATGGACCCAGCCTTCGCCGGTGGGACGCAAAAGGACCTTCAATATGGCTGACGTGACGTACGACTATGACCTGATCGTGATCGGCGCCGGACCCGGCGGCTATGTCGCCGCGATCCGCGCCGCGCAGCTCGGGCTCAAGACCGCGTGCGCCGAAGGCCGCGCGACTCTGGGCGGGACTTGCCTCAACGTCGGCTGCATTCCGTCCAAGGCTTTGCTCCACGCCTCGGAACTCTATGCCGAAGCCAAGTCGGGAAGCCTCGCCAAGTTCGGGATCGACATTCAAGGCGCCTCGCTCAACCTCGACCAGATGCACGCCGAGAAAGCCAAAGCGGTGACCGAACTCACCGGCGGGATCGAATTTCTGTTCAAGAAGAATAAGGTCGACTGGCTCAAGGGCTATGCCGCGTTCGAAACGCCAAATTCGGTCAAGGTCGGTGACCGCGTCGTCACCGCGAAGAACATCATGATTGCCACTGGCTCGTCGGTCACTCCGCTGACCGGGGTTGAAGTCGACAATGACGGCGGGGTGATTGTTGACTCTACCGGCGCGCTCACGCTGGCCAAGGTCCCCGATCATCTGGTCGTCATCGGCGGTGGGGTGATCGGTCTCGAGCTCGGCAGCGTCTGGCTGCGGCTCGGCGCGAAGGTTACCGTGGTCGAATATCTCGACCAGATCCTGCCGGGCATGGACGAGGAAGTGCGCAAGGAAAGCGCCAAGATCTTCAAGAAGCAGGGCTTCACGCTGATGACCGGGACCAAGGTCACCGGCGCGAGCGTCGACGGCGTCAAGGCGACGCTGACGGTCGAACCGGCCAACGGCGGCGAGGCATCGACGATCGAGGCCGATGCGGTACTGGTCGCGATCGGCCGCCGCCCCAACGTCGATGGCCTCGGGCTCGAAACGGTCGGGCTCGCGCTCAACGACCGCGGTCAAGTCGACACCGACCACGACTTCCGCACTGCGGTTCCGTCGATCTGGGCGATTGGCGATGTCATCCCCGGCCCGATGCTCGCCCACAAGGCCGAGGACGAAGGACTTGCCGCGGCCGAGAATATTGCCGGGCAGACCGGGATCGTGAACCATGCGCTGATCCCGTCGGTGGTCTACACCCATCCCGAGATCGCCGGTGTCGGGCTGTCCGAGGGGCAGGCCAAGCAGGCTGGCCATGCCATCAAGGTCGGCAAATTTCCGTTCATGGCCAACAGCCGCGCCAAGACCAATCGCGACACCGACGGGTTCGTCAAGGTGATTGCCGACGCCAAGAACGACCGCGTGCTCGGGGTGTGGATCATCTCCAGCCTGGCCGGGACGTTGATTGCCGAGGCTGTCATCGCGATGGAGTTCGGCGCCACTTCCGAAGACATCGCCTACACCTGCCACGCGCACCCGACCCACGCCGAAGCGCTCAAGGAAGCGGCGATGGCGGTGCAGGGCAAGCCAATTCACATTTAGTATCGCGAAACTGGCCGCGAAGTAAATTTAACCCTAGTCATAAATTGATCATGACGTTCGTGTTCCGTTCGGTTAGCCAAGGCTCGCCGAATCGGACCGCGTGACTGGACACCACTCGGGGGCACTTCGATCGAGCGCGTGAACCGGGGGAAGATCATGACTATTCGCGGAAGCTTGCGCCGCTGGCACATGTGGCTGGGGTGGCTGGTGGCGGTGCCGATGCTGTTCTGGACCGTGTCGGGGTTTGTCATGGTGGCTCGCCCGATCGAGGAGGTGCGCGGCACCGCCTTGCTGCGCGACCCCGCGCCTTTGTCGCTCGCCGCGCCCGTGGTCGCGCCGTCGCTCGCGGGCCTCCCCGTCACCCGCCTGACACTCGAGCCGCGCGCCGCGGGGCCGCGCTGGGTCATCCGCCTCGCGGGCAAGCCCCAACGCAGCCGCCTCGCCGACCCCGCCACCGGGCAGTTGCTAGGCCTGCTCGGCGCCGCCGAGGCGCAGCACGAGATCATGGCGCGCTACACCGGCAAGGCGCGCGTCGCCGCCGTCAACCGGGTCAATTCCGCTGCCCCCCCGATCGATCTCAACCGCCCGCTCGACACGTGGCAGGTGCGGATGACCGACGGAACACTTTTCTATGTCGACGCCGGGTCGGGTGAGGTGGTCGCGCGGCGCACTCGCTTCTGGCGGGTCTACGATTTCATGTGGGGGCTCCACATCATGGACTTGCAAGGCCGCAAGCAGACCAACAACCCGTGGGTGGTGATGTTCTCGTTGCTCGCGGTGGTGATGACCCTGATGGCACTCGTCCTGTTGCCGCTCGCGACCCGCAAGGGATCGCGGATCAAGCCGCGCTAAGCAGTCTCCACCAGCGCAGCGCCTGCGGGCCGGGCGAGGCCACCGCGCCCGGCGGGCACTCGATGCAGCGCACCTGGATGCTCGGCCCGGTCATGATCGCCGTGACTTCGCCGACGACCCGCGCGAGCAATTCGGTCGGCGCCGGGGCGAGTGCCGCAAAGGCGTCGCCAGGCGCGGTTTCAGCCTCGCCGCCGCCGGCGAGCATCTCGACCAGCCGGTCCTCGAAACTCGGGCTCTGATCGAGGTAGGTGACGCTCACATCGTCGCTCTTGGCGAGCGCTGCCGCTTTGGCGATGGCCTCGTCCAACCCGCCGAACTGGTCGACCAGCCCGAGCTGCCGCGCGGTCCCGCCGTCCCACACCCGGCCCTGGGCAAGGCGGTCGACCTCGGCCAGGCTCTTGCCGCGCGATGCCGCGACGAGGCGCAGGAAGCGCTGATAGATGCTCTCGACCCCGGCCTGGATCAGCGCCCCGGCGGCGGGGGACGGTCCGTTGAGCAAATCGGGTTCGCCCGACAGCGGCGTCGTCTTGACGCCTTCGGCGTTCAACCCCAGCTTGGCCATGCTGCCCTGGAAGCTGGGCAAGATCCCGAACACTCCGATCGACCCGGTGATGGTCGACGGCTCGGCGAAGATCGCGTCGGCCGGCGTCGCCACCCAATAGCCGCCCGAGGCTGCGACATTGCCCATCGACGCCACCACCGGAAGTCCCTTGGCCTTCGCGTTCACGATCGCGGCACGGATCACCTCGGACGCCATCACCGACCCGCCGGGGCTGTCGATCCGCACTACCAGCGCCTTCAATTTGCCACCCGCGACACCCTCGTCGATCAACTTGGCGATGCTGTCGCCGCCGGCGGTGCCCGGCCCCGCCTCACCGTCGACGATCGTGCCGGCGACGGTCACCACCCCGATTGGCCCGCCCGCGCTACCCGGGTCGAGGGCGCGGACATAGTCGGCCATCTTGATCTGGCGATAAGGGTCCCGTTTGTCGTCGGCCTTGCCGCCAAGCTCGGTCAGTCGCGCATTGAATGCGTGGCGCTCGCCGGCGCGGTCGATCAGCTTGCTGGCCAACGCGGCGCGCGCGAAGTCGCCCCCGGCGGCGCGGATTACCGCCACCGGATCGCGCAGATAGGCGTCGATCGAGGTCCCCGCAGCAGGCCGCGCGCGGCGGACGTCGTCGCGCCAGGTCTCGAGCATCGCGCTGGCCAGCGCCTGCGCATTGGCGCGCGCCTCGGGCGACATGTCGGTTCGCGTGTAGGGCTCGATCGCGGCCTTGTGGGTACCGACGCGATAGACGTTGGCGGTCACCCCGAGCTTGTCGAGCAACCCCTTGAAATAGAGGTTGTTCCCGCCCGGCCCGGCGATCGCCACCGCGCCCAGTGGGTTCATCCACACTTCGGACGCATGCGCCGCCAGTTGGTAGCTGTCGTCGGTGTAGCCGGTGGCATAGGCCAGCACCGGCTTGCCCGCCCGCCGCGCCCGGTCGAGCGCCTCGCCGAGCGTCGCGATTGCGCTCTGCCCGCCGCCAACGAAGCGTTCGAGGTCAAGCGCGACCGCCTTCACCCGGTCGTCCTTGGCCGCGGCGTCGACCGCCGCGACGACGTCTCGCAAACGGTGTTCGCGCGACAGGCTCGATCCGCCCGCGATCAGGCTCGATGCCGATTGCCGCGCCGGCTGCTCGACCAATGTCCCATCGAGTTCGACCAGCAGCACGCCGTCGCCGATCGGCTGAGGCCCAGCGCTAAGCGCGGCCCACAGCAGCCCGAAGAACAACAGCATCGCGACCAGGACGAGAGCGTCCTTGACCCCAACCAACAACTTCCAGATCGCACGAACGAACCGCATCGAAATGCTCCTTTGAAGGGGGAGTAGCGGAGGGCAGGAGGCGGCGACAGGCGAATTCGACAAAGGGGAGACTCTGTCGCCGCGAAGCCGTGGCCCCGCCTCACCTCACGCGGGACCTACCGTCAAGTCGGAGCCGAAGTGGAGCTAAGTTGCCAGGCGCCTGCTCAAGGTGGCGTAGCGCCCAACCCCCCGCTATCGCGCTCCGATGCTGTCCGCCCCGCTCCGCACCGAACTGCGCGCAACGCTGTCACTCGCATGGCCGCTGATCCTTGCCAATCTGACGATGGCGCTGATCCAGGCGACCGACGTGCTGCTGATGGGGCGGCTTGGCGCGCGTCCGCTCGCGGCCTCGGCGCTCGGGCTCAATTTGAATTTCGCGTTGAGCCTGATCTGCCTCGGGCTGGTGACCGCTTCGTCACCGATGATCGCCACCGCGCTCGGCCAGCGGTCGAGCAATGTTCGCGATGTTCGCCGCACTTTTCGCCAGTCGCTGTGGATGATCGCCACCGTCACTCCGCCGGTGTGGCTGATCCTGTGGTATGCGGACCCGATCATCGTCGGCCTCGGCCAGGACCCCGGGCTGGCGCGCGGTGCGGGCGTGTTCCTGCGCGGTTACATGTGGTCAATGCTGCCGTTCCTCGCCTTTCAGGCAATGCGCAACTTTGTCTCGGCGCTCGAACGCCCCGGCTGGGTGCTGGTGATCAGCCTCGTGGGAATTGTCCTCAACGCCGGACTTGGCTGGGCGATGATCTTCGGTCGTCTCGGTTTCCCTGCAATGGGGCTGTTCGGCGGCGGGCTGGCAAGCTCGATCGTGTGGACTTTGTTGATGGTCGCACTTGCCACGGTGATCATGACCGACCGCCAGTTCCGGCGCTTCCACCTGTTCGGGCGCTGGTGGCGCGCCGACTGGCCGCGTTACCGCCGCTTGTGGTTGCTCGGGCTGCCGATCGGACTCGCGATGGGGTTTGAAGGCGGAGTGTTCAGCGCCGCCGCCTATCTGATGGGGTTGATCAGCGTCGACGCGGTTGCCGCGCACGCCGTCGCGCTGCAGATCGCGGCGCTGTCGTTCATGGTGCCGTGGGGAATGGCGCAGGCGGCGACCGTCCGCGTCGGGCTCGCGCTCGGGCGCGGCGACCGTGCCGGCATTGCGCGCGCCGGATGGAGTGCGTGGGCCATGGGCACCGGCTTCATGGCGTTGATGGCGCTGATTATCTGGGCCATCCCACGGCCATTGATCACCCTGTTCCTGGAGGATGGCGCGGCCAACGCCAACGTCATCGCTCTGGCGGTGTCGTTCCTTGGGGTCGCCGCCATATTCCAGATCGTCGATGGCGCCCAAGTCGTCGGCGCGGGCATATTGCGCGGGCTTCACGACACCCGCGTGCCGATGATCTTCACCTTCATCGGCTATTGGCTGGTCGGGATCGGAGTTGGGGTGTGGCTCGCCTTCAGCGCCGGTTGGGGAGGGGTTGGCATCTGGACTGGCCTCGCGCTTGGCCTCGCGATCGTCGCGGTGCTGATGGTTTGGCGGTGGACTCGCCGCGGATCGATCGGGCTCGTCCCGCGGCTGCCCGGGCAGGGTCAGGCGTCGAGCAGCGCCGGTGACGCGGTTCCGGCGTAGCGATGCAACAGAATGAGGGCATGGTCGAGGTGCGCTCCGATCGCGCCGGGCAACGCCAACGTATCGGCGAGATCGAGCGCGACCGCGAGCAACTCGTGAACACATGTGACCGGATCGGTGGTGCGGTCGGTGCTGGCGATCGGTGAATATATGGTCATTGCGTTTGATCCTTCGGCAATTGGAAAAACCGGCAGAACGCTTAACTCGCCGCCACTCACCGCGTCGGCCACAGCATTATTTAATTGTTTCGGTTAACGATCCGTTACCGCCAGACCTGAATTGAAGCCGGAAGTTCTTCTTTCACCCTCAGTCCGCATCGGCTGTCCAAACCACCCCTGTTTTCAAAAGCATTTCCGCTTCAGAATGGATTCGGTTCGCCGATGCCGCGCTTGATCACGTCTCGATGTTGACCACGTCGCCGACCTTGGTCAGGTCGAACAGGCGCTTGGCGAGCAGCGGCGGCAAGCGGATGCAACCATGGCTCGCCGGATAACCCGGCACCACCCCGCCGTGGAGCGCGCGTCCCCATTTATCGAGCCGCTGCATATGCGGCATCGGCGCATTGCTATATTTGTTCGAACGGTGGAATTTTTTCTTGGCGGTGATCGGCCAAGCGCCCGGATCGGTCGGATGATCCTTGGTCCCGGTCGACACCGTCGTAATTGCCACCAACTTCCCGCCGCGGAACACATATCCCATCTGTTGCCGCATGCTGATCAGGACCGAGGTCACGCCGGACTTTGGCATCGCGGCGGCGGATACCCAGGCGAACTCGCCTGGTTTCAACCGTTTGTCACCGAAAGTCGCCAGCGCCTCGCGCCTCGCGGCTACGGTCAACGGATTGTCGATCACCACCACTGGCGGAGCTTGGACAATCCGCGGCGGTGGCGGCGGCGTCACCGTTCCGCACCCGGCGAGGGCAACTGCCAAGGTCCCGGCGATTAAATATTTACTCATATAAACCAATGCCTTCGACAGTTAAACGAGGTTCAAGCATTGCGCACTTTCGCAATAATGCCAAGCCTTCGCGGTACTTGCCCTCACTGCGAATAAACCTTTTCGAAGGCACGCTGCGCCCGTTGACGAATAGGAACGGCCGACCCATATGCTGAGCGTCGCTGGCACTCCGAATGCGCGAGTGCCAGTTTAACCGCAACGAAGCTCAAGGGGCTAACACCATGTCATTCAGGCCGCTTCACGATCGTGTTCTCGTCCGCCGGATCGAGGCCGAGGAAAAGACCGCCGGCGGGATCATCATTCCCGACAACGCCAAGGAAAAGCCGCAGGAAGGCGAAGTCGTCTCGATCGGCACCGGTACCCGCGCCGAAGACGGCACCATCACTCCGCTCGACGTCAAGGCCGGCGACAAGATCCTGTTCGGCAAATGGTCGGGCACCGAGGTCAAGGTCGATGGCGAAGACCTCATCATCATGAAGGAAAGCGATATCCTCGGGATTATCGGCTGACCTTGGACGGTTCACGCGGCGCCATCGTCAGTGTGAACATTCGTGAACATTCAAACCATTTGAAAGGGTAGCCAGATGGCAGCCAAAGACGTGAAATTCGGCCGCGACGCGCGTGAGCGCATCCTGCGCGGCGTCGACATCCTTGCCGATGCGGTCAAGGTGACCTTGGGTCCCAAGGGCCGCAACGTCGTGATCGACAAGAGCTATGGTGCGCCGCGCATCACCAAGGACGGCGTCACTGTCGCCAAGGAAATCGAACTCAAGGACAAGTTCGAGAATATGGGCGCGCAGATGCTGCGCGAAGTCGCCTCCAAGACCAACGATCTGGCGGGCGACGGCACCACCACCGCGACCGTGCTCGCCCAGGCGATCGTTCGCGAAGGCATGAAGTCGGTTGCGGCGGGCATGAACCCGATGGACCTCAAGCGCGGCATCGATCTCGCCGTGATCAAGGTCGTCGAGGATCTCAAGGGTCGCTCGAAGCCGGTTTCCGGAACTCAGGAAATCGCCCAGGTCGGGATCATCTCGTCCAACGGTGACAAGGAAATCGGCGAAAAGATCGCCGAGGCGATGGAAAAGGTCGGCAAGGAAGGCGTCATCACCGTCGAGGAAGCCAAGGGACTCGAGTTTGAACTCGACGTCGTCGAAGGCATGCAATTTGACCGCGGCTACCTTTCGCCTTACTTCATCACCAATCCGGAAAAGATGTCGGTCGAGCTCAACGACCCTTACATCCTGATCCACGAGAAGAAGCTCAGCAATCTCCAGGCGATGCTGCCGATCCTCGAAGCCGTGGTCCAGTCGGGTCGCCCGCTGCTGATCATCGCCGAGGATATCGAGGGTGAGGCTCTGGCCACGCTGGTCGTCAACAAGCTGCGTGGTGGCCTCAAGGTCGCCGCGGTCAAGGCCCCCGGTTTCGGCGATCGCCGCAAGGCGATGCTCGAGGATATCGCCATCCTCAGCGGCGGCGAGATGATTTCCGAAGACCTCGGCATCAAGCTTGAAAACGTCACCGTCGCGATGCTCGGCACCGCCAAGCGCGTGACGATCGACAAGGACAACACGACCATCATTGATGGCGCGGGTGGTCACGAAGCCGTCGTCGCCCGCACCGGCGCGATCCGTCAGCAGATCGAGAACACCACCAGCGACTATGACAAGGAGAAGCTCCAGGAGCGTCTTGCCAAGCTCGCCGGCGGCGTTGCCGTGATCAAGGTCGGCGGTGCCTCCGAAGTCGAAGTCAAGGAGCGCAAGGACCGCGTCGACGATGCGCTCCACGCCACGCGCGCTGCGGTCGAAGAAGGCATTGTCCCCGGCGGCGGCACTGCGCTGCTCTATGCGATCAAGTCGCTCGACGGCCTCAAGGGCGCCAATGACGACCAGACCCGCGGGATCGACATCATCCGCAAGGCGATCGAAACCCCGCTTCGCCAGATCGCCCAGAATGCGGGCGTCGACGGCGCCGTGGTCGCGGGCAATCTGCTACGCGAAGGCGACGAAACGCAGGGCTTCAACGCCGCGACCGAGACGTACGAGAATCTGGTCGCCGCGGGCGTGGTCGATCCAACCAAGGTCGTCCGGATCGCGCTGCAGGACGCGGCCTCGGTCGCCGGCCTGCTGATCACGACCGAAGCGACCATCTCGGATGTCCCCGATGACAAGCCGGCGATGGGCGGCGGGATGCCGGGCGGCGGCATGGGCGGCATGGGCGGCATGGGCGGCATGGACTTCTAGTCCGACGTTCAATCCGAGCTGTTGGAAGGGCTGGCGGAGCGATCCGCCGGCCCTTCTTCCTTGGCGGCGAGATTGTCGAGCAGCGCATCGGCGTCATCAAGCCGCACACTCTCTTCCGCGGTCGGGGCAGGCGGGCGTTCGTCGCGGCAGGCGGCGAGCATCAGGAGCAAGGGGAGGGCGCAGCGCATCGCTTAGTGTCACGAAAAAGGGCCGCCCGCGCAAGGCGGACGACCCTCGATCGTTTGAAACTGACGCGCTTATCGCGCAGTGTTCACTTCGTTGGCGACGGCGTTATCGGTCGCCTCGGCGCTATTTTCGATCGCATCGCCAGTGTTCGCAAGGGCATCGCCGGTGTTCTCAACCGCATTGCCGGCGGCGTCGAGCGCATTGTCGACCGAATCGTCGGCCGCCATGGCGTCGGCTTCGACGGCATTCTCGACCGCAGTATTGTCGACGGCATCGGCAGTGTTCGATTCGCACGCGGCCAGGCCGAGCGCGAGGACCGCAACGGTCAGTGCAACTTTCTTCATGATCGTTCCATTCCTTGCATGACACGCCCCCTCCCCAAAGGTTCAGCGGCGCCAAGCTCGGCCTGTCCGGAAATTCGGTCAGGCCAGCGCGCGGCATTAGTGGACCTGTCAGCGTCGCGCAATCGCCATTTGCGGCAAAAAAAAGACAAGCCGTCGCGTCCTGCTTTGATTGACCCATATAAAGATATCTTTATATGTTTGTTTGATGTTGACGCTCGCCCCGCTTTCCGTGCTTTTTCAGGCGCTCGCTGATCCCAGTCGGCTGCGCATTCTGGCACTGTTGCGCTCAATGGAATTGTCGGTCGGCGAAGTGGCGCAGATGCTTGGTCAAAGCCAGCCGCGGGTGTCGCGCCACGTGCGCATCCTCGCTGATGCCGGTCTGGTCGTGCGACGCAAGGAAGGCAGCTGGGTGTTCCTCATGCTCAGCGATGCCGATCGCGCGGCGCCGCTGTTCGATGCCGTCGATCGCTGGGGCGGCGCCGCAGGACGGGGGCAATTCGCCACCGATGTTGCGCGGCTCGAGGCGGTCCGCGCCGACCGCGCCGAGGCAGCGGCACGCTATTTCGCGCTCCATGCCGAAACATGGGACGGCATCCGCTCGCTCCACGTCGCCGAGAGCGAAGTCGAACAGGCGATCGACGCCGTGCTTGGCGCCGAGCCAATCGGCCGGCTGGTCGACATTGGTACCGGCACCGGGCGAATGATCGAACTGTTCGGCCCGCGTGCCGACAGCGCGATCGGGATCGACCGCTCGTCGGAAATGCTTCGCCTGGCGCGTGTCAAGCTGGAGGCGAGCGGGTTGCGCGCGGCGAGCCTTCGGCAGGGCGACATGTATGCCCTACCGCTCGACGATGGATCGGCCGACGTCGTCATTCTCCATCAGGTGCTCCATTATGCGCAGGCGCCGGCGCACGCGATTGCCGAAGCTGCGCGCCTGCTCGGTCCCGGCGGCCGTTTGCTGATCGTCGACTTCGCCCCGCATGATCGCGAGGAATTGCGCGAGAGCGACGCCCATGCGCGGCTTGGGTTTGCCGACCCGGCGATGAGTGCGTGGCTTGAGGGCGCAGGATTGACCTCCGAACGCAGCGAGCATCTGGGAGGCGGCGAACTGACTGTGTCGTTATGGCTCGCGCGCAAATCTGACGGCCGCCAGCGGGTGCGGAGGGCGGCATGAATCGCGACAATCCGACTGAGCTTGGTCATCATGCGCCACTGTTTGCCGCCCCGCGCGGTGACATCGAAGTGAGCTTCGAATTCTTCCCGCCCAAGTCGGACAAGATGGCCGAGACATTGTGGCACTCGATCGAGACGCTGGCCCCGCTGAGGCCTCGCTTTGTGTCGGTGACTTATGGCGCCGGCGGGTCGACCCGCGAACGGACCCACGCGACGGTTGAGCGGCTGGTGCGCGAAACGGCGTTGGCTCCCGCCGCGCACCTGACCTGCGTCGGCGCCAGCCGCGGCGAGATCGACGATATCGCGCGCAGCTATTGGGACTGCGGCGTTCGCCACATCGTCGCGTTGCGCGGCGATCCGCCCGAACCCGGCGAGCCGTATGCGCCGCACGCCGAAGGTTATGCCAATGCGGCCGAGCTGGTTGCCGGGCTGAAGAAAGTCGCGCCTTTCGAAATTTCGGTTGCGGCATACCCCGAGGTCCATCCTGACAGCGAGTGCCCGGACAGCGACCTCGATAACCTTATCGCCAAGATCGATGCCGGCGCCGACCGCGCGATCAGCCAATTCTTTTTCTCGGCGGACAATTTCTTCCGCTTTCGCGACCGTGTCGCCGCGCGCGGGGTCGATATCGAGATCGTCCCCGGGATCCTGCCGGTGTCGAACGTCGCGCAGACGCGCAAGTTCGCGGGGCAATGCGGTGCCGCCATCCCCGAATGGATGGACCGCTTGTTCGAAGGGCTTGATGATTTGCCCGCCGCGCGCCACCTCGTCGCGGCGACGATCGCGGGCGAAATGTGCGGCCAGCTTTACGCCGGCGGGGTGCGTCAGTTCCACTTCTACACGCTCAATCGCGCCGAGCTTGCCTACGCTATCTGCCATTTGCTCGGAGTCCGCGCGTGACCGTTTCGAACGATATCCGTGCCGCCGCCGCCAAGCGCGTCCTGATCAAGGACGGCGCCTACGGCACGCAAATTCAGGCCGAGCGACTCCATGAAGCCGATTATCGCGGCGAGCTGTCGCTCAACCACGACCAGAAGGGCAATAACGACCTGCTCAATCTTACCCGGCCCGAGATTGTCGCCGGGATTGCGCGGCGCTTTGTCGCGGCTGGGGCCGACATTCTCGCCACCAACAGCTTCAACGCGACGCGCATCAGCCAGTCCGATTACGGCTGCGAGCATCTTGTCGGCGACATCAACCGCGCCGCTGCCGCGATCATCCGCGGGGTGATCGACGAAGCAACCGCCGCCGATGGCAAGCAGCGCTGGATCGTGGGCGCCGTCGGGCCGACCAACAAGACCTTGTCACTATCCCCCGACGTCAACGACCCCGGTTTTCGCGAGGTCGATTTCGACGAGGTCAAATCGGTCTATCGCGAGCAGATTGATGCCTTGGTCGAAGGCGGGGTCGATGCGATCCTGATCGAGACGGTGTTCGATACGCTCAATTGCAAGGCTGCGATCATGGCGGCGCTAGAGGCGGAACGGGCGCTCGGCCGCGAGCTACCGATGATGATCTCGATGACGTTGACCGATCTCAGCGGCCGCAACCTGTCGGGACACACCGTCGAAGCCTTTTGGGCGAGCGTCCGCCATGCCCGTCCGCTAACCATCGGACTCAATTGCTCGTTCGGCGCGGGCCAGCTTCGCCCGCACCTCGCCGCGCTCTCGGCGACTGCGGAAACACTGGTGATGGCCTATCCCAACGCCGGGCTGCCCAACGATCTTGGCGAATATGACGAAGCCGCCGAGCACACCGCGGCCCAGGTTGCCGAATGGTTCGCCGACGGACTGGTCAATATCGTCGGCGGTTGCTGCGGCACCACCCCCGATCATATCGCCGCGATCGCCCGCGCGTCCTCGGACGTTGCGCCGCGCGCCATCCCCGCCGCGCCGACCCATACCGTGCTCGCCGGGCTTGAACCGATGATCCTCGCCGCATGACCGATCAGGATGGGGCCGCCCCCACTCGTGTAAGCGCGGCGCGCTTCGTCAACATCGGCGAGCGGACCAATGTCACCGGCTCGGCCAAGTTCAAAAAATTGATCCTCGCCGGCGACTATGACGCCGCGGTCGCGGTTGCGCTCGATCAGGTCGAAGCGGGCGCGCAGATCATCGACGTCAACATGGACGAGGCGCTGCTCGATGGCGAACTGGCGATGGCGACCTATTTGAAACGGCTCGCCGCCGAGCCCGATATCGCGCGCGTGCCGGTGATGATCGACTCATCGAAATGGAGCGTGATCGAGGCCGGACTGAAATGCGTCTCGGGCAAGCCGATCGTCAATTCGATCAGCATGAAGGAGGGCGAAGCCGCCTTCCTGGAAGTAGCCGCGAAAGTCCGTAGCTACGGCGCTGCGGTGGTCGTCATGGCGTTCGACGAGATCGGGCAGGCCGACACCAAGGAGCGCAAGGTCGAGATTTGTGGGCGCGCCTACGATTTGCTCGTCGCGAGCGGATTCCCGCCCGAGGATATCATCTTCGATCCCAACATCTTCGCCATCGCGACGGGGATCGACGAGCATCGCCGCTACGCGATCGACTTTATCGAGGCATGCCGCGAGATTCGCGTCCGCTGTCCCCACGCCCATATCTCGGGCGGGCTGTCGAACCTGTCTTTCTCGTTCCGCGGCAATGAACCCGTGCGCCGTGCGATGCACAGCGTGTTCCTTTATCATGCGATCCCGGCCGGACTCGACATGGCGATCGTCAACGCCGGGCAGCTCGACGTTTACGATCAGATCGAACCCGAGCTTCGTGCCGCCTGCGACGCGGTGATCTTCGACCGCCACGACGACGCCACCGAAAACCTTATCACGCTCGCCGAACGCTTCCGCGGGACCGACGCGGTGGCCGAGAAACAGGCCGCCGAGTGGCGCGGCTGGCCGGTCCGCGAACGGCTGGCGCATGCCTTGGTCAAGGGGATCGATGCCGACATCGTCGCCGATACCGAGGAAGCGCGGCTGACCTACGCGCGCCCGATCGAAGTCATCGAGGGCCCGCTTATGCAGGGCATGAACCTGGTCGGCGACCTGTTCGGATCGGGCAAGATGTTCCTGCCGCAAGTCGTCAAGTCGGCGCGCGTGATGAAGAAAGCCGTGGCGCATCTGCTCCCCTTCATCGAGGCCCAAAAGGCCCCTGGAGTCGACACCTCGAAGGGCCGGATCGTGATGGCGACGGTCAAGGGCGACGTCCACGACATCGGCAAGAACATCGTCGGCGTGGTCCTCCAGTGCAACGGCTTCGACGTCATCGACCTTGGCGTGATGGTGCCGTGGACCAAGATCCTCGACACCGCGCGCGAGCAGAATGCGGCGATGATCGGGCTGTCGGGCCTGATTACCCCGTCGCTCGACGAAATGGTCACCGTCGCCGCCGAAATGGAGCGCGCGGGAATGACCTTGCCGCTGCTGATCGGCGGCGCCACCACCAGCCGCGCGCACACCGCGCTGCGCATCGCGCCGGCCTTTTCGGGCCCGGTGATCCACGTCCTCGACGCCAGCCGCGCGGTTGGAGTTGCGGGCGCATTGGTCAGCGACGGGCCGTCGAAGAACGAACTCATCGTCCGCACCGCCAACGATTATCGCGCGTTGCGCGACAGCCGCGCCGGGCGCGGGGCGAGCGACCTTGCGACCCTCGCCGAGGCGCGTGCCAACGGGTTTACGCCGCCGACCGAGGGCCCGAGCCCGCGTCCCGCCCAGCCCGGCACGCATATGTTCGACGCTTGGCCGCTGGACGATCTCGTCCCTTTAATCGACTGGACGCCCTTCTTCCGCGCGTGGGAACTCGCGGGCAATTACCCCGCCATCCTTGACGATGAGATTGTCGGCGAAAGCGCGCGCGGGCTGTTCGCCGACGCGCAGGCGATGCTGGGCCAGATCGTCGCCGAAAAATGGCTCACCGCACGCGCCACCGTAGGACTGTGGCCGGTCGAGCGCGAGGGCGACGATGTGGTGGTGCTCGACGCGGCGCGCACGCGCCTCCCGTTCCTCCGTCAACAGGTCAAGAAGCGCGCCGGGCGCCCCAACATGTGCCTCGCCGACCTCATCGCTCCGGGCGAGGAGGATTGGCTCGGGGGGTTTGCAGTTGCGCTCCACGGGCTCGAACCGCACCTCGAGCGCTTCAAGGCGGCTCATGACGACTATAACGATATCCTGCTCAAGGCGCTCGCCGACCGCTTCGCCGAAGCGCTCGCCGAACGCCTCCACCAGCATGTTCGCACCACGCTGTGGGGCTATGCCCCCGATGAGGTGCTGAGCAATGAGGATCTGATCCGCGAAACCTATCGCGGGATTCGCCCCGCGCCGGGCTATCCGGCGTGCCCCGACCACAGCCTCAAGCCATTGCTGTTCGATCTGCTCGGCGAGGGCGCGTCGGGGATCGAACTGACCGAGAATTTCGCGATGTTGCCGACCTCGGCGGTATCGGGTTTCTATTTCGCGCATCCCGACAGCGCTTACTTCGGGGTCGCGCGCATCGGTCCCGACCAGCTCGCCGATTATGCCGAGCGGCGTGGGGTCGATCTCGACACCGCCACCCGCTGGCTGCGCCCGAACCTCGACTAGCGCGCCCACAGGGGCTAGCGCCAGGCGATGCTCCGCTTGCTTATCCTGCTGTGCGCCTTGCTCGCGGCGCCCGCGCTCGGCCAGCTTGCCCCGTCGCGCCTCAATGCGATCGTGCCCGAACTGGTTGCCGAGACCAGCGCCGTCCCAGGCCAGCCGGTTGACCTGGCGATTGTCATGCACACCCGCGCGGGCTGGCATGGCTACTGGCAGAATCCCGGCGATGCGGGGCTGCCGATGCGCGCTGAGTGGAGCCTGCCCGCCGGCGCCACCGTCGGCCCGCTGCGTTATCCGGTGCCCGACCGCCTGATCATCGCCGGGCTGATGAACTACGTCTATGAGCGCGACCATGCGATCCTTGTCCGGCTCAATGTCCCGGCCGACGCGAGCGGCGCGATCCCGGTCCGCGCCAAGCTCAACTGGCTCGCCTGCACCGACAAGGTCTGCGTTCCCGAACAAGGCGAAGTGTCGCTCGACGTGCCCGTCGGCGGCACGGTGGCGCCCGACAAGCGCTTCAACGAATGGCGCCGCGCACTCCCGCGCCCGCTGGCAAGCACCGCGCGCTTCGCGGCCGAGGGCGAGCGGATCGAGGTTGCGCTCGGCCTCCCCGCCAGCGTGACGCTCGGCAAGCCCTATCTCTTCCCGATCGACGACGGCGTGATCGATTATGCCGCACCGCAATCCTTCCGTCGCGACGGCGACACGCTGATCGCCAGCCTCGTTTCGCGCGGCAAGCAGGTCGCCTCCTTCTCGGGCGTGCTTGCGCTCGGCGACGGGCGCGGGCTGTCGTTCACCGCCACCCCAGGCGAGGTGCCGTCGGGCGGGCACATGGTTGGCGTTTTCGGGGTCAACGCCATCCTGCTCGCGGTGCTCGGCGCGCTCGCCGGGGGGATGTTGCTCAACCTGATGCCGTGCGTCTTTCCGATCCTCGCGCTCAAGGCGTTGCAGCTCGCGCGCTCGGGCGGCAACGAAGCGAGCGCGAGGCGTGACGCCCTGGCTTATGCCGGGGGCGCGGTGGTCGGCACCGGATTGCTCGGCGCGGCATTGCTCGCGATTCGCGCCGGCGGTAGCGCGGCGGGCTGGGCGTTCCAGCTCCAAGACCCGCGCACCACGGTCATCCTGCTACTGCTGACCACCGCGATCACCCTAAATCTGCTGCGCGTGTTCGAGCTTCCCGTGCTGGGCAGCGAGACGCGACCGGG
>JALYRH010000028.1 GCA_030855425.1 Pseudomonadota bacterium
GCCCCAGCCACCGCCGCGCCCGGAATTGCTCAATGCATTAAGCCCCCACAGCACGATCAGCGGGTCGATCCCGCCACGCCTCTTGCCCTTGTAGCGGCGACCGCCAGCGCGCCGCGCGATCGATGAAATGAACACGAAGAACAGGATGACCATCAGGAACACCGGGAACGGATTGACCCCTTGCCGGCTGCCGCGCTGGGCCTCGGCCGCGCCGATTTCCTTGGCCCGCCGCGCCGCTTCGGCGGGGGGCAGGTCGAGCATGCTGGTGATCGCGTCGGTCCCCGCCGCGATCCCGCCGGGATAATCATTGGCCTTGAACCTCGGCAAAATCGAATTGCGGATGATCACGCTCGACACCGCGTCGGTCAGGAACACTCGCGCGCCATAGCCGGTCTCGATCCGTACCTTGCGTTCGTTGGGCGCGACGATCAGCAGCGTGCCGTCATCCTTCTGGTCGTCGCCGATCCCCCACGCGCGGCCCAGCCGGTAGCCATAATCCTCGATCGTCCGCCCCTCGAGACTGGGCACCGTCGCGACCACCAGCTGCCGTCCGCTGCGCTGCTCGACTCCCGCCAGCTTGGTATCGAGCGCGGCCTCCTGCGCCGGATCGAGCAGATTGGCGGCATCGACTACCCGCCCGGTCAGCTTGGGAAAGGTCTGCGCGGCGGCCGGCATCGCCGTGACGAGCGCCGCCAGCCACAGCGCCGCGAGGAAGCGGATCACCTCAGCTCGCGGTGTTGAAGTCGACGGTCGGCGCCTTGTCCGATCCCGCCGCCGCCTCGAACGGAACCTTGGGCTTGGCCCCGTAGAAGATCTTCGCGCCGATCGCGTCGGGGAAGGTGCGGATGCGGGTGTTATAGCCCTGCACCGCCTCGTTATAATCGTTGCGTGACACCAGGATCGAATTTTCGGTGCCCTCGATCTGGCTCTGCAAGGTGAGGAAATTCTCGTTCGCCTTGAGGTCCGGATAGGCTTCGAAGATCGTCGGGCCGCGCAGCACGTTGAGCGAACTGCTGAGCTGGGTTTGCGCATCGTTGAAGGCGCGCACCTTGGCGGGATCGTCGAGATCGGCGGCACTCAACTGGGTCGACGTCGCGCGCGACCGGGCTTCAGCCACCGCGACCAGTACGCCCTTCTCCTGCGCGGCGGCACCCTTCACCGTCTCGACGAGGTTGCCGATGAGGTCGTTGCGGCGCTGATATTCGCTCTGGACGTTGGCCCATTTGGCGTTGACCTCTTCCTCGGCGGTCGGGATGCTGTTGATCCCGCATCCGCCCAGGGCGAGCGCGGCGAGCGGAGCGACAAGGCCAAAGCGGCCCAACAGGCTCGAGCGAGAACGTGCGGTCATGGAATCCCCCTTGGACGATGATGTCGCATTGTGACGTAGGACGCCGCGCGAACCCTTTCAATCCATCGCGAACCGGTTCATCCTCGGCGCGATCGCGGGGGAGACCGACATGCTGAGCGAATTCCGCGCCTTCATCGCGCGCGGCAACGTCCTCGACCTCGCCGTCGCGGTGATCATCGGCGCCGCCTTCGCGACGATCACCGCCAGCCTCACCGACGACGTCATCATGCCGGTCGTCGGCTGGCTGTTCGGCGGGCTCGACTTCGCCAATTATTTTTGCCTGCTCGGCCCGATCCCCGACGGCTTTCGGGGCAATCCCAACAGCTATGCCGACCTCAAGCAGGCGGGGGTCGCAGTGCTCGGCTGGGGTCAGTTCGTCACGGTGGTGATCAATTTCCTGATCCTCGCCTTCATCATCTTCCTCATCGTCCGCTACGCCAACCGCATCCTCAAACGCGGCGAAGACACTCCGAGCGGCCCCACCGAAACCGAACTGCTCACCGAAATCCGGGACGAACTTCGGCGCCGCGACTGATCGACACGCCCCCCGCTTGCTTGCGCCGACACCCCCGGTCCTCCATGCACAGCGCATGTCCGAACTCGCACCTGAAACCATCGCCATCCTCGAAGAACTGGCCCGCCAGCCAGGCCATGACGAGGTCAAGGCAAGCTTCAGGGAATTGCTGGTTCGCGAATTCGGCATGGACCGTTCATCGGCCAGTTTCGAGAAACGCGTGCCCGAAATCCGCGGGCGCCTCGACGCCCTGATTGGCCGCACCATTTTCGAGGCTAAACGCAATCTCGATCGCGAGATGGACGATGTGCTTCGCCGCATGCCTGACTATCTCGCCGACCGGGAGCGGGAAGAAAAACAGCCGTTCGTCGGAATTGCCTCCGACGGCCGCAAGTGGGTCGTGTTCGAATTGGTCGACGGCACGCTCGTCAAGGTCAAGGAAACCACCCTCGACCCGGCCAAGGGCGAAATATTCCTCGCCTGGCTCGACGGGGTGGTTGCGCTCAAGGCCTCGCTCCACCCGGACGCGCTCACCGTCCGCGCCGAACTCGGCCAGGATTCGGTCGCCTTTCGCCATGTCGACCGCGCCCTTCGCCGGCTGTGGGACCGGCTCGGTGACCAGCCCACGCCCGCGCTCCAGCGTCAGCTGTGGGCCGACCTGCTCAAGCTCGTCTACGGCCGTGAGGTTCAGGGCGATGCTTTGTGGTTTCAGCACACCTACCTCGTCATTGTCGCCAAATGCATCGCGCTGGCCGTCATGGGCCTGGCCGAGGACGACCCGCGCAAGATGCTCTCGGGGGAAGCCTTCCGCTCGGCTGGCATTGAAGGCGCGGTCGAAAGCGATTTTTTCGATTGGGTGCTGGCCGATCCCGAGGGCGAGGCCTTGGTTCGCCGCATCATGGTCCACGTCCGCCGCTTTCGCCTCGGCGAGGTCGAAAGCGATGTCCTCAAGATCCTCTACGAATCGCTGATCGACCGCGACGAGCGGCACGGCCTTGGCGAATATTACACGCCCGACTGGCTGGCCGCGAAGGTCGTCCGCCACGCCGTCGACCGGCCGCTCGAACAGAAAGTGCTCGACCCCGCCTGCGGATCGGGCACCTTCCTGTTCCATGCTGTTCGCCGCATGCTTGGGGAGGCCGAAGAAGCCGGACTGCCCGGCGCCGATCGCGCCGCCGAGGCGTGTCGGCTTGTCGCCGGCATCGACATCCACCCCGTCGCCGTGATCATCGCGCGAGTGACCTATCTCCTTGCCCTTGCTCCCGCCCTTCGCGAGCGCTCGGGATCGCTCTCTGTCCCCGTTTTCCTCGGCGATTCGATGCAATTGTCGATCAGCCAGGTCATGGCCGGCAAGGAACTGGTCATCCGCGTACCCCCACCCCCCGCCGGCGAGGGCAAGAGCGGCGAGCCCGTCGGCGCCGGCCGCGAACAGCTCGATTTTCCCGAAACCTTTTGCCGCGACCCAGGCCTGTTTGACAAGGCGATCGAGGAAATGCGTCGCGCCAGCCTCACCGACTGCGCGCGGGATCAGGTTGAGGCCGCGCTGATCCGCATCACCGAACAGCATTACAAGGCCGACATCACGCGCGAGCAGAGCCTCGCGGTCACCGACCTCGGCAAGACCTACGTCACCTTCGACCGACTCCGGCGCGAGGGGCGCGACACCATCTGGGCCTATGTCGCGCGCAACCTGTCGCGGCCGCTGGCTTATTCGAGCGCCGGTGGCTGGGCCAACGTCCTTGTCGGCAATCCCCCATGGGTCGCCTACCGCCACATGAGTGCCGACCTTCAGAAGCGCTTCAAGGGTATGGCGACTGGGGAGAAGGTCTATGTCGGCGGCAAATTCGCCACCCAGAACGACCTGTGCGCTTTGTTCACCGTTCGCGCCGCCCACCTATATCTTCGGGCAGCGGGCCGCATCGCGTTCGTTCTGCCGCTTGCCGCGATGACCAGAGGCCAGTTTGCAAAATTGCGGTCGGGGCGCTTCGAGTCCTCCAACATTGCGTGGGATGAAGCGTGGACAATGGATGATAAAGTGGCCCCGCTGTTTCCCGTTCCATCTTGTGCTTTGTTCGGCCGCAAGCGCGCCATCGGCAAGACGGTACCCGACAAGGTGCGAGCCTATTCGGGCTATTTGCCAATGCGCGATGCGCCGGAGGAAGTGGCTGACAGACGGCTCAAGGTGCGTGAGAATATCGCCGCACCCCAGGTTGGCGAATTCATCGGCGGTTCCGTTTATCGCGAGCGCTTTCGTCAAGGCGCCACTCTTGTCCCGCGAATGCTTAGCCTGATCGAACGAAAGGCGCTCGGTCGCCTTGGATCGGACCCCAGCGCTCCCTTGATCGGCAGCCGCCAGTCGGCATTAGAGAAGCAGCCATGGAAGGCCGCCGAAGCAATCGAAAATCAGGTCGAGGCGGACTTTCTCCGTCCGGTATTGCTTGGTGAGAGTGTGCTACCATTTCGGTTGGGGGAACTGTTCGAAGGCGTCATCCCGATAGCCTCCGACGGGAAGGCGCTCGACGCGGCGACGGCAGCCGGTGAAAAGCGCGGCCATCTAAAGCTCGCCGGGTGGATGCGAAAGGCGGAATCGCTCTGGAACGAACATTCAGCCGAAGGTAAGATGACGCTGATCGACCGCTGGAACTTTCAGCGAGGACTAACCAATCAATTCCCGATTGCGCCTGTCCGGATTGTCTATGCGGCGTCGGGAACCCTCCCAGCAGCGCAGGTTCTTAGAGATGATCGGGCGATCATCGAGCACAAGTTATATTGGGCAACGGCTGAGTCCGAAAGCGAAGCAGCTTATCTAACGGCAATCCTCAACAGCGAAACGACACGCGCCCGTGCGGAAGGTTATCAGTCGCGAGGCCAATTCGGAGCACGCGACTTCGACAAAGTCATTTTCAACCTTCCAATTCCCTTATTCGATGAAGCCGACGAACTGCACCGCCAACTCGCGGCCCTCGGCACGCGCGCCGAAGCCGCCGCCGCCGTGGTCAAAATTCCCGAAGGCGAGCGCTTCGTCGCCGCCCGCCAGCGCGTCCGCCGCGCCCTCGTCGACGAGGGCGTCGCCGGGGAGATCGAGAAAGCTGTGGAGAAGTTGCTCGATGGCGCAGTCGCCGCTTGAACCGACTCGCCGGCTATGATTCAGTGCGAATAATGGACGATCTCTTCGGTCACACCCCGCCGCAGCGCGACATGTTCGCCGCCTCCGACGCGCCGCGCGTGGCGGCGCCGGTCAAGCACACGCCCGATACGATTCGCGGCGAGATGCACCGCCTGCTCGCCGAGGCCCGCTCCGCCTCGGTCATTCCCTGGACCCCGCGCGACCTCCAGTCGCACCGGGCGATGTATCCGTACATGGCCGAATGGCTCAAGGGCGGCGAAGGCGACCAACTCCTGCTAGAATTCCGCGCTGAGCTCGCCCGCCTCGGCGCCGCCTGACGCGCATGATTGAACCCCGGCGCAGGCAAGGGTCCAAACTTCCCTCTGCACCCAGCGCGGCTGATGAGACAGGACAGAAACCCCTGTCCTACACGCCGTCGACCTGTCATTCTCGGCTCGGTGCCACCCTGCGCCGCCGGCTCTTTGCGATCGTCGATCTTGCCTGTTCCACGCCCGACGCGCTCACGCCGCCGCCGAAAATGGTAGCGCACCCGGAGACTATTGAGACTTTATGACGCTAACGCCGCGCTCCATGGCTACGCCCGAGGCGCGATTGAGCCGCCCGGAACCGGCGGATTCGGTGCAAAACGCCGCTCCGCGGTGACAATTTGCTGCAAATAAGCGGCAATTTGATGCAAATAAGTAGGAAAGTGGGAGGCTTCTGTTGCCCGGTGCCTCCCGTACCGCTGGAATCCCCTTCTGTTGCCCGGCGGGGTCCAACCGCGCTTTTGTCCTAATAACTACTGACCGTGAGGCCCTTAGTTACGCGGCAATCGCAAGAGCCTGATTATCGTTGGCACTTGTGTGAATGGGCCTTTGCGGTGGACCCATACCGATCGGCAACCTGGTCTTTATTGCACTCGTCGATCCTGTTTCGCCCCCATCAGCAACGGCGATTTTCCTTGCGAAAACCTGGTCCGCCGCTGGTGGTGGAGGCGCCGGGGTACTGCCCCCCGGGTCCGAAATGCCTATTCCGCCAAATACTCTACCGACATAGCCAGTTGCCTGGCTTGACCAAGATAAGCGTGCAGCCTCGGCGATGCAAGCGATTGACATTTCGGTGACCGTCGCGGAACCGTTACGAAGTGGGCGGCGTTGGAACCCTCCGTGTAGAAGAGGCGAATACGCCGCCGCACTGAATTATAAGGGGACTATTTTATGAAGAAGCTTTCTTTCGCCATCGTTGGCGCTGCTACCCTCGCTCTTGCCGCCTGTGGTGGCCGGGGTGACGACGCTCTCGGCGACAACGTCGCGGACAATTATGACGCCGCTGCCGACAACCTTGAGATGATGGCCGACAATGCCGTGACGCCGGGCGCGGAAGCCGCTCTCGAGAATCAGGCCGATGCGCTTGAAGCCGAAGGCGCTCGCAAGGAAGAGATGATCGACGACGCGGACATCACTGCCACAGACGTTAATACGGCTGCGGTCAACGCGATGTAATCCTGTTCCCTTTGCCTTCCGGCACGGGGAATGAGGAAGGGCTGGAATCCTCACGGGGATTCCGGCCCTTTTCTTTTGGCACAGCTTTTCTGAGGAAGACGATGGATTTTGATCCCCCGATTCCCGCGGCGACGCTCGTCGTGATGCGCCCGGGCGCGGCGCGGGCGCCCGACATATTGGTTGTCGAGCGCGCCGCGGGGATGGCGTTCGCGGGCGGCGCGATCGTCTTTCCCGGGGGACGAGTAGACCCCGCCGACGTCGCGCTTGCCGCGGGCCTCGATCGCTCGAACGATGCCGCCAAGGTCACCGCAATTCGCGAAACGATCGAGGAAAGCGCGGTGCTGGCCGGGATTACCGTGCACGCCGGCGCCATCGACCCCGCTCTCGGCCTTGATTTGCAGAACGCGCTGATCGCGGGTGCTGACTTCGCCGCTCAACTTGCGCAGCATGATCTCGCGCTCGACCTTGATTCGTTAACCGTTTTCGCGCGGTGGATGCCCGCATTCAAGCAGGCGCGGCGCTTCGACACCTTGTTCTTCATCGCCGCCGCGCTGCCCGGCGCGTGGCCGCCCCGGCCGCAACCCGGCGAATGTCAGTCCGCCGAATGGGCGAGCGCCGCCGCCTTGCTCGATCGCATCGATTCCGGGACCGACCATGCGATCTTCCCGACCAAGCGCAACCTCGAGCGTCTCGCCCGGTTCGCCACCTTCGACGAAGCGCGTGCCGACGCACACTGCCATTCGCTCGACACGATCATTCCGTGGGTCGAGCAGCGCGATGGCGAGCCCCACGTCTGTATTCCCGCCGATCGCGGTTATCCCGTGACCAGCGAACCGCTAGCGACCGCGTTCCGTGCCTAGCCCATCGCGGATCGGCTGCTGGCTGCTGCTCGCTCTGCTGGCGCTCGCCGCATGGTTTGGATGGCGCGAATATCAGCGCCTGGTGCGCGACGAGCCCGAACGTTTCCCGTGGACCCCGCTCGCCCTGTCCGACCCGATCGGTCCTTTTACTGGGCGCAAGCTTAGCGCGCTCGCCTCCGAGCCGGCGCGCTGCGAAGCGCTGCTTGGCGCGATCGGCTCGGGCGACCGGGTGGTCGCGGCGCGCCGTCCGGCCGAGGCGGCGTGCGGCTATGATCAGGCGATCGAACTGCGCCCGGCAGATTCCGACGCAGTGCGCTATGGCCCCGCCGGCCTCGTCACCGCCTGCCCGGTGGCTGCCGCAATGGCGTTGTGGGAACGCGACGTGGTCCAGCCCGCGGCTCAGCGCATCTATGGCGAGCGCGTCGCGCGCGTCGATCATTTCGGCAGCTATTCATGCCGCCGCCTCTACGGCCGCGGTGATGGAGCGTATAGCGAGCACGCCACCGCCAATGCGGTCGATATCGCCGGGTTTCGCCTCGTGGGCGGACGTCGCATCACGGTGCTTGGGAATTGGAACGACCCCGACCGGGATGCCGCCTTCCTGCGCGAAGTCCGCAGCGGCGCGTGCGATCTGTTCGCGACCGTGCTGTCACCAGATTACAACGCCGCGCACGCCGATCATTTTCATTTCGACCAGGCAATGCGCGGCGCGACCGGTTGGCGCGGCTGTCGCTGAGTCGTTCCTAACGCGCGACATGCCACGAAAAAAGGCCCCGACTTTCGCCGGGGCCCATCGGTCGCCAATGTGGCCGAGACTAGCTCAGATGCTTGGACAGATACTTGTTCATTTCGAACATCGTGCACTTGTCGACGCCGAACACTTTCTTGAGCTTGTCGTCGGCGAGAATCTCGCGCTTATTGGCGGGATTCTGCAGATTGTTGGTGCGGATATGATCCCACACCTTCGACACCACAGCGCTGCGCGGCAACGGATCGCTGCCGACGATCGCGGCAAGTTCGGGCGAAGGTTGAACCGGACGAGCGAGACCCCCGCCTGCCTTGCGCGGTGTACCGGTGGTTGCTTCTTTTGCCATGTGTCCCTCCTGTTAATTGTGACAGAGGTAGAGCGTGAATTTCCCCTCTACGCAAGAGGGCGGCGCAATCAGCCTCGTTAATCGCGCGCGAGAGCGAATGGCACGACCCGATTGGCGGCATCGTGGCCGATATTCGCGGTCCCGCCAAAGGCAATTCCTGCGCGTCCGCACCAGTCGCGCACGATGCTCTCGGCGTCGCTTCCGAACAGCGGATCATTGGCGGGTATTTCGCTCATCCGCCCCATCCGGATCGCCGCACAGCGACGCACCGCCGCGTTCCCGGTGACATGGAACATCATCCGGTCGAGGCGATATTCATGCTCGGCGACTTCCTCGATCAGCAGGTCGGCACCGGCAAAGTCGGGCTCAAGCGCGGTCCCGAGCAGGGTCGACAGGACGGTCAGGTTGAACGCCAACGCCCGCTGGCCCGGCTTGAGCCCCGGCTCTAGCGAGCCACGATCGCGCGTCACCAGCCAGTCGAGCGCGCGCTTGATTGCCCCCTCTCCGTCAGCGCGAAGCACGTCCTGCACCATCGGGCCGTGCGCGACCTCCAGCCCCGCCTTGGCGAACGCGGCGAGGAGGAAGCCCGCATCGGAATAGCCGAGGTAACGCTTGCCGCGCGCTGCCTCTGGCACGTCGCGCACCGCCGCTTCGGCAATGCGGTTCGATCCATAGCCGCCGCGCGCGAACCACACGGCGTCTACGCCCGGGTCGGCCATCACTTCGCGCAGCGCGGCGAGCCGCTCGGCATCGGGTCCGGCGAAATGCCCGGACGACGCGAAGCATTGCGGATGGATGGCGATCTTGCAGTCGCCGCGCGCGGCGACGATCGCCTCGACCGCGGCGGCGGCACGGCGGTGGAGCGAACAACTCGGCGCGACAACGGCAATCTTCATGCCGCGAAGATTTGCACAAGCGACGTGCGCCGCATAGGGCAAGCGCGATGAACTATCCTCCCAGCTATCATTTCTGCGGCATCGGCGGGAGCGGCATGCTCCCCCTTGCCGCGATCGTCCACGCCGCCGGCGCGCGAGTCAGCGGCTCGGACCGAGCGCTCGACGCCGGTCGCCTCACGGCGAAGTTCGGCTATCTCAAAAGCCTCGGTATCCGCTTGTGCGCGCAGGATGGCAGCGGGGTCGTCGGGGGCTCGATCCTGGTCACGTCGGCGGCGGTCGAGCCGTCGATCCCCGATGTCGTCCGCGCCGCCGAGCTCAGGCTCGATCATCTCACGCGTCCTCAATTGTTGGCGCAGCTCCTCAATGCCGCGCATACCAGCGTCGCGGTCGGCGGGACCAGCGGCAAGTCGACCGTCACCGGGATGATCGGCTGGATGCTCCATGCCATGCACCGCCAGCCGACGGTGATGAACGGCGCGGTGATGAAGAATTTCGTCTCCCCCGAAACCCCGTTCGCTTCGGCTTTGGTTGGCGATCCCGAACTGTTCGTCGGCGAGGTCGACGAAAGCGACGGTTCGATTGCCCTCTACCGCCCGACCGTCGCGGTGCTCGGCAACATCAGCCTCGATCACAAGTCGATGGACGAATTGCGCGACCTGTTCGCCGGCTTCCTCGGCACGGCGAGCAAGGCGGTGGTCAATCTCGATGATCCCGAAAGCCGCGCCATTGCCGATCAACTCGACCCCGCGCAACTGATCGGCTTCGGCTTCGACGCCCCCGGCGCGACGTTGAGCGGACGCGGCCTGATACTCGACCCCGACGGCGCACGCTTCAGCGTCGAGGCCGGGGGCGAGCGCCACGCGGTCCGGCTCGCGGTCCCCGGTCGGCACAATGCGATGAACGCGCTCGCCGCGCTCGGCGCGGTCCACGCGCTCGGGCTCCCGCTCGGCGAGGCGGTGACCGCGCTCGCGCGCTTCGCCGGGCTCAAGCGCCGGCTCGAGACCGTCGGCACCGCCGGCGAGGTGACGGTGATCGACGATTTCGGTCACAACCCCGACAAGATTGCCGCCACGCTGGCGACGCTGACCGCGCAACAGGGGCGGTTGCTGATCATGTTCCAGCCGCATGGCTATGGCCCGCTCGCCACGATGGGCGACGAACTGGCGCGAACCTTCGTCGCCGGCTTGCGCGATGGCGACCAATTATTCTTTCCCGACCCGGTCTATCAGGGCGGAACCGTCGACCAGTCGCGCGGGTCGGACTGGCTGGCCGAGGCGGTGCGCGGCGCGGGCGGCCTTGCCACTCACATCCCGCTGCGCGGCGCGGTTGGCGCCGCTTTGCTGGCCGAGGCGCGGCGCGGCGACCGGATCGCGATCCTCGGCGCACGCGACGATACGCTGAGTGAATTCGCCGCCGAACTGCTTGACCAGCTCGCCGCCAACCCGCCGATGGCGTCGTAGGATGGCCCGGCCGGGTTCGGTCATCGGCTGGACCCTCGACGAGCATGACCGCGCCGAGCTGCTCAGACAGCATCGGCCGCGCTATGCCACGATCGTCGCGCATCACGTCACGCTCGCCACCGATGCCGAGCATCGCGACCTGCCCCACCCGGTCCGAGCCGCGATCATCGGGCACGCCGACGACGGGCAAGGGGTCGAAGCGATGGTGGTGACGATCGACGGCGACACCGCACGCCCCGACGGGTCGACGTTCCACATCACCTGGTCGCTCGCGGAAGGTCGCCGCGCTCGCGACAGCAACGACGTACTCAAGGAGCGCGACTGGCAGTTATTTGGCCCCCCAATCGCGATCACCCTCACCCCGGCGCGGATCTGATGCCCAAGCTGTTCCTCGACTGCGATGGCGTGCTTGCCGACTTCAACGCCGGCGCGCGTGCGCCTCTCGGCGGGATGACCCCGGCGCAATTCGAGGAGCGCTATTCACGGCGCGAATTCTGGCGGCGGCTCGCGACGGCCCCTGACTTTTACAACACGCTGCCGCTGATGGCCGATGCACGAATGTTGTTCGACGCGGTCGAGCACCTCCGCCCGACGATTCTCACCGGGCTGCCGCTCGGTACTTGGGCCGCACCGCAGAAAGTCGCTTGGGCCGAGCGTCACTTTCCCGGAACGCCGATCATTACCTGCATGGCGCGCGACAAGGTCAGGTACATGGAGCGCGGCGACGTGCTGGTCGACGACCGCGAACAGCATCGTGACGCATGGCACGACGCCGGCGGCATCTTTGTCACTCACAAGAATGCGGAGCGCAGCCTCGCCGCGCTCCGCCAGATATTTTCGTCGATTAACGGTTAAGCAGGCCGGTTCAGGCCTCAAACAATCACGCTGCAGCGGCGAGATCGATCTTTTCGACCCATTCGGGCCAGAACACCGGCTCGCGGTTGGACCAGCCGGCTGCGGTCGCGGCGCTTTCGCTGATCGACTGGAGCAGCCCGCGGCGGCGCTCGGGATGAAGATGCGGCAGGGCCGCCGCGGCGCAGAACGCCGCGGGCAGCCACGGCCGCACACCCGCGCCGAGCAACCGCTCGTAGAGGAACCGGAATGCCGCGAAATTGGTGATCCGGTCCTGACCAAGGTCGAACGCCGACAGCGTCACCAGCATGCCGAGGAACGGCTCGATCATGTCGAGCCCGCTATCGTCGGGGATCTGCATCCGCAGGTGGTCGAGTTGCTTGTAGAAGCGCGCTTGTGCTCCGATCGCCGCAGCTTCAATGTCGTCGCGGGCCCAGGTGCCGACGGGGTCGGCGCGTGCGAAGGCGACGTCGAGCGAGCGGCGGATGTAGCGCTGGGTCGACTTGGGAAACCCCGCGAATTCCTTCATCTCGCTAATCAGCAGCACACCGCCCGCGGGCTGACTGGTTTTCGTCGCCATGATCCGACTCCTTTTGCCTGGGAAGGATCATGTGGCCGCGCTGGTTTCCAAACGCTTAACCATTATCCCGCCCCCCGTTCACAATGAATCAGAGGCCTGTCGCGGGAGCAACACAAAAACGAAACACAGCCGACATCATCTGTCGGCTGTGTTTTTTTAAGCACGTTTATCGGCCCGCTTTGGGCCGCCCCATCATTCGTCGTCCGGGAAACCCGATGACGGGGCGGGCTCGCTTGTGCCAGGGATGGTCGCCGAGACCGGATCGGACGCATCCATTGATTCGTCACTCCCGACATCGACCTTGGCGCTCGGATCGTTTGGATCCTTCTTCAACTTCAACTCGAGTTCGCGTTCCGGCGCGCCTTGCTGCGTCGCTTCGCGCGGTTGCTGCTTCGCTTCGGGCGATTGCTGCTTCCCTTCGCGCGGCGGCTGCTGTTGGGCTTGGTTATCGTTGGTCATAGTGTCTCCTCGCGCTGCAACGAGCGCCGCCAAGGCTTCGTTCCGGGAATCTGTGCGCGCCGGATTGTTCGACCGGCGGGTGCGCGTCTTCTGCCAAGCGCCGCAACGCCGATTGCGCAGCGTCCCGCCTGCGCCCACAACAGCCGGATCATGAAGCATGTCAGATTGACCCCGCGCCCGCCCACCATCGAGTGGCGCACGCGCTTCGCCGACTGGCCCCTCGCGCTGCACTCGATCGGCGGGTTCTGGCTTTTCTATCTCGCCACCATATTGCTGCGCGCGCTGCTCGGACCGGAAGCCGCTTCGGCGATGACGTCCCGCATCATCAACGCCGTGGTCGGGGTCGCCCTCACCGCGCTGATCTACGTCGCACTCGCCTTGCTCGCGCGCGGCGCGAACGTCCGCCGCATGGCGATCGTCGCGGCGATTGCCGCCATCCCGTGCGCGATATTGCTGTCGCTCGTCTCGCTGCGCGTCGCGGCAACGCACATGAAGAACGGACCGCAATCGAGCATCACCACCCAGGAGGGCATTGCGATCGTCCAGCACGGCAGCAACGTCCGCATCGTCCAGGGCAATGGCGACGAACTTGAGGTCAACCTGCCACCGATCGAGCAGCTCATGGCGGCCAAGATGCCGCGGCTGATCGCCGACGGCACCGTCACCTGGTATTTCCTGTTCGCGGCGTGGAGCGCGATTTTCATCGCCATGACCCAGCAACAGCTCGCCCGGCTGACCGAACGGCGCCTGGCCGAGGCCGAGACCGCGGCCCACGCCGCGCAAGTCCGGGCGCTGCGTTACCAGGTCAATCCACACTTCCTGTTCAACACCCTCAACAGCTTGAGCGCGCTGGTCATGAGCGGCCGTGCCGACCGCGCCGAAGAGATGCTGATGGCGCTGTCGACCTTTTTTCGCACCAGCCTGTCGCTCGATCCCTCAGCCGACGTCACGCTGGGACAGGAAATCGACCTCCAGCGGCTCTATCTGGTTATCGAGAAGATCCGCTTTCCGGAGCGACTGCGGGTCGAGATCGACGTTCCCGACGATCTGGCTGCAACCCCGGTGCCGGCACTCATCCTCCAGCCGCTGGTCGAAAATGCCATCAAATATGGCGTCTCGGCGACCCGCGACCCGGTGCTGCTGACGATCGCCGCGCGACGGCTCGACGGCGGAAGACTTCAGATCGACGTTACCAACCGGCTCGCCCAGCGTGGCCCGACCGTCCCCGCCGCGGTGCCCGCGCACGAAGGCACCGGGCTTGGCCTGACCAACGTCTGCCAGCGGCTCGAAGCCCATTATGGCGACCGCGCCGATTGCCGCTTTGGCCCTATTCCGGGTGGCTATCAGGTGTCGATCGCGCTTCCGATCGAGGAACATGATGACTGAACCGCTGCGCATCCTTGTTGCCGACGACGAACCGCTCGCCAGCGAACGCCTGGCGCTGTTGCTCGGCCGGGTCGAGGGGGTCATGGTGGTCGGCACCGCGCACGACGGGACCGAGGCGATCGCGCTGGCCGAACAGGTCGCGCCGGACGTCGTAATGCTCGACATTGCCATGCCGGGACCCGACGGGATCGAAGTCGCGCGCGCCTTGTCGCGGCTGGATCGGTCGCCCGCAGTCGTGTTCGTCACTGCCTATGACCAGTTCGCGGTCGCTGCATTCGAAGTCGCGGCGGTCGATTATCTGATGAAGCCGGCCGATGCGACCCGGCTTGATCGCGCGCTCGAACGCGCCCGCGCCTTCCTTGCCCAACGCGGACCCGCGGCGGCGCCTGACGATCGCGACGCGCCGCGCTTCCTCGAAGAATTCTGGGCGTCGGACATGAGCGGGCTAGTCCGCATCGCGGCGCGCGACATCGACCGGGTCTCGGCCGAGCGCGACTATATGCGGCTTCATGTCGGCAAGCGCAGCTGGCTCATCCACCATTCGATGGCAGCGCTCGAAGACGGGCTTGATCCCGCGCTGTTCGTCCGCCTTCACCGCTCGGCAATCGTCCGCCGCGACACGATCGCCGGCTTCGCGCGCAACTCTTCGGGCCGCTGGATTGCGCGGCTCGCCGACGGCAGCGAGCAACCGGTCGGACGGCTCTATGCCGATCAGGTTAGGCAGATCGCCGGGCGCTAGAGACGGTTTGACGTGCGTAACTGCGCCACCGGCCCGCGCCCCTCTTATCATGACCGCGGCGTGGGTGCCGGAGTCGGGGCGCCGCCCGGTGCCGTCTTGCCCGACCGCGTCTAGACGCTCACTTCAGGGACCTCGTCCCGCGCGCCGCGCGCCACTGCACCAGTCACCGCGACATCCATCGTGACGTTGCTCATCGTGCGGAAGATGTCGGGGATGACTTCGACCGCGATCAGCAAGGCGAGCGGCTCGATCGGCAATCCCATGACCAGCGCGATCGGGGCGATCGAGGTAACGAATGACAGCGCGCCGGGCAGGCTCACCGCCCAGTAACTCGCCACCGATGCGACTGCGACCCCGGCGACGATGTTCCACGGCGTTAGCTCGATCTGCAGCCAGTAAGCGATGTAGATGGCGACCGCGATGTTGACCGCCGGCCCCGAGGCGCGGAACAGCGCGACCGCCAGTGGCAGGCTGACATCGCGATTGCGTTCGGGAACGCCAAGTTCCTTCGCCGCGATGAGCATCGCGGGCAGGCAGGCGAGGCTCGACTGGGTCGAGATCGCCACCGTCTGAACCGGGATCATCGCGCGCATGAAGGCACGCGGCGACCAGCGCGCGCCGATGACGGCGATGCCAAAGCCCGCCAGCATGACGAGGATCCCCATCGCCGACGCGAGCAGTACATAATGCAGCACCGCGCCGAACGCCGCGCCCCCCGCGCCCGCGCCGACCGCGAACGCCAGCCCGAACACCCCGAACGGCGCAAGCCACAAGACCCAGCCGATCAGCACCAGCATGGCTTTTTCGATCGCCTGAAAGAAGCTTGCGATGATGCGCTGCTGCGCAACTTCGATCCGCGTCACGGCGAAGCCGAACAGCGCGGTGAACACCACCAGCGGCAAGATCTTGTCATTCGCCGCCGCCGCGATCGGGTTGGTCGGGA
>JALYRH010000029.1 GCA_030855425.1 Pseudomonadota bacterium
CGAGGAGCAATATCGCAAGAAGAAGCTCGACAAGGATCAGGTGCCCTTGGTCGAGTTTCGCGCCGAATGCCGCGCTTATGCGCAGCATTGGGTCGATGTGCAGACCGAGCAGTTCAAGCGGCTCGGGATCGGCGGACAATGGGACAAGCCTTATCTGACGATGAATTATGAGGCCGAGGGGACGATCGTCGCCGAGCTGATGAAGTTCGCGGAAAGCGGTCAGCTTTACCGCGGCGCCAAGCCAGTGATGTGGTCCCCGGTCGAAAAGACCGCGCTGGCCGAGGCCGAGATCGAGTATGAGGACATTGTCTCGACCCAGATCGACGTGGCTTTTGAAATTGTCGAGAGTCCGATCCCCGAGCTGGTCGGCGCTCACGCTGTGGTATGGACGACCACGCCGTGGACGATCCCGGTCAACCAGGCGATCGCTTATGGGCCGGACGTTGAGTATGTCCTTCTGCAAGACGGCAGCTCACCCCGCAATTACCTTGTAGCGAAAGACCTAGCTGCGGCATTTCAAGAACGCGGTGGAAATCTTCTTAGCGGCACCGCCGCTTGGCACGAAAGCGAATGGCGGACATTCCGAGGCTCCGATCTCGCCGGCACCGTCGCACGTCACCCGATGCACCATCTCGGCGGCTTTTACGCCAAGCCGCGCCCGTTCCTGCCGGGCGAGTTCGTTACTACCGACACCGGCACGGGGCTCGTCCACATGTCCCCCGACCATGGCGAGGATGATTTCGACCTGTGCAAGGCGAACGGCATCGACCCGGTGTTCGCGGTCGAGGGGGATGGCAAGTATCGCGCGGACTGGGGCTGGCTTGGCGGACAGGGCAGCGTCATCAACGCCAAGTTCAATGCGCCCGATGGGCCGATCTGCACCGACTTGCGCGAAAGCGGCGCGCTGCTTGCCGCCTCCGCCGATTACAAGCACAGCTACCCGCACTCGTGGCGGTCGAAGGCCAAAGTCATCTACCGTTGCACCCCGCAATGGTTCATCGCCATGGACCGCGCGCTGCCCGACGATCATTGCGAGACCTTCGCCGAGAAACGCTGGGACAGCGAAGGCGGCGCGCTGGCGCAGGGGCCGACACTGCGTCAGCTGGCGATGCGCGCCATCAGCGATACGCGCTGGGTGCCCGAGAAAGGCGAGAATCGCATTCGGTCGATGGTCGAGGGACGCCCCGACTGGGTGATCAGCCGTCAGCGCGCGTGGGGCGTACCGATCGCCCTGTTCGTCGAAAAGGGCGGCAACACGCCGTTGGTCGACGACGCGGTCAACGGTCGGATTGTCGCCGCGATCAAGGCCGGCGGGGTCGATGCCTGGTGCGACGAGCGCGCCCAGGAATATCTCGGTCACGGCCATGACGCCGCCGATTACGAGCGCGTCACCGACATTCTCGACGTGTGGTTCGACAGCGGCTGCACTCACGCCTTCGTGCTCGAAAGCGGCGAGTGGCCCGATTTGCAATCGCCCGCCGACCTGTATCTGGAAGGCTCCGACCAGCATCGCGGCTGGTTCCAGTCGAGCCTGATGGAAAGCTGCGGCACGCGCGGCCGCGCGCCCTACAAGGCGGTGCTGACCCACGGCTTCACGATGGACGCCAAGGGCATGAAAATGTCCAAGAGCGTCGGCAACACGATCAACCCGCTCGACCTGATGCGCGATACCGGCGCGGACATCTTGCGGCTGTGGGCGCTCTCGGTCGACTTCACCGAGGATCACCGCATCGGCAAGGAAATCCTCGCCGGGGTCGCCGACCAGTATCGCAAATTGCGCAACACCTTCCGCTACCTGCTCGGCGCGCTCGACGGCTTTGGCGAGGACGAGCGCATCACCGACATTGCCGCGATGCCCGAGCTCGAGCGCTACATGCTGTCGTTGCTCGCCAAGCTCGACACTCGCCTGCGCATTGCGGTCGAGAATTACGACTTCAACGATTACACCCGCGCGCTTGGCGATTTCTGCAACGAGGATCTGTCGGCTTTCTACTTTGATATCCGCAAGGACAGCCTCTACTGCGACGCCGCGGCCGACCCGAAGCGTCGCGCCTATCGCACCGTGCTCGATACGCTGTTCCACGCCCTCGCCCGCTGGGCAGCGCCGGTGCTGGTGTTCACCGCCGAGGAAGTGTGGACGACGCGTTATCCCGATGCGGGCAGCGTTCATTTGCTCGAATGGCCGGAAATCGACGCCACGCAGAACGACGAACTCGTCGCTGCCTGGACCGGCTTGCGCGAGTTGCGGGCCGCCGTCACCGAGCAAATCGAACCTCTCCGGCGGGACAAGATCATCCGCTCAAGCCTGGAAGCGAATGTCGTGATTCCGAATGCGAAATTGCATACGGGCCTCGACGAACTCTTTATCGTGGCGTCGGTTGAGGCGGGCGAGCAGTTCACGGTCACGAAATCCACCGCTCACAAGTGCGGCCGCTGCTGGCGCCTGCTTCCCGAAGTCGTCGAGGATGGCGATTTGTGCAACCGCTGCGAAAGTGTTGTGAATGGATAAGACCGCGCCCGCCTACCTCACCGCGCTCGCGATTCTGGTCGCGGATCAAGTGACCAAGTGGTTCATCACCGGCCCGCTCGATCTCGAGCGTGTCCAGCAGATCGTGCTGCTGCCGATCTTTAACCTAACTTGGGTTGAAAATCGCGGAATCAGCCTCGGGCTTGCCCAGGCGCAGAACGACACGCACCGATGGCTGCTCGTCGCGCTGACCGCCGCCATCGCGCTCGCGGTGGCGTGGTGGATCCGCCGCGAGGACAAGCAGGGCGACCGGCTCGCGCTCGGGCTGGTGCTCGGCGGTGCGATCGGCAATATCGTCGATCGCGTGCGGTTCGGCTATGTCGTCGACTTCCTCGATCTGCATTTTGGCGAGGTTCGACCGTTTTATGTCTTTAATGTCGCCGACGCGGCGATTAGCATCGGCGTGGTGATCTTGCTGCTCCGCGCCTTCCTCATTCGCGACACTGGGTCGAAGAAGAATAAGGTGCCAGAAGGAACCAATGAACATGCGTAAGGCCCTCCTCCTCCTCGTTATGCCCGCGCTCGCGCTTGGCGGCTGTGGCATCGGCAAGCAGAAATCGCTCGATGAGTTTGCCGTCGCGCGCAACGCGCCGCTGGTCATCCCGCCCGATTATTCGCTCGCGCCCCCGGTGGCCGGCACGGTCAGCCTGTCGGCCGAAAACGCGCAAGGGCAGGCGATCGACACGCTGTTCGGAAGCCCCGCCCCGCGCAGCGCGACCGAGACCAGCGTGCTCGACGCCGCCGGCCGCGATCGGGTCGCCACGGGTATTCGCTCGACCGTGGGTGACCCCGAGACCAATGTCGTCGACAAGGGTGCGACGACTCAGACAATCATCGCCGCGCCGGTCGGCGATGGCCAGGACGCGTCCGCTCCACCCCCCCAATAAGAGGCGCGTGAATATGACTGCTGACACACTGTCGGCCCGGCTGGTCGAAATCGAATCGATGCTCGACCGGTCTCGGCGCCGGTTCGAAGAAGGCCAGCGATTGGTCGAAGAAGCGCATTCGGCGCTGGCCGAGGCGCAACAGGCGCTGATGGGGTCGCCGGTAAGGCTGACCGCCGAGGATAGCGAGGAAGCATCTTCGCGACTGCTCGACAGCATCCAGGCGCAGGGCGGGGAGCTCCCCGCCACCTTGTGCGGCGGGCGGCTCGCGGTCGATGCCGTGCAGCGGCTGATCCGCATCGACGGGCATCCGATCGGGATCACCGAGATGGAGTATCGGGTGCTCGAACTGCTCGCCTTCGCGCGCAACAATGTCGTCACGCGGTCGATGCTGCTCAAGCATCTCTACCGCCGCTCGGACGACCAGCCGCAGCCCAAGATCATCGATGTGTTCATCTCCAAGCTGCGCAAGAAATTGCGCTCGGCGACGGGCGGTGCCGAATTCATCGAGACGATTCCGCAGCGCGGCTGGATCCTGCGCGACATCGACACCGCTTCGGCCTGATTCACCTTGCCTTTACCAGCCGGTGACAGATTGGGCGGATGATCCATTTCATCCCCGAGTCGCCGGCGCGCGAATTGCCCGCCCCTTACGCCGAAGCCGTGGCGCGGCTGGCGAGCATCCGGCGGGCACTCGCTTGTGTCGAGCAGGTCGCGGGCAAGGACATCAGCCATCGCGACAGCGAGGCCCGCCTGGCGCTCGGCTTCCCCGGCGCGAGCCCACCGCTCCAGAGTTGCTTCGACGCGCGTTCGGCACGGGTCGCCGGCGCCGCCGCGGCGGGTCTGGAAGCGATCGCGCTTCTGCAGGACTCGGGCCACCCGCCCCACCCTGCCGCGCTCGCAGCGCTCGAGTGCGAGCTGGACAATGGCATGACCGAAATCGACCTTTTGTTCAGCCTTTAGCGGTTTGCTTGGGGGTCGCGGGATCGGCACCCCATTCGGACCAGCTGCCATCGTAGAGCCGGGCATCGCGCCCGCCCAGCCGACGCGCTGCGAAGAGCAGGCTGGTCGCGGTCACCCCCGAGCCGCACGTGGCGACGAACGCCGACTGCGGATCGACCCCGGCAGCGGTGAAGGCGAAGGCCAACTCCTCATCGGGCTTCAACGTCCCGTCGGCGCGATAAAGCTCACCGAACGGCAAGTTGCGCGCGCCCGGAATATGTCCCGCTGCAACGCCGGGACGCGGGTCGGGAGCGCTGCCGCCGAAGCGGGCGCGGCTGCGCGCGTCGAGGATCGGGCTGTCGACGCCACGCCGCAGCAGCGCCTTGGTCACGATTTCGTCCCGCTCGACCGCGTCGAACCGCGATCGGCGCGGTTCGGCGGCGCCCTGCTCAAGCGGGCGTCCCTCGGCGCGCCACTTGGCCAGACCGCCGTCGAGGATGGCCACGCGATCGGCGCCATAGTGGCGCAACATGAACCAGGCGCGGGTCGCGCTATGCAGCGGGCTATCGTCATAGACCACGATCCGGTCGTTCCGCCCGACCCCGATCGCAACCATCGCCGCCCCGAATGCTCCAGTCCCGGGCAGCATGTGTGGCGCCGCGTCAGAGGGATCGGACAGCGCGTCGATATCGAACCGCAGCGCGCCGCGAATATGGGCGGCGGCAAATTCGGCGGCGGCGTCGCGCGCGTCCCCGGGCATGAACAGCGACGCATCGAGGATCGCGAGATCAAGGCTATCGAGCTGTTGCTCGAGCCACGCGGTCGAAACCAGATCGTCCATTGCTTATTCCCCCGACTTATCCCCGACCGCGGTACGACTGCACGCCTTGATCGGGCACCCACAGTCCCGCGGGCGGCGCGGCCGACTGCCAGAACACGTCGATCGGGATTCCCCCGCGCGGATACCAATAGCCGCCGATCCTCAGCCACCGCGGAGCCATCTCCTCGACCAATCGCTGGCCGATGCCGACGGTGACGTCTTCGTGAAAGCCGCAATGATTGCGGAAGCTGCCGAGGTAAAGCTTCAACGACTTCGATTCGACGATCGTTTCGCCCGGGGCATAATCGATCACCAGATGGGCGAAGTCGGGTTGCCCGGTGACCGGGCACAACGAGGTGAATTCGGGCGCCGCGAAGCGCACGAGGTAAAGCGCGTCCGGGCGCGGATTGGGGACGTAATCGAGCCTGGCCTCCGACGGCGACGACGGCAGCGCGCTCGGCTGGCCGAGGTGGAGCGTGTCGACCATCAGCGGATCGCGGCTTCATTCGGCGGGAACGCGCCATCGTTGGCCATCGCGAGCGACGCCTTGCGGCGGGTGGTGAAGTACAGAAAGGCGATCGCACCGACGAACGTGATCAGACCAAGCGGCACAGCCCAGGCGAATTCATCAACCAGCGCGAGTGGCGAATCATTGTCGGTCGCACCCACGATCGCGGCGAATGCCACCCCGAACAGGCTTTCGCCGACAATCAGCCCAGTCGCCATCAGCACGCCAAGCCGCTCGGCAAAGGCGGGATTGGGAGCGCGCTCGGCCCACTTATTATAAGCAGCGCCGATCGCGGCACCGACCGGGATGAGCAACGTCAGCGCCATCGGCAAATAAATCCCCATCCCCACTGCGAGCGGCGGGAGCGAGCGCTTGCCGGTCTTGCGCAAAATCTCGTCGATGATGATCACCCCGACGCCGATCGCGCCGCCCAATCCGATCAACCCCCAGTCGAGGCTTCCGCCGAGCACGCCCTGCGCGATCGCCGAGATCAACGCCGCTTGCGGCGCGGCGAGTGCGTTCGGCCCAGCCCCGGGCGCGCCCTGGAAGCCGAAGGCGTCGTTGAGGATGGTCAGGATTGGCGGGATGACGAGGCTGCCGAAGATCACGCCGATGATCAACGCGACCTGCTGCCGCCACGGCGTCGCGCCGACCAATTGCCCCGTCTTCAAATCCTGCAGATTGTCGTTGGCGATCGTCGCGATGCCAAAGATCACCGCGGTCACGAACAAGGCGTAGGCGACGAGGCTCTGCGACGCATCGACCCCGATCTCGCGCCCGAACAGCGCGACAAGGATTAGCGAAATGCCAAGCACGGTGAGGATGCCGACTCCCGACACCGGGCTGTTCGAGGCCCCGATCAGCCCAGCCATGTAGCCCGTGATCGCGGCGATGATCGCGCCAGCGACGAGGATGTAGAGCAGGCTCAGCCCGATCGTGAGGCCCGGAGCGGCGGCGATCGGGCCCGACTGCGCGAACGCCGACAGGAGCAGACCGATCGGGATCATCGAGCCGACGATGGTCAGGGCGATGATCCCGATCGGGATATCGCGCTCGGTCAGCGCCAAACTGTCCTGCCCGCCGGCGTTGCGCGCGCGGCTCGCGGCGATCGCCGACGTCACGCCCGTGACGATCGGGCCAATGATCTTGAGCAGGGTCCAGATCGCCGCGACCCCGATCGTTCCGGCGCCGATGAAGCGGACCTTTTCGCGGAACGTCGTCGAGACGAGCGTTTCGATGTCCGCTGCCGAGGCAATTCCGGCGAGCCCGGTCTGCCATGGGACGAGCACGAACCAGCTGATGATCAGCCCGAACAGCATCGCGATCCCGACCGCGAGCCCGACCAGGTGGCCGACCCCGATCAACGCCATCGACAGGCTGGTGGTGACTGTCGTCGCGCCTGCGCCGAGCGGGAAGCTGCGCGCGGCTTCGGCGGCGACCAGCTTGGTCTGGGCGAGGATGGCGTAAGCCGCGGAAACCAGCGAACTGAGCAGGATCGCGGCGAGCCCGCGCTTGTTCTCCTCGGCTCCACCGACCCCGGCGCCGACCTTGAGCACTTCGGCCGCGGCGACGCCCTCGGGGTATGGCAGGTTCGACCCGGTGACCAGGGCGCGGCGCAACGGGACCGAATACATTACGCCCAATATGCCGCCGAGCGCGATTACCGCGACCGACAGCCAGAAGGGAAATCCGGTCCACCATCCGACCATGATCAGCCCGGGGAGCACGAAGATGATTGCCGACAGCGTTCCCGCCGCTGACGCGATCGTCTGGACGATGTTGTTTTCCTGGATCGTCGAATTGGCGAAAAAGCGCAGCACCGCCATCGAAATCACCGCCGCGGGGATCGAGGTGGCGAAGGTGATCCCGAGCTTCAACCCGAGATAGACGTTGGCGGCGGTGAACAACACCGTCAGGATCGCCCCGAGCACGATCCCGCGAAGCGTCAGTTCGCGCAACGCGGTGGCAGGTGCGGCGGTCGCCATATCGTCTTTCCCCCAAATTCGGTGCCGGCGGATCAACCACAGTTCAAGCCGCGGTGCTAGCCCCAGCCACGCTCGAGAAAGCGCATCGCAAAGCCGCAATGAAGCGCGACCCCGCCGCTCAGTGCGGCTTCGTCGACCATCATTCGCGGATTGTGCAATGGCATGCGCGTGGCGGGATCGGAGCCGGGCGCGGCGACCCCGAGAAACGCCATCGCGCCAGGCACGCGTTCGAGCACATAGCTGAAGTCTTCGCCGCCCATGGTCGCCGCCGGAAGCTCGACGAAGCAATCGCCGGCCAGGTCGCGGATCAGCGCCACCGCTCGATCATCGTTGACCGTCGGCGGGTAGCCGGCGTCGATCGCGACCTCCGCGGTGCAGCCGTGGGCGGCAGCGACGTGGGTGCAAATCCGCTCGAACGCCGAGCGCCCCCGGGCGCGCGACTGCGGTGACAGCGTGCGCAGCGTGCCGAGCAATTCGACCCGGTCGGGCAAGACATTGTGGGTGGTGCCGGCGCTGATCCGGGTGATCGACAGGATGATCGGGTCGGTCACCGGGGTGCGCCGCGCGACCTCGGTCTGGAGCGCGAGGATGATCTCGGCTGCGACCGGAACCGGGTCGAGTGCATCGTGCGGCATGGCGGCGTGCCCGCCCTGCCCGACGATCGACGCGCGCAGCGTGTCGGTCGAGGCGAGCATGGATCCCGCGCGGCACGTGACCACGCCCTGATCCAGCGTCGGCCAGACATGGAGCGCGAATGCCGCGTCGGGCAAGGGATCACCAAGCAGGCCCTCGTCGATCATATGGCGCGCGCCGTGGTGCCCCTCCTCGCCCGGCTGGAACATGAACAGGATGCGGCCGGCGATCGCATCACGCCGCGCGCACAGCAATCGCGCCGCGGTGGCGAGCATCGCCGAATGGCTGTCGTGGCCGCAGGCGTGCATCGCGCCGGGCGTGGTGCTGGCGAAGTCGAGCCCGGTCGCTTCCTCGATCGGCAGTGCGTCCATGTCGCCGCGCAGCAGGACCGTGCGGCCCGGCCGGGCGCCGTCGAGAACGGCGACGAAGCCACTGGTCGCCATGCTGTCGTGGATGGTCAGCGGCAGGTCGGCAAGCGCCGCCTTCAATGTGGCGCGGGTGCGCGGCGTATCGAGCCCAAGTTCGGGTGCAGCATGGATCGCGCGGCGCAGGCGGACAAGGATTTCGGCCTGTTCCTCGGCCGCCGCGGCCCAATCGGTCGGCGCGGCACCGCCAGGCGGCTGGTCGAGTTTCATTGCCCTTCCAAGCGCCGCCGCAGCGATTCGACAAAAGCGCTATTTCGGCGCCGACGCCACGGTCACGGGCGGCGCGGGGGTCGCGGTCGCCATCGCCGGCGCGGACGGCGTCAGGTCGCGGAAGCGCTCTTCGGACGTCAGCCGATAATCGGCGACGTCGGACGCCGCGCTCGCCGCGGCGGTCGCGCGCTTGCCACCCATCGCGACGTCGTAACTGGTCAGCGCCCGGGCCAAGGAGTCGGCTTCGGCGCTGCATTGGCCCTTGAGCGCGGTGGCGTAGGCTGCCGGGTCCATCTTGGCGGCCAGGCTTTTGGTTTCGAACCCCTTGATGCACACCGAATAAGCCTTGCGCGGGGCATCGAGCACGGTCGGATTGGGCGCCATCGCCAGCAGCATCATGGTAACCAACATCGTTCGATCCCTTCATGGAAGATCAATCGGAGTCGCGAGCATGACTCTTTTCCGACTCAAATGCCAGCGCCGCGGTGTCAGTCGACGCGGCATCCCGACGGGACCGGCGAACTGTGGCGCCGAAGCACGCGCCAGCAACCGTCCTCGCGCACCCACACATCAGTCAGCAGCACGCGCTCGTCGATCGGCTGGCCGAGGTAGCGAACCTGCCATCGCGCATCGACCGTCGCGACGATGACATTGTCGAGCGCGACGCAATCGGTGACCCGGACGTCGAGCGCGGCAATATCCATCCGCCGCAAGGCCGCGATCCACTGCTCTAGATCGACCGCCACCGATCCGGTCGAGCGCACGCCGACCAGCTTGAACAGCGGATGGATCAGCCGCCGCAGCGCATCTTCGTCTTTCTGCAGCAGCGCGTCGCGCCATTCGCCTTCCAGCGTGCGGACATCGATGCAGCCCGGGTCGGTGAAAACGTCAGCGTCCACGGATCAACCCTCCGAAAATTCCACGAAGCAATTGATTGCCGATCTGGCGGCCGACCGAGTTCGCCGCCGCGCGCCCCGCCGACTGAAGCATCTTGTCGGTCATCGTCGGCCGTGCCGCGTCGCGCGCGGCGCGTGCCGCCTCGCGCTCGGCCGCGACGCGCTGGCGCTCCGCCTCGCGCATCTGCTGGATGGCGAGGCGATCTTCGGCGAGCCTGGCGCGCGCCGCTTCCTTCGCGGCGACGGCGTCCTGGCGAACCTGTTCGGCAGCAGCTTTCGTGGCATCTGTGTCGGCGCGCGCGACGGCGGCGGCGGCGGCGGCTTCATCGCGTTTTGCCTGCAGGATTTCGTCGGCGCTGTCGCGGTCGAGAAGAACGTCATATTTGGCGCCGATGGCGTCGGTGGTGATGATCACGCCACGTTCCTGCGCACTCAACGGTCCGACACGCGACCGCGGCGGCTTGATCAGGGTTCGCTCGACCGGCGACGGCGCGCCGTCGGGGAGCAATAGCGACACCAAGGCTTCGCCGACCTTCAATTCGGTGATGGCCGTGGCAACGTCGACGCCGGGATTCTGCCGGAACGTCTCCGCCGCCGACTTGACCGCCGCCTGATCGCGCGGGGTAAAGGCGCGCAGCGCGTGCTGGACGCGGTTGCCGAGCTGCCCGGCGACCTTGTCGGGGATGTCGATCGGGTTCTGGGTGATGAAATAAACACCGACGCCTTTCGAGCGGATCAGGCGGACGACCTGCTCGACCTTTTCGAGCAGCGCTGGCGGGGCGTCCTCGAACAGCAAATGCGCTTCGTCGAAGAAAAAGGCGAGCTTGGGCGTGTCGACATCGCCGACCTCGGGCAGCAGCTCGAACAATTCGCTGAGTAGCCACAACAGGAAGGTCGAATAGAGCCGCGGGCTGGCCATCAACTTGTCGGCGGCGAGGATATTGACGATCCCCTTGCCGCTCTCGTCGAGCTTGAGAAAATCCTCGAGATCGAGCGCCGGCTCGCCGAAGAAATGGTCGCCGCCTTGGGCGCGCAATTGCAGCAGCGAACGCTGGATCGCGCCGACCGACTGCTTCGACACATTACCATATTCAAGGGTTAGCTCGTCGGCCCGCTCGCCGGTCGCGACGAGCATCGCCTGAAGATCGTCGAGGTCCAGCAGGAGCAGACCGTCCTGATCGGCGACGTGGAACGCGATTGCGAGCACGCCCTCCTGGACGTCGTTCAAATTAAGCAGTCGCGCAATCAGCAACGGCCCCATTTCGCTGACCGTGGTCCGGACCGGGTGGCCGTGCTCGCCAAACAGGTCCCAAAATTGCACCGGGCAGGCATCGTAGCGCCATCCGCCGTAGCCGATCTCGGCGGCGCGCGCGGCGAAGGCTTCGTGGGGCTTGGCGGTGGGCGAGCCGGGCATCGCAAGCCCGGCGAGATCGCCTTTCACGTCAGCGACGAAGGTCGGCACGCCGGATTCGCTCAGGCTTTCGACGATTCCTTGCAAGGTCACGGTCTTGCCGGTGCCAGTGGCGCCCGCGATCAGACCGTGACGATTGGCGCGCTTGAGCTCGAGCGCCTGGGGGTGCGCCCCGCCCGGGCCGGCGCCGATGAAGATGCTGGTCGGCTTGATTGCCATGATGTCGCTCTACTCCTTCGGCTCAAGGCGCGAAACCTAGGCCGAAGGAGCGAGCGGGAGCAAGCGCGTGTTTGGAGTCCGCTGGACTCGCGTCGACGCACCCGCAGTCTGAAGGGACCGGACTTTAGCGCGCGCCGATTTCGATGCCGATGAACGCCTCGGGCGCCCTTCCACGCTTGACCAGCATCAGCACGCTGGTCCGGCCGGCGCCGCGCGCGGCGGAGACGGCGGCGAGCAAAGCCTGCGGAGTGGCGACCGCCTGGCGGTTGACCGAGATGATCAAATCGCCACGGCGAAGCCCCTTCTCGGCAGCATCGCTCGACGGGTCGACGGCGGTGACGATCACGCCGCGCGCGCCCTCGGGAAGCCCGACCGCGCGTCCGATTTGCGGGGTCAGCGCCTGCAGCGACAGGCCGAGCGCAGTGCCCGGCGCGACCGGTGCCTCGTTGGCCATTGGCGTCGAATCGCCATCGCCTCCGACCTGCTGGGCGAGCGCCTCCTCGCTCGGACGCTGGCCGACCACTGCCTGGATCGTTTGGCGACGACCATCGCGGATGATGTCGATCGGAACACGCGAGCCGACCGTGGTGTTGGCGATGAGATAGCTGACCGTATTGTCGGGGTTCACCGCCTGCCCGTTGACGCGCAGGATGACATCGCCTTGCTGGATCCCGGCGCGCGCCGCGGCCTGGCCGGCAACCGTGGAGCGGACGATTTCGCCCTGATCCTTGGGCAAGTTGAATGCCGCGGCGATATTCTCGTCGAGCGGCTGGAGGCTGACGCCAAGATAGCCGCGTTGCGGAGCTTGGCCGCGACGCAGGGATTCGATCACCGGACGCGCCGCCTCGGCGGGGATGGCGAGCCCGATTCCGACGCTTGCTCCGGTCGGCGAGATGAGCGCCGAATTGACCCCGATGACGTTGCCCATCATGTCGAACATCGGTCCGCCCGAATTGCCCATGTTGATGCTGGCGTCGGTCTGGATATAGCGGTCATAGGCGCCGGCCCCGGTAACTCCGCGATGAAGCGAAGAGATGATGCCGGCGGTGACCGTGCCGCTGAGCCCGTAGGGATTGCCGATCGCGAGCACCCAGTCGCCAACCCGCACCCGGGTCGAATCGCCAAAATTGACGTACGGCAGGTTGGTGCCTTCGACCTTGAGCAAGGCGAGGTCCGAGGCCGGGTCGCGGCCGACGATGCGCGCCGGATATTCCTTACGATCGGTCAAGATGACGGTGATGCTATCGACCGTCCCGGTGCCGCTCGCGCTTTGAATCAGATGGTTGTTGGTGACGACATAGCCATCGGGCGAAATGATGAAGCCTGACCCGAGCGAGCCCGTCTCGCGGGTCGGCGGGGTGGGTTGCCCCGGTGCCGGCGGAGTGGCCTGGCCGGGAGGGGCCTGTCCACCGAAGCGGCGGAAGAATTCTTCGAACGGATCGGCCTGGCGACGCACCGCGACGCGCTGCTTGGTCGAGATATTGACCACTGCGGGCTGGAGCCGCGCGGCGAGGTCGGCGAAGGTCGATGGCGCGCCGGGGCGCGGGGCCATCACGCTCGGGGCGTTTTGGGCGACTTGGGCGCCGGCCTGGCCGGTCGCGACCGAGAAGACGGTTCCGCCAAGCAGTAGCGCGGCAGCAACACCATAGGCGTAACGCACGATCGGTGACTCCTTCGACAAACTCATTCCTGATCCTTCGCTTGGACTGGCGTGGACAATCATTGCTAGATCAAGCGCATGAACGCGATTTGAACCGCGTCACTCGCTAGCGTCCAGTGAATTCCTTCAGATACTCGTTGGTCGGCGAGAGGATCATCGTCGTCGGTGACGATTTGCTCCCGTCGCTGCCGATGAAGGTCGTTTCATACGATTGCATCGCGCGGTAGAAATTATAGAATTCCGCGTCGCGCCCAAAGCTTGCGGCATAGGTTCGCGCGGCATCGGCATCGGCCTCGGCACGGATAATCTGGGCGCGCTTGGCGCCTTCGGCGCGGATCGAGCGCGCTTCCTGCGTTCTTGCCGAAATCATTCGCGCATAGGCCGACTGGAGCGGCGTGCCGTCGGGCAGATCGGCTTTCTTGATCCGCACGTCGATCACCTCGACACCATATTGACGCGCGAGCCGGTTGAGGCCGATGCGGATATTCTCCATCACCCCTTCACGCTCGGGCGACAGCAGGCTGGAGAACGAGCGCTGGCCAAGCTCGTTGCGCAATTGCGATCCAAGGATCGGTTTGAGTGCCTGCTCGACGCGCTCTTCCGATCCGGCCGCGATGAACATGCGCAGCGGATCGACGACGCGATAGCGGGCAAAGGCGTCGACCTCGAGCCGCCGCTGGTCGGTCGAGAGAACTTGCTGACGTTCCATGTCGACGTCGCGGACGCGTTTGTCGATCCACACCACGTTCTCCGCGAACGGGATCGTGAAGTTCAATCCCGCCTGGGTCGCGCCGAACTCCTCACCCGGCTTGAAGCGGTTGACGATCCGCACCGGCTTGCCGAAGCGGACGACGATGCCCTGGCGGGTTTCGGGAACGATCGACACCGAACTGAGGATCACCAACAGCACGGCAAAGGCGATGATCCCGCTCATCAGCGGGTGGCGGCGGACGAAAGCGATCATGGGGCCGGCTCCCGCGCCGGAGCCGGGGTCCGAGGACGGTCCCTGCCGAGCGGCAGATAGCTGTTTACGCCAGGCGCCTCGACGATCGTCTTGTCGACCTTCTGCAGCACGCGCTCCATCGTTTCATAATACATGCGGCGTTTGGTCACCGCCGGGGCAAGTTTATACTGATCATAGACCTTGTCGAACGCGGTCGCGTCGCCCTGCGCCTTTTGCTTGAGCTGGAGCGAATAGGCCCCCGCGTCATTGATGTAGCTTTGCGCGTCCTGCTGCGCTGCGGTAACTTCCTTGAACGCGTCATTGACTGCGGCGGGCGGGTCGGCCTGCTTGATCGCGACGCCCTGGATCACCACTCCCGCGCGATAGGAATCGAGCGTCTGCTGCATTTGCTCGGCGACGCGCGCTTCAATCTCGCCGCGTCCGTCGCCGATCGCATCCTGCAGGCTGACCTGCGCAACCACCGCGCGCATCGTACTTTCGGCGACCTGGCGGATGGTGTCGATCGGTTGCGCCAGCTCGAACAGATATTGTTCGGGATCGCGGATATTCCAGCGCACCTGATAGGCGATGTCGATGATGTTCTGGTCGCCGGTCAGCATCAGCGTTTCCTCGGCCGCCGAGCCGAGGGTGACTTCCTGGATATTCGCGACATCGACCTTGGCGACCCGGTCGATCGGCGCAGGCAGGGAAATCCCGATGCCCGGCGCCAGCGTGTGGCTGTAGAGACCAAAGCGGGTGACCACGCCGCGCTCGCCCGGCGCGATGCGGTGGACGGAGGTGAACAGCAGCCACAGCAAGGCGAAGCCCGCTAGGCCCCAATAGAGATATTTGGGGTCGGCCGTCGGCAGGGTCGATCCGCCGCGCCCGCCACCGCCGCCCGAGCCGCCGAAGCGGTCGCGATTCTTGCGCAGGAAGTCATCGAGCGAACTGACGGTCGAGGGACCCGACACGGGCGGGCGGGCGCCACGCTTGGGCGGTTCGCCCCACGGCCCCTTGGGCGGTACCGACGGCTCTTCGCCGCTCGGTCCCTTGCTACCCGAGCCACTACCCGAGCCGCTGCCCGACCCCCAAGGTCCCTTGATGTCGGCGAACAGGGCGCGGCGTCGCGTTCCCCAAAAGTCGAATATGCTCATATGTCCATAATAGGGTGGCGCGCCGTGAAAAACAGTGCCGCTGGTCGAAAAGCCGATTAAGGGCGCGATTGATGACCGACGACGACCCCTTGGCGGCGCTGTCCGACCTGCCCGACGCCGCGCGCATCCGCTCGCGCAAATTGAAGGGCGGCATCGCCGCGCTGGTGGTCGATGCCAGCGGGGTTTCGCCCGGCGAGCGGCAAGCGCTCGAGGCGCGGGTCCGCGGCGCGGCGCTCGCTTTGCCTGGGGTGACGGAGGCGCGGATCGTGCTGACCTCCTCGCGCCCTGAACGCAAGATCATCGCCATCGGATCGGGCAAGGGCGGGGTCGGCAAGTCGACGATCGCCGCCAATCTCGCGGTCGCGCTGGCGCGGATGGGGAAGCGCGTCGGGATGATCGACGCCGACATTTACGGTCCCTCGCAGCCGACCTTGCTCGCCGCCCACGAGCGTCCAGCGGCAGCGGCAAAGACGCTGATCCCGGTCGAAAGCCCGAGCGG
>JALYRH010000030.1 GCA_030855425.1 Pseudomonadota bacterium
AGTGGTGCCGCTGGTGAAGGCGATCAGCGCGGGATCGTCCTGAGCGGTATCGCGCGGCGGCAGGGGCTCGAGTTTGGCGGTGCGGGTCTCGAGGTCGCCGTGGCCGTAATCGCCGTCATATTTGATGAGGTGCTTGACGAAGTGGGTCTGCTCCAGCGCTTCGCGAAAGTCACCGATGAAGCGGCTGTCAACGATTGCGTGGCTGATCTCGGTGCGCTCGATGACGGTTGCGATCTCGCCTGGGCGAAGCAGTGGCATCGTCGCCACCGCCACCCCGCCTGCCTTGAGCACGCCAAGCCATGCCGCGAACATGGTGTAGCAGTTCGGCCCGCGCAGCAGCACGCGATTGCCGGGAACAAGGCCGTGCTCGTCAACCAGCAGTCGGGCGATGCGGCCCGACAGCGAGTCGAGTTCGGCATAGCTCCAGCGGCCGTGATCGTTGACGACGGCGAGCGCGTCTGGCGCGCCGCCCTTGAGCAGTTCGGCGGCGGCGTTGAGGCGGCCCGGATAGTCGAGCAAACGGAACTGCGGGAGTTGGTCGGGCGGTGGGAGCCGGTCGCGGACAAAGGCATCGTAACTCATGCGGCAACGACCGGAGGATGAAACATCATTCGGGCACCACCGCGGTGGCTTCGATTTCGACCAGCGCCAGGGGTTCGACCAGACGCACCACCTCGACCAGCGTCATCGCCGGATAATGCGCGCCGATGATCGATTTCCACGCCGCGCCAATCTCTTTCGCGCCGGCGAGATACGCCTCGATCGAGGTCACGTAGCAGGTCAGGCGGACAAGGTGCTGCGGCCCCGCGCCGTCGCATTCGAGGATGGCGAGGATGTTGCGCAGCGCCTGCGCGAACTGGGCGGGGAAGGTGTCGGCGACGAACCGTTCATGCTCGTCCCAGCCTACCACCCCGGCGGTGAAAATCGTGTGGCCGCGTGCGGCGATGCCGTTGGCATAGCCCTTCGGGCGGGGCCAGCCGGGGGGGAGCAGCGTCTTCAACGAACAGCTTCCTTCAACAGGTCGCGCGCAATGATCTGGCGCTGCACTTCGGACGCGCCTTCGTAGATGCGTAGCGCGCGGATCTCGCGGTAGAGCGATTCGACGATCGCGCCTTTGGTCACCCCCATTCCGCCGTGAAGCTGGACGGCCATGTCGATCACCGTTTGGGCGGATTCGGTGGCGTGGAGCTTGGCCATCGCGGCGGCGCGACGGTTGTCGTGCGGCGAGCTGTCCTGCTGCCACGCCGCGCGCGCAATGAGCAGGGCCGAGGCGTCGATCGCGGTCGCCATGTCGGCGAGCTTGGCCTGGGTGACGGCATTGTCGGCGAGCGTCGCTGTGCCCAGCTTGCGGCCTGTCGAGAAAGCGATCGCTTCGTCGAGTGCCCGGCGCGCGAACCCCAGCGCGGCGGCGGCGACCGTCACCCGGAAGAGCGTGAGCACGCGCATCGCAATGGCAAACCCGTCGCCCGATGCGCCGATCAAGTCGCCGCGCACGCCGACGAACTTGAGCCGCGCGAGCGGATGGGGAGCGATTACTTCGATGCGCTCGGCGACGGTGAGGCCGGGATCGTCGGCACGGACGATGAACATGCTCAGGCCGCGCGCGCCCTCGGCCTCGCCCGTGCGCGCTAGCACGGTGTAGAAATCGGCGATCCCGCCGTTGGAGATGTAGGTTTTTTCGCCGTCGAGGACGTAGCCGTCCCGGTCCGGGCGCGCGGTCATCGCGATGTTGGCCGCGTCGCTGCCAGTTGCCGGCTCGGTCATCGCGAAGGCGGCAATCGCGGCGCCGCTCGCGACCTTCGGCAACCATTCGGCTTTTTGCTGAGGCGAACCGGCTAGGCTGATCGCCCCCGAGCCAAGACCCTGCATAGCAAAGACAAAGTCGGCCAGCCCCGAATGATAGGCCAGCGTCTCGCGCGCGATGGCAAGGCTGCGCACGTCGGGAAGATGATCGGTTCCAACGCACAGCTCAAGAAAATCGGCGGCGCCAAGCCTCGCGACCAGCGCCCGGCATTGAGCATCGACGTCATCGCCGTGGTCGCCACCGAGATTGGCACTTGCCCACTCGTTGAGCCGGACAGCGAGGTCACGGTGACGCGGTTCGTGAAAAGGCCAGTCGAGGCTCATCAGTCGCCCTTGAACTCGGGTTTGCGCTTTGCCGCGAATGCTTCGTAAGCGCGTCCGAAGTCGCCCGTTGCCATGCAAATTGCCTGGGCCTGTGCCTCCATCTCGATCGCGGTGTCGATGCTCACCGCCCATTCGATGTCGAGCTGGCGCTTGGTCATGGCGTGGGCGAAGGCGGGGCCGTTGGCGATTGTGTGAGCGAGCTGATCGGCCTCATGCCCGAGCATTTCGGCATCGACGACGCGGCTGAAGAACCCCCAGGCGAGCCCCTCGGCGGCGCTCATCGCGCGGCCGCTGAACAGCAGATCGGCGGCGCGGCCGTGGCCGATCAGGCGCGGCAATATGGCGCACGCACCCATGTCTGCACCGGCCAGGCCAACGCGGGTGAACAGGAAGGCAGTACGCGTGTCGTGCGTGGCGAGGCGCAGATCGCTCGCCATGGCCAGGATTGCCCCTGCGCCAGCACATACCCCGTCGACCGCGGCGACGATCGGCTGCGGGCAGGCGCGCATCGCGCGCACGAGGTCGCCGGTCATGCGGGTGAAGGCGAGCAGTTCGGGCATCGCCATACGGGTCAATGGCCCGATGATCTCATGAACGTCGCCGCCCGAACAGAAATTGCCGCCAGCGCCGGTGATCACGACCGCGCGAACTTCGGGGGTCACCACGAGCGCCCTGAACGAGTCGCGCAATTCGGCGTAGCTGTCGAACGTCAGCGGATTCTTCTTGTCGGGGCGGTCGAGCGTGATCGTCGCGACGCCATCATCGAAGTGCCAGCGGAAATGCGCCGGGGCGAAGTCGGCCGGCGTCATGCGCTGGTGCCGCCGTCGATGGTCACCAGCGCGCCGTTGATCGAGCGCGACAGAGGCAGGCACAGGTTGATAATCGACGATGCGACCTCGTCCGCCGTGACCAAGCGTCCGCTGGCGTTGAGCGCGGCGAGCGCATCGCGCGACTGGTCGACCGAGCGGCTGGTAGCGCGCGATATCCGCGTCGCGCTGTCATCGACCATCGGCGTGTCGACAAACGATGGGCACACCGCGTTGATCGTCAAACTGGTCTTGGCAAATTCAAGCGCGAGGCTTTTGACCAACCCGACGACGCCATGCTTCGACGCGACATAAGGCGCGGCATAAGCGCCGCCCTTCAACCCCGCGACCGAAGCGACCACGATCAGCCGTTTGTCGGCGCCCGTCAGCAGGTCGGGAAGCGCCAATTGCGCACCGTCGAACACTGCCGTCAGATTGGTTGCGATGATCGCGTCGAAGCTGGCACGGCTGGTCCGGGCGAATGGTGCGCTGTCGCCGATCCCGGCGTTGAGGATGACGAAGTCGAACGGCCCGTTGGCGGCGCGGGCAGCGTCGAACGCGGCCTCCAGCGCGGCGCGGTCGGTGACGTCGCAGGCGAACGGCGAGGCGCCGGTTTCGTCGGCGACGGATTGGAGCGCGTCGAGCCGCCGGCCGAGCAGCGACACCGTGGCCCCCTTGGCGGCAAGCATCCGTGCGGTGGCGGCGCCGATCCCCGATCCGCCGCCGGTAATCAGCGCGTGGCGCCCGTCGAAGCTGCGCAACTCCATTTCCCCTCGATTGCCGTCGCCAGCTTGGCCGAGGTTGGCGGGGCTGGCAACCGCGCACGGGTGGCGAATGCAGCGCGGGCGGTGCAGGGTCAGCGAGTCGGACCAGCTGCGACAATTGTTCGGATCGCACAACCGGAGCACCGACCCCCGCCTGACCCGAAGTCACGCGAACTTCCAACGGGTGACGGCGGCCGAGCCCGATTGAGGCCTTGGCCGGGTGCGCGCGGCGTGGCACAGCGCTCGCCACCGCCAAGGAGTGCTTATGAAGACCCGCGCCGCCGTTGCCTTCGAGCCCAAGCGCCCGCTCGAGATCGTCGAGCTCGACCTCGATGGACCGCGCGCCGGCGAAGTCTTGGTCGAGATCATGGCGACGGGGATCTGCCACACCGATGCCTACACCCTCGACGGGCTCGACAGCGAGGGCCTGTTTCCTGGCGTGCTCGGCCACGAAGGTGCTGGGGTGGTGCGCGAGATCGGTGCCGGGGTGACCAGCGTCGCGGTCGGCGACCATGTCATCCCGCTCTACACCCCCGAATGCCGCCAGTGTAAGTCGTGCCTCAGCGGCAAGACCAATTTGTGCACCGCGATCCGCGCGACGCAAGGGCGCGGCGTGATGCCCGACGGGACCAGCCGATTCAGTTACAAGGGTCAGCCGGTGTTCCATTACATGGGCTGCTCGACGTTCGCCAATTTCACCGTGCTGCCCGAGATTGCGGTGGCCAGGATCGATCCCGCGGCGCCGTTCGACAAGGCCTGCTACATCGGCTGCGGCGTGACCACCGGGGTCGGCGCGGTAGTCAATACGGCCAAAGTCGAGCCGGGTGATAATGTCGTGGTGTTCGGACTCGGCGGGATCGGATTGAACGTCATCCAGGGCGCACGGATGGCGGGCGCGGACCGCATCGTCGGGGTCGACGTCAATCCCGCCAAGGAGGAGTGGGGACGACGCTTCGGGATGACCGATTTCGTCAACCCGAAGGACGTGGCCGACGTCGTCGCGCATCTCGTCGCGATGCTCGATGGCGGGGCGGACTACAGCTTCGACTGCACCGGTAATACCGACGTCATGCGCCAGGCGCTCGAATGCTGCCATCGCGGCTGGGGGACGAGCATCATCATCGGCGTCGCCGAGGCGGGCAAGGAGATTGCGACGCGGCCGTTCCAGTTGGTCACCGGTCGCAACTGGCGCGGCACCGCGTTCGGCGGGGCCAAGGGCCGCACCGACGTTCCCAAGATCGTCGACTGGTATTTGAAAGGCAAGATCGAGATTGACCCGATGATCACGCACGTGCTGACGCTCGACCGGATCAACGAGGGGTTCGACCTCATGCATTCGGGCGACAGTATTCGCAGCGTCGTCGTCTATTAATCTGCAGGGAGAGAATGCCATGTACAGCCACGTGATGCTGGGGTCGAACGACCTCGACCGATCGAAGAAATTCTACGATGCCCTGTTCACCGCGACCGGCGGCAAGGAAGGGCGCGTCGATCCCAAGGGACGGCTGGTCTATCTCAACAATGGCGGGATCCTGCTGATCACCAAGCCGATTGACGGCCAGCCTGCAAGCCACGGCAACGGCTCGACGATCGGCTTCGCGGTCGATGGACCCAAGCAGGCCCAGGCGTGGGAGCAAGCGGGTATCGCCGCAGGGGGCACTGCGATCGAGGACCCGCCGGGGGTTCGCTCGGGCAGCGGGGTCAGTCTTTACCTTGCTTATCTGCGCGACCCCGACGGCAACAAATTATGCGCTCTGCATCGGCTGCCGGCTGAGTGACGCTCGACACGGTCAGCGAAGTGAGGAGTCACGGCGGGGTGCAGGGCGTCTATCGCCATGCCTCCGCCGCGACCCGCTGCGACATGACCTTCGCATTGTTCATGCCGCCCGAGGTCGAGCGCGGCGAGCCGTTGCCGGTGCTGTGGTATCTGTCGGGGCTGACCTGCAGCCACGCAAATGTCATGGAAAAAGGCGAGTATCGCGCCGCCTGTGCCAAAGCGGGGATGATCTTCATCGCCCCCGACACCAGCCCGCGTGGGCCGCAGGTTCCCGACGATCCCGATGGCGCGTGGGACTTCGGCCAAGGCGCTGGCTTCTACCTCGATGCGACCGAGCCGCCGTGGGAGCGCCACTTCAACATGGCGAGCTATATCGTCGACGAGCTCCCCGCGCTGGTCGCCGATCATTTCCCGATCGACCGCAATCGGCAGGGGATTTGCGGCCATTCGATGGGCGGTCACGGCGCGCTGACGCTGGCGCTCAAGCACCCCGATCGGTTCCGGTCGGCATCGGCGCTGGCGCCGATCGTCGCACCGCTGCAGGTGCCATGGGGTCAAAAGGCGTTTCGCCATTACCTCGGCGAAGAGGGGCCGTCGTGGCGCGCTCACGATGCCGTGGCCCTGATCGAGGATGGTGCGCGAACACCTGAGTTGCTGGTCGATATCGGCCTCGCCGACCCGTTTATCGACCAGCAACTGCGCCCTGAATTGCTCGAGGCGGCGTGCCGGGACGCCGGCATTCCGCTCGAGTTGCGGCGCCAGCCTGGCTATGATCACAGTTATTATTTCATCTCGACCTTCATGGCCGATCATGTGCGGTGGCACGCCGAGCGACTTTAGCTGCTGTCCGCGCAACCGAACCGGTGGCGAAACGCTGTACCCGGATGATGAGCGAAGCAACACACGCGAGCGACCGCTGGTGGACCGTCGTGCGCGGTGGCGGACCGGTGGTGGCAACCGCGATCCACGACGGCCACGAGGTGCGCGCCGAGGTCGCCGCGGCGATGGCACTGGCCGACCTCGACCGGCTGCGCGAGGAGGATCCGTTCACCGGCCAGGCGGTCGCCGGGGTCGACAATCACATCATCGTCCACCGCTCGCGGTTCGAGGCCGATCTCAATCGCGCGGCGGACTCGGCGATTTACGAAACCCCCGATCAAAGCTGGGGGCTGAAGGTGTGGCACGGCGCGCCCGACCGCGCACTGTTCGATCGCTCGCTGACGGTCCACGCGGCTTATTACCGAATGCTCGGCCACTATCTCGACGATATCGCCGATCGGCACGGCCGCTTCGTGCTGCTCGATGTCCACAGCTACAACCATCGCCGTGACGGCGCGGGTGCCGCGGCGACCCCGCAGGACAAAGCGCCCGACATCAACATCGGGACGTTCTCGATGCCACGCGAACAATGGGCATTCCTGCTCGATCCGTTGATCGAGACGATGCGTGGGTTCGATTTCAATGGCCGGCGGCTCGATGTGCGTGAGAATGTCGCGTTCCAGGGCAAGGGCGAACAAACCCGTTTCGTCCATGAACGCTATCCGGGCTTCGGCTGCGCGATCGCGATCGAATATAAGAAATTCTTCATGGACGAGTGGAGCGGGGCGCCTGACCCGGCCGAGCTCGACGCGATGCGGGGGCTGATCACGACGAGCGCCGCGACCGCCTGCGCGCTGCTCGAATGAGCGTCATCGAGCGCGCTTCGACTCTTTCGTTCGGCGAGGATGGCGCATTGCGCGAGGCGATCGGGGAGACTGGCCGCGTCCATCTCGACCGCTGGCTGCCGTTCCTCGTCATTCACCGCGGCGAGGCGGGGACGCGCAGCCTCGCGCGAAGGGTGGCGACCAATAGTTCGGCCTATGTCACCTGGTCACCGGGCGAAGATGCTCAGGCGCTCGCGCTGCTCGAACAATTGGTCGGGGAAGTGCGCGAGCGGCTTGGTGCCGCGCCGCTCATTTTCGAATTGTTCGACCAGCCGGTGCCACGCGAATCGCGCAAGGCGCCGCGGCTGCCGCAGTTCGTCGCGCAAATCACCGCGACGACCGGCGACAGCGTTGATCGCGCCGCCGACCGGCTCGAGCGTGCGGTGACTCGGATCAGCGCCGACCTGCGCCACTGCACGGTCGAGCGGATCGAAACCGGGCGGGCGGGCGTGGTCGATGCGCCGACGATTGCGCTCGACTTGCCCGCGATTCATCTTCGTGCCGACGGCGAAGTCTATCCGCAACTGGAACATGAGCTGAGCGTGGCGTTTGGCGACGCATTGCTCCAATCGGCATGCGCCTGGATTGACAATGGAAAACGCGCCGCGCCAATGCATTATCGAGCGCTCGGCCGTCGCGCATTCCTGTCCGCCGCGAAATCGGCCGACCGCAAGCTCGGGCGGGTGGCGCGAAGCTTCGACTTCCTGCTCTCGGTCACACCGATCAACACCAGCGAGGCGATGGACGCCTTCCTCGCCGACAAGGCCGGCATGCCGCCGCATTTCCGCTATCGGCCGCTGTCGGTCGACCCCGACGGCGCCAAGCGCGCATTGTACGACATCGACCTGTCGAAGCTCGAGGATCCCCTCCTCGAGCGGCTGCTGACTGAGAAACGGCGTGAGCTTGACCACCAACTGACAATGCTCGCGACACGCAACACCCCCGCCTTCCGCCCGGCGTCGACGATGCTCTATGGCGCGGTCGAGCCGGGCCTGCTCGACGACGCGCTGGGGCTACTCGCCGCGACTGCGGCGACGCCACCGCGCGGCGAGGCGGTCGGGGCGGGGGAGGTCGCCGAGGCGGCGCGTGGCCTGATCGCGGCGTATCGCGCGCTCGACGAGCGGTTCGCGGCAGAGGTTGAGATCCGAGCCGATGTGTCCGGGCTGATGGTCTCGGGTCCCAAGCTGATGATCGGCTGCGATTCAGTGATGCCGGCGCACCGCCTCGACGCGCTGCTGGCGCATGAAGTCAGTGTCCATCTGCTGACCTTTTTCAATGGCGCGACCCAGGGGCTTAACATCTTTCGCTCGGGCCTTGCCAATTATGAAGGCGTGCAGGAGGGGTTGGGCGTGTTCGCCGAATGGGCGGTCGGTGGGCTCACCCACGCCCGGCTAAGGCTGCTCGCCGGACGCGTGGTCGCGGTTGACGCGATGCTCGGCGGGGCAAACTTCATCGATGTCTATCGCGGGCTGGTCGGCGATCACGGCTTTCGCCGACGCGGTGCATTCGGAATCGCGGCGCGGGTGTTCCGCTCGGGAGGGATGGCCAAGGACGCAATCTATTTGCGCGGCTTTCGCCAAGTCGTCGACATCGTCGCCGCGGGTGCCAGCCTGGCGCCGTTCTGGCTCGGCAAGATCGCTCCCGGTCACGCCCCTGCGATCGTCGAATTGCTCCAGCGCGGATTGGTCCACGAACCCGTCTTCATTCCCGAATTCCTTGCCCGCCCCGAAACCCGCGAGCGAATCGCGCGGCTGCGCGCCGGGCTTCCATTTCAAGCCATGTTCAACCCGGAGACCAATTGATGCTGATCGCCTTTTTCGTCAATGACATGGAACGCGAATTCGCGGGCTACACCACCACCGTCCTCGCCTTTGAGGCGGCGTCGCGCGGGCACCGCGTCTGCTATGTCACGCCATCCGACTTCGTGCTCAATCCCGACGATAGCCTGAGCGTCCACGGCCGTTTTCCGCCCAAGAAGAAGTATAAGGACCGACCCGAATTTTTTGCAACTTTGATGAGCGAGTCGACCAAGGTCCAGCCGGTCGACATGACCGAGGTCGACGTGCTGATGCTGCGCAACGATCCTTCGATCGATGCCCAGGCTAATCCGTGGGCGATGGACGTCGGCATCTTGTTCGGGCGCGAGGCGGCGAAGCGCGGGGTGATCGTGTTGAACGATCCCGACAGCCTGTCGAAGGCGATCAACAAGCTCTATTTCCAAAGCTTCCCGGTCGAGGCGCGCGCCGCGACCCTGATCACGAAGCACAGCGACGACATCAAGGCGTTCGCCAAGGAGCATGGCGGCAACATCATCCTCAAACCGCTCCAGGGATCGGGCGGATCAGGGGTGTTCAAGCTCGACACCAAGAATGCGTCGAACCTCAACCAGATGATCGAGGCAATCGGGCGCGACGGCTACATCATCGCGCAGGCCTATGTCGCGGCGGCGTCGAAGGGCGACATCCGCTTTTTCCTGATGAACGGAGTCCCGCTGAAGATCGGCAACAAATATGCCGCGCTGCGCCGGGTCGCGTCGGCCGACGACATCCGCTCGAACATCCACGCCGGCGGCACCGCTGAAGCGGTCGAGATCGGCGAGACCGAATTGCGCGTCGCCGAGATGATCCGCCCCAAATTGATCGCCGACGGCATGTTCCTCGTCGGGGTCGATATCGTTGGCGACAAGATTCTCGAGGTCAACGTCTTCTCGCCTGGCAACCTAGGGAGCTGTTCGAGCCTCAACGGGGTAGATTTCGCAGTCCCGATCGTCGACTCGCTTGAACGCAAGGTCGCGATCGCCAAGCAATATGCCCAAACCTTCGGCAATCGCCAGTTGGCGGTGCTGTAAAGGCAGGCTGTCAGGGGCGTTGCCGTCAGCGTCATGCGGCTGCCCCCGGCAGTCGAAAGCTATTGTCCTCGCTTGACCAGCCAGGCGTCGATCTGCGCGACCTCGCGCTCCTGGTCGGCAATGACCTTGGTCGCTAGCGCGCGGCTTTCGGCGTCCTTGCCGTTGGCAAGCAGGACCTGAGCCATATCGATCGCTGCCAGATGGTGCGTGCGCATCTGCTTGTTAAAGTCGACGTCGGCGTCGCCGGTATAGGGCGGCATGCCCTGCATCATGCGGCTCATCGACTGCTTGTAACCCTTGGTGGCGGCGGAGTCGTTCGGCTGCGCGGTCAACATGGCCGTGTGGTCCATCGGTTCGGGATGGGCATTGGCTTCGGTATGCTCGTGGGGCTTGGCTTCATCGATGATCGAACCGTCGGGCCGGGTGTTGGCGGCGATCTCGGCAGTCGTCGTGTTGATCGGATTGGCGTCTGCGGTTCGAGCATCGTTCTGCGCGGGCTGCGAGCAGCCGGCGACGATGAGCAGCGCGACGGGTACGAGATAAGCATTTTTCATATCGGTCTCCTGGGATTGAGCATCAAAAATGGGTGCCGTCGCCGGTCCGCGCGTCGGCGATCAACCGTTCCAGCGGCCCGCGGCCAAAGCGGCGGAACAGGATCGGGGTGACAAGCGCGTCGAGCAAGGTCGCGGATAGCAACCCCCCGAAGATCGTCACCGCGACCGGGTGTAAAATCTCCTTGCCCGGGGCATCTGCGTTGATGAGCAACGGGGTGAGCGCAAGTCCCGCGGCGAGCGCGGTCATGAGGACGGGGGTGAGCCGTTCCAATGTCCCGCGCACGATCATCGCGTCGCCCCACGCTTCGCCTTCGTGAAGGACGAGGTTGATGTAGTGGCTGATCTTGAGGATGCCGTTGCGCGCCGCGATGCCGGTCAGCGTGACGAAGCCGATCATGCTCGCGACTGACAGCGGCAGCCCGGCAATCCACAGCGCGATCACCGACCCGACCAGTGCCATCGGCACTCCCGCCATCACGATCAGCGCGAGCACCGCCGAGCGATAGCGCGAAAAGAGCAATGCGAAGATCAATCCGAAAGACACCAGCGACAGCCCGCCAATCGTGAGGGTGGATTCGCGCTGCGCCTCATACTGACCCTCGACGCGGACGAAGCCGTCTGGCGGAAGGCGGAGCGCGGCGGCCTCGGCCTCCACTGCCTGGACAATGTTTCCGAGGTTCGCCCCCGGCGCGGCGTTGGCGGATACCACGATGCGGCGCTTGCCATCCTCACGCAGAATCTGATTGGGCCCCTGAGTCTCGCGGATCTCCGCCATGTTCGACAATGGCACCGGCCCACGTGGTGTCTCGATCAACAGGTTCGACAATTGCGCCGTGGTGCGATCGGATTCCGGGAGTCGGACTACGACGTCGTAGCGGCGTAGACCATCGACGATCTGGCTCACCGTCTCCCCGCTCGACAATGTTTCCAGAGCGCCTGCAATCTGTGCGGGGGTGACGCCATACGACGCGGCGCGCGCGTAGTCGACGCGCAGGTCAAGCTGCGGGACAAGCACCTGCTTTTCGACGCGCAAATCGACGATGCCGGGGGTGCCTGCGATTTGACCGCGCAGACGATCTGCCAGCGCCCGCGCGGCGGCGAGGTCCTCGGCGAAGATCTTGACGACGATCTGCGCCTGAACTCCCGACAGAAGATGGTCGAGCCGATGGCCAATTGGCGCGCCGATGCTGACCGATCCGGGCAGGATCGCGAGCTTGGCACGCATCGCGGCGGCCACCGCGTCGCGATCGGCTTCTGACGACTTCAGCGCCACGTCCATCTCGCTATAGAAAACGCCCTCGGCATGTTCGTCGAGCTCGGCTCGACCAGTGCGGCGGCTGACGCTGGCAACCTCGGGGATGGTCAGCAGTAATTGTTCGGCGCTGGCCGCCAGCTTGCTCGATTGCTCGAGCGAGACGCCGGGCTCGAGCAGTAGATTGACGACAAAACTGCCTTCGTTGAACGCTGGCAGGAAGGCCCGCGGCAATGTCACCGCACCCACGATCGCGGCAAGGCTGACCGCGATGCTGGCGCCCAGAATGGTCCGGACATGGCGGAAGCCCCAATCGAGCAGCCGCCGGTTGCCGGACTTGAGGCGACGCACGAGCCCGGTTTCCTTCTCCCCGCGCCGGGCGGCAAGGCTGGGCAGCAGATAGGAGCACAGCACCGGCGTGAGCGTGATCGAAGTCATGAAGCTGGCGAGGATCGAGACGATATATGCCACGCCTAGCGGTTGGAACAGCCGCCCCTCCACCCCGCCGAGAAAGAATAATGGCAGGAAGACCAGCACGATGATCGCCGTCGCATAGACGATGCCCGATCGCACCTCGCCCGTCGCGTGCGCAATGACGCCGAGCACGGGTTGAGGCACCGATGCCAGCGCATTCTCGCGCAAGCGGCGGTAGACGTTTTCGACGTCCACCACCGCATCATCGACCAACTCGCCAATCGCGATCGCGATGCCCCCCAGCGTCATGGTGTTGATCGACAATCCGAACATCTGGAAAACGAGCGCGGTGACCAACATCGAGACGGGAAGCGAGATCAGCGAGATCGCGGTGGTGCGGACGTTCAACAGGAACAGGAACAGCACCGCGGCGACGACGATAGCGGCCTCGATCAGAACGATGGTCAGCGTATCGATCGAGGTCTCGATGAAGTCGGCCTGGCGAAACTGCACCTTGGTCGCGCGAATGCCGCTGGGAAGCCCGGCGTTGATTTCGGCCAACGCCGCCTCGACCTGCGCCGTCACCGCCACGGTGGAAGCGTCAGGCTGCTTCTGCACCGACACAACCACGGCGGGTCGACCGTCATAGCCCGCCTCGCCTCGGCGAAAGGCGGCGGCAAAGTCGACGGTCGCGACCTGGCTGAGACGCACTGGTCCGCCGGTCCCGTCGCCGACGACGAGCGACTGCAGATCCTCGATCCGGGTCGTCCGCGCGACGTTGCGGATCAAATATTCCTGGTCATATTGGTCGACGAAGCCGCCCCCGGTGTTGGTGCCGAACGCGCGCAGCGCTTCCTCCACCTGCTCCAGGCGGACGCCCGCGGCCGCCATCGCGGCAAGGTCAGGCGACACGCGATACTGCCGTACCTCGCCGCCGATCGGAATGACCTGCGCGACGCCCGGGATCGTCAGCAGCCGCGGCCTGATCTGAAAATCGGCGACCTCGCGCGCCTCCATCGGGCTCGCTGCCCCATAGGGAATCGCGACCAGCATGATCTCGCCCATGATCGAGGTCACAGGCCCCATCTGCGGCGCGACACTAGCCGGTATCTGCTCGCGGACCAGGGCGAGCCGCTCGCTCACCTGCTGGCGCGCGCGGTAGACCTCCTCGTCCCAGCCGAACTCGATATACACGACCGACAGCCCGATGCCCGACACAGATCGCACCCGCTCGACACCGGGCACCCCGCTCATCGCGGTCTCGATTGGGCGGGTAACCAGCGTCTCGACCTCGGGCGGGGCGAGGCCCGGCGACTCCGTCAGGATGGTCACGACCGGGCGATTGAGATTGGGCAATACGTCGACTGGAAGCTGACCCACCGAGCGAATGCCAAGCAGGATCAGCGCGGCGGCCGTGATCAAGATCAAGATGCGGCTGCGCAGCGAAAAGGCGACGATCCGGTCGAACACGCCTTAGCGAACCTGCGACAGAAGACCGGCCCCGGCCGTCACCACCCGCTCTCCGACGCGTACGCCCGACAGCAGGACCACGCGCGTGGCGTCGAGCGGCGCTATGCGCACCGGCCGCGAGACGAAGCGTTCCGCCGCTTGCTTGACGAACACCGAGGCAAGCCCATTCTCCCCGGTCTGCACCGCCGCGCGGGGCACGACGACACCCGCGACGGGCGTGCCCGCCGACACTTCGATCGTCACCGGTTCGCCGACGCGAAGCCCGGAGGGTGCGCCGACGACGCGGAATTGCCCCGCGCCGGCGCTGCCGCGATCGGCAAGACCGGCCCCTGCGAAGACGAGCTCGAAGGTCGTTCCGTCGGCGGCGCGTCCAACCCCTCGCGATCCGTACGAAATGCTCCGGCGGTCGAAGATGTTCGCCTCGACGAACAGGCGGGACGGATCGACGATTTCGAACAGCGTGGTTTCGGGCGAGACCACCTGACCGACCCGGACAGGAACCGCCGATACAATCCCCGAGATCGGCGCGACCAGGGTCTCGCGCGCCGTGCGGGCGCGGCCAAGCGCGGCGCGGCGGCTGCGCAGACCGCCAAGTGTGATCTGAGCCTCCTCGATTTCGCGCCGCGGGACGAGGCCTTCGAGCCGCCGTACCCGTGCCGCTCGGTTGGCAGCGAGCGCGATCTGCTGGTCAAGGTCGGCCAGCTCGCGCGCGATGTCCGCCTCGTCGATGGCCTGAAGCGTGGGTTCAATCGTGGCGAGCGCCTGGCCCGCTCGCACCCTTTGCCCGATCAGCGGCAACCCGCCAGTGGCGATGATGCGGCCGCCCGTGGTCGACTGGACCAGCCCGCCACTCCGCGGATCGGCAATGATCCGCCCGGTCAGGCTGATCGAGGACGACGCCTGACCGGCAGCGGCGACTACCGTGCGAAGATCGATAATGCGCTGGAGTGGCTTCAGGGCGACCAGCGCCCCCTCGGCGGTGCGGGTCGCACCTGCCCCCGCCGTGCCCGGAGCCGTTGGCGCGGGCGAAGCTGCCGCCTCCTCCCCGTCATGAACTTCGCCTTCATGCGCGGAAATTGGATGCGGTTGAATGAGCAACCCCGCGACGACGAGTGCCAGCGCCGGTCCGCGATGCCGAGCGCGCCAGAACAGCACCGCGCCGATACCAATGCCGCCCGCCAGGAGAGCCAGCAAGATCATTCTCCACGGCACGCCTTCCCCGGTTTCCGCCGCTCCCGGCGCGGCGGCAACGATAAGCGTTCCTGCCATGGTCTGCGTCGTCGCGCCCCGCGTGACCGCGAACGAAACGCGATGCGACCCCGGCGTGTCGAGCGTCGGCGCTTCAAGGATGTAAGTGCCGTTGATCGGCCGAGCCTCGATCGAACGGCCGTCGACCGTGACGCTGACCCGAGCGTTGGTCACGGGTGCGTTGTCCGCCCACTGGTCGATCCACACCGTGAGGTCATGCCCGTCCGCCGCCGCAACCAGCTCCAGGCCCCCCGCCTGCGCGGAGAAGCGTCCACTGGTCGCGGAGGCAGCGGAAGATGTCTCGGTCGTGGCTCCCTCGCTGTGGACTTCGCCTTCGTGCGCCCAGGCGGAGGCAGGCATGACGAGGAGCAACAGCGCGGCGAGCGGCATGAGTAACTTGCGAACGATCACGGAAGAACCCCCTGCGCCTGATTGTAGGTCGAGATAGCCGCCAGCGCCGCGACCCGTGCGACGGCAAGATCGCGCGTCGCCTGCGCCACTGTCTGCCTCGCGCGCAATACCTCCAGATAGCCGATTTCGCCTTCGCGTCGACCCCGTTCGGTCAACGCCAACGCTTCGGCGAGGGCACGACGGCGTGCTTCGGCTTCGTCCAATGCCCGCCGCGCGAGTGCAAGGCGGCGCTCGCCGGCCAGCCGCTCAGCAGCGAGCCGCGTGCGCACCCGCGCGGCCTCGGCGGTCG
>JALYRH010000031.1 GCA_030855425.1 Pseudomonadota bacterium
GGGACGTAAAAGGTACCCTGTTTCTTCATCACGCGCAGGATCTCGTCGTCCATGACCGTGCCATGCTCGATCGAATCCGCCCCGGCACGCAGCGCGAGCTTGATCCCGTCGGCGCCGTGGGCGTGGACCGCGACCTTGCGGCCATAAGCGTGCGCGGTATCGACCAGGGCGCGCGCCTCGTCCTCGTTCATGCGCGTCGCGAGGCCGGTGCCGCTGTTGACCCCACCGGTGGTGGCGAATTTGATGACGTCGGCGCCGCGGTCGATCTGGCGGCGCACCACCTTGCGGCAGGCATCGACCCCGTCGCACAGATTTTCCGGGCTGGGCAGATGCGCAACCAGATCGTCGTTCAATCCGCCGCGCCCGTCCATGTGCCCGCCAGTCGTCGAAATACTGCTTGCTGCATCGACGATCCGCGGCCCCTGCACCCAGCCGCGCTTGATCGCCTCCCGCAGCGCCAGCGTGGCGCCATCGTCGCCCAAATTGCGCACCGTGGTAAAGCCCGCGCGCAGCGTCTTCATGCCGTTCATTTGCGCTTCGAGCGCGTTCATCTGCGGCTCCTCGCGGACGAACGACAACAGCCCCGCTTCCCCGCCGCGGTCGGACGCCAGATGGACGTGGCTGTCGATCAGTCCGGGCAGCACCGTCTTGTTCTTGAGGTCGATCAGCCCCGCGCCCTGCGGAGGTGCGACATGCCCTTCGCGTACCGCGACGATTCGGTCGCCATCGACGACGATCGTCGACGCCCCGCGCGCCGCCTGTCCCGGCACCGCGATCAGCCGCCCGGCATGGATGTAGGTCGGTGCCGCCGCCGCAGTACCAGCCAGCGACAGCGCCGACAGGCCGACCATCACGCTTGATTTGATCCGCATCGTCATTCCCCTTTGGCGCACGACCTTAAGGGCTGAACGAAGCGCCGCAACTATTCGGTCGTCTTGCCGTCCCATTCCTCGTCGTCGTGGCGCGCGTCGGCTTCGGCCTTGGTGGCCTGGGTGATGCCGTCGCGATGCTCGGGGGGGCCGTAGAGCGTGTACAGCTTGAGCGGCGTTTCGCCGGTGTTGCGGACGTTGTGACGCGCGCCCGAGGGAACGATCACGCCGCTTCCGTCGGCGACCTTATTCTCGGCGCCGTCGATGTCGACCACGCCCTCGCCCTCCTCAAAGCGAAAGAATTGGTCGCGGTCCTCATGCACCTCGGACCCGATTTCCTCGCCCGGTTGAAGCGTCATCAGCACGAGCTGGAGGTGCTTGCCGGTGTAGAGCACGCGGCGGAAGTCACTGTTGTCGCCGGTCAGCGTCTCGATATTGTCGTTATAGCCGTTCATCGCTCATCCTTCATTTGATCGGGTCATGGCCCCAGTTCATCAGGCTGTAGCGCCAGCGCGACGTCACGGTATTATCCGGACGCTGCGCACTGTGGCGTTTCACATAACCGACGACCTTGCGCATATGGGCATAATCGTCGTCGCTGAGCTCGGCGGTGCGCTTGCGCAAAATCGTCGCGATCCGCGCGCCGCTGGCGTGGCCGACGCTCTCGCTTTTGCCGTCTTTTTTGAAACCCACCTTGCGGCTGTCTTGGGTTTTCAGCCATTGTTCAATCTCGGCCGCGGTCATGTTGACTGCGGCGTCAAAATCCTTGGCGACCTTGTTCCTGTCGAGCTCTGCCATGCGCGCTCAACCCGCGAGACGGGGCTTGGCTCCGCTTAAATGTGGATCGCTTTGCCGTACGCGGCGAGAACGCTTTCGTGCATCATCTCCGACAGCGTCGGGTGCGGGAACACCGTCTGCATGAAATCCGCCTCGACCAGTTCGGCGGTCTTGCCGATGGTATAGCCCTGGATCAATTCGGTCACTTCGGCACCGATCATGTGCGCGCCGAGCAATTCGCCGGTCGTGGCGTCGAACACCGTCTTCACAAATCCCTCGACCTCGCCGAGCGCGATCGCCTTGCCGTTACCGATGAACGGAAATTTGCCGACGCGGACCTCGTGCCCGGCCTCCCTAGCCCTGGCCTCGGTCAGTCCGACCGAGGCGACTTGGGGGTGGCAATAAGTGCAACCCGGGATGTTCTTAGCATCCATCGCGTGCGGATGGGCATCCTTGTTGCCGAGCTGCTGCGCAATCGCCTCGGCGGCGATGACGCCTTCGTGGCTGGCCTTGTGCGCCAGCCACGGCGGCGCGGTGATGTCGCCGATCGCCCAGATCCCGGGGACATTGGTGCGGCACATCGGGTCGGTCTTGAGGAAACCGCGGTCGGTTTCGATCTGCAATGGCTCGAGCCCGATATTCTCGGTGTTCGGCAGGATTCCGACCGCGACGATGCAGTGGCTGAAGCGCTGCTCGGATACCTTGCCGTCCTTGGTCTTGATCTTGGCGGCAACGCCCTTGGCATCGGCGGCAAGGCTCTCGACCCCTGCCCCCGTCAGCAAGGCCATGCCCTGCTTGGTGAGCGATTTGGCGAGCGCGTCGGACACGTCGGCATCCTCGACCGGGACGATGCGGTCGAGCATTTCGACCACCGTCACCTTGGCGCCCATGTCGTTGTAGAATGACGCGAACTCGATCCCGATCGCGCCCGACCCGATGACCAGCAAATCGGTCGGCATTTCGGGGGGCGTCATGGCGTGGCGGTAGGTCCAGATGCGCTTGCCGTCGGCCGGCGCGAACGGGAGGTCGCGCGCGCGGGCGCCAGTCGCGACGATGATGTGCTTGGCGCTCAGCTCGGTCGCCTTGCCGTCCTTGGTCACGGTCAGCTTGCCCACAGCGGTGAGCGCCCCATCGCCCGCGTGGACCGTGATCTTGTTCTTCTTCAACAAGTGCGTGACGCCCTGGTTGAGTTGCTTGGCCACCGCCCGCGACCGCCCGACCACCTTGGCGAGGTCGAACGACGGTGCCCCTGCGCTCAGCCCATAGGCATCGGCGTGCTTCATGTTGTGGAAAACTTCGGCCGAGCGGAGCAGCGCCTTGGTCGGAATGCATCCCCAGTTCAAGCAGATCCCGCCAAGCTCGGCGCGCTCGACGATCGCGGTCATGAGCCCGAGCTGCGACGCGCGGATCGCGGCGACGTAGCCGCCCGGTCCCGAGCCAAGGACGATGAGGTCGTAAGTGTCAGCCATGATGTTCCTCCGCCGCGATCGGGCGCGGCCTGTCAGTGTCGTCGAGCGCGACGAACGTGAAATTGCCCTTCGCCACCTCGAACAGGGTGTCACTGTCGCGTTCGCGAGCCTCGAGCGTGACGGCGATGGTCATTGAGCTGCGTCCTTGCCGGGCGAGGTCGGCGTAAACCGAAATCTCGTCGCCGACCTTGGGCGCGCCGGTGAAGCTCAGCCCATCGGCGGCGACCACCACGCATTTGCCGCGGCTGTGGCGCGAGGCGAGGCTGCCTGCGGCGAGCGCCATCTGGCTCATCAGCCACCCGCCGAACACCCCGCCGTATGGGTTGGTATCGGCCGGCATGGCGGTGACGCGGATCGTCGGGGTCCGCCCATCGGCCACGCTAAGCCACCAGCCCCAATGGGTTCTCCACCAGCGCCTTGAACGCTTTCATCAGCCGCGCGCCGTCGGCGCCGTCGATGGCGCGATGGTCGAAGCTGCCGGTGGCGCTCATGACGGTCGCGACCTGCAGCGCGTCGCCGACGACATAGGGGCGCTTTTCGCCCGCGCCGATCGCCATGATCATCGCCTGCGGCGGATTGATGACGGCGTCGAACTGCTTGATGCCGTACATGCCCATGTTCGACAGGCTGGCGGTGCCGCCCTGATATTCGGCCGGCTGGAGCTTGCCCTCCTTTGCGCGGCTCGCCAGATCGACCATTTCCCTGGCGATCGCGGATATCGCCTTCGAGCCGGCGTCGGCAACGATCGGGGTGATCAGGCCGCCGGGGATGCTGACCGCGACCGAAATGTCGGCGCGTGAATATTTGATCAGCGTGTCGCCGGCGAAGCTGACGTTGCATTCCGGAACCTCGATCAATGCGGCGGCAAGCGCCTTGATCATGAGGTCGTTGACCGAAAGCTTGACCCCGCGCGCGGCGAGGCTGGCGTTGAGTTCGCCGCGCAGCTTGAGCAGCGCGTCGAGGTTGATGTCGACGGTCAGGTAGATGTGCGGAACGTGTTGCTTCGACTCGGTCAGGCGCCGCGCGATGGTCTTGCGCATGTTGCTGAGCTTGACCGCTTCGTGGGGAATGTCGGTTTCGAACGGCTTCGCGGGCGCAGCGGCGAGTGACGGGGCAGCGGCGAGTGGGGGTGCAGCGGCGGCTTGCCCAGCAGCGGCGGGCTTGGCGCCACCGGCGGCGCTGCCGAGGTCGGCGCGGACAATGCGGCCGCCAGGGCCCGAACCGGCGAGCGATCCAAGGTCAATCCCCTGCGCTTCGGCGAGGCGGCGCGCGAGCGGCGAGGCCGTGACCCGCTCGCCATCACTCTTCGCGGCCGGAGGCGCAACGGGGGCGGAAGGCTCGGCCGGAGTCGCGGGCGCCGGTGGGGCCTCACCGCCGCCTTTCGCGGGGGGAGCAGGTGGCGGCGTTGCGGGCCTGGCCGGTTCGGCGGGACTGGCAGGCGCGCTTTGGCTGCTGCCCCCGGCATCAGCGTCGCTCGCACCTTCCCCTTCGCTCGCGATCAGCGCGATCACGGTGCCGACTTTGACCGCGTCGGTGCCCTCGGCGACCAGAATTTTCGCCACCCTGCCTTCATCGACCGCTTCGAACTCCATTGTCGCTTTGTCGGTCTCGATTTCGGCCAGCAAATCGCCCGACTTGACGACATCGCCTTCCTTGACCAGCCACTTGGCGAGCGTGCCCTCCTCCATGGTCGGTGACAAAGCGGGCATTTTGAGTTCGGTCGGCATGGGCGTTTCCGGCAAGTGGAAGGTGCCCGGCACAAAGGCCAAAGCGCCGTGCCGGGTCAAGGGGGGGTGATGATTAAAGCCTCGCCGGGGACGCGCAAAAAAGCGACCCGGAGCGGGCGCGGCGGCTTGCGCCGCACAGCCGCTTGGCGCAGCGTCGTTCGCGGCAGGGGACGAATGAATGGCGCGCACCTATCTGGTGGTGATTGATGACAGCCCGGAAGCGCGCACCGCGCTGCGCTTTGCCGCGCGGCGCGCGGTCAAGACCGGCGGCGCGGTCGAAGTGCTGGCGATCGTTCCGCCGCAGGACTTCGTGCAGTGGGGCGGAGTCCAGGCGGCGATCGAGGAAGAGCAGAGGCTGCGGATCGAAGCGATCGTCGCCGCGACGGTCGGCGAGATTGTCGACTCCGCGGGGATCAAGCCGGTGATCGTAATCGAGGAAGGCGAGCCGGTGAGCGTGGTGCGCGGCTACGTCGGAACGCGGAGCGACATCGCCGCGCTGGTCCTCGGCGCGGCGCCGGCGGGCAGTCCGGGGCCGGTGGTGACCAATTTCACCGGGACCGACGCCGGCAAGCTGCCGTGCATCGTGATGATCATCCCCGGGTCAATCAGCGACGAGCAACTGGAGCAATTAAGCTAGTCCGAGTGCGCGCGCCAGGATTGCCCCCAGGGCGACGCACCCCGCCTCATCCTCGGCATCGAACCGCGCGGTGAGCGGGCTGTCGAGGTCGAGCACCGCGATCAACACGCCGTCCGCGCCGACGATCGGCACGACCAATTCGCTGTTCGACGCAGCATCGCACGCGATGTGGCCGGCAAAGGCATGGACGTCATCGACTCGCTGGACCTTGAGGGTCGCCGCCGCAGCGCCGCACACGCCGATACCGAACGAAATGCGGATACACGCGGCGCGACCCTGGAACGGGCCGACCACCAACTCGCCGCCGACATTGCGGTAGAAGCCGGCCCAGTTGAGGTCGGGCAGGCTTTCGAAGATCAGCGCCGCGGCATTGGCCATGTTGGCGATGGCGTCGGTCTCGCCGGCGGTTAGCGCGTCGAGCGCCGCCGCCAGCTCATCGTACAGCGTTGCCTTGTCGGTCGCAGCAATCCTGAAATCATACATTATTCGAAACTCACTTTCCCGCGGCCGGCCTTGATCGCGCTGCGGCCCTTCTTCTCGTTGACGCGTTTGGCCTTGGCCGATCGGCTCGGGCGGGTCGCGCGGCGCTTGGCGGGCGCGATATGGGCAGCGGTAATCATTTCCGCCAGCCGAACGCGAGCATCGGCGCGATTGCCCTCCTGCGTGCGATAGCGGCGCGCGGTGATGATCAGCTCGCCGCCGCTGGTCAGCTTGCTCCCGGCGATGACCTTCAATCGTGCATAAGCGTCGGGATTGAGCCCTAATTTGAACACGTCGCAGCGCAATTGACAGGCGGTCGCGACCTTGTTGACATTCTGCCCGCCGGGACCGGTCGCGGCGAGGAATTTCTCGCTCAGCGCGTCCTCGGGAAGGTCAGCCGGCGACATCGCCGCCAAGGTCAACGGCGGGGACGTCCACGGGGGGGACGTCATCGGCGGGCGCGTCCGCCGCCCACTCGCCGAACCGGTCGGGCATGGGCGCGTTAACGTCGATCGTCGGTTTCGCGCCGCGCGGCACGACCAGCCGCGAGGCGTGGAGCAGCATCTCGCCGCCGGGATAGCCATAGACGCGGTCGCCGACGATCCCGACGCCCAGTCCTTCGCGCGCATGGACGCGAATCTGGTGGGTGCGGCCGGTCAGTGGACGAAACTCGACCATCGTCTTGCCGTCGCGTGACGCCAGCTTGCGCCACCGCGTTTGCGCCGGCTTGCCATCCGCGTCGCCGACCATCCGCCACCCCGCTTCGGCGCTCGATATCTTGGCCAGGGCCAGATCGATCACACCCTCATCCCCATCGATTTCGCCGCCGAGCACCGCCAGATAATATTTCTCGACCAGACCGCTTTCGAACGCGGCTTGCGCTTCGGCGCGGGCGCGTGGATTGCGCGCGAACAGCAGGCAGCCCGACGTGTCCTGGTCGAGCCGGTGCATCGCGGTCGGCGGGCGCTTGAACCCGAGCATCAGTTCCTGAATGCGATATTCGATGCAGTCGCCACCGAGCCGCGGTGCGTCGACCGGGAGTCCAGCGGGTTTGTCGATAACGATATTGTCGCCGTCGATGAACAGGATGCGGTCTTCAAGGTGCATGGCATCCCATGGCGATGTGGCACTGCGAAGTCCACCGTTGCCGCCATGCAACATTGCCGCATCTTAACGGACCTTTACGCACTATTAACCTTTTGCCGTCACATCTCGCATGGTTAATGGACGCTTGGACGTCGTTAAGGACGCGCAACATCTGCTGCATCCAATCGGCGGCCTGACGAGGGGTGAAGACAATGCGGGTTTTGCTGATCGAAGACGAAGCGACGATCGCCAAGAGCATCGAACTGATGCTGGGGACCGAAGGCTTCAACGTCTACACCACCGACCTGGGCGAGGAAGGCCTCGATCTCGGCAAGCTGTACGATTACGATATCATCCTGCTCGACCTCAACCTGCCCGACATGCACGGCTATGACGTGCTCAAGAAATTGCGCACCGCCAAGGTCGGCACCCCGGTGCTGATCCTGTCCGGGCTTAACGAGATGGACTCGAAGGTCCGCGCGCTCGGCTTCGGCGCCGACGATTATGTCACCAAACCATTCCACCGCGACGAACTGGTCGCGCGCATCCACGCCATCGTCCGCCGTTCGAAGGGCCATAGCCAGTCGGTCATCCGGACTGGCAAACTGGCGGTCAACCTTGACGCCAAGACGGTCGAAGTCGACGGCAGCCGGGTTCACCTGACCGGCAAGGAATATGCGATGCTCGAGCTGTTGAGCCTGCGCAAGGGCACCACGCTGACCAAGGAAATGTTCCTCAACCACCTGTACGGCGGGATGGACGAGCCCGAATTGAAGATCATCGACGTATTCATCTGCAAACTCAGGAAGAAACTGAGCCTCGCGTGCAATGGCGACAATTACATCGAGACGGTGTGGGGCCGCGGCTATGTGCTGCGCGACGTCGACGGCGACGTCGTCACTCCTGAGGTTGCGGCGGTCGCCTGAACGTTCAAGAATTAAGACAAGTCGGGACGGCGGGGCGGAAACGCTCCGCCGTTTTTTATGCGCCCCAAGCCAAGCACTTCGGCCTCGCGGAGGATGATAGATGCTGTGGGAACTCTGTTTCGTTTGCGCTGTTCTGGATTGGTCGGGGCAACAGACGGAGTGACGTCATGGATTATGTGAGCCTCGATCCGACCAGGCGGCAGGCGCTGCGCATGATGTCAGCCAGCCTGATGGGGGCGGGTCTCGCCGGGTGTGCCGACCTGATTCCCCAAGGTATCGGACTCGCGTTGCTTCCGAACCCCCTGACCGATCCGGCGGTCTATAATTTCGCGCTCAACCTCGAATATCTCGAGGCCGAATTCTACCGCCGGGGGGTTTATGGCGAAGGACTTCCGGGCGAACTGATCGGTCCCAATCCGGGCGCGGTCATCGGCGGACGTCGGGTCCAGTTCCGCACACCGTGGATCGCGGAGATGTTCGCCGAGATCGCCGAAGACGAAACCAACCACGTCAGGTTCATCCGGCAAACGATTTCCTCGTCGCCGCTGATCGAGATCAACCGTCCGGTGATCGACCTGCAGACCAGCTTTCGCATGCTTGGCCTGCAAGCTGGGCTTGGCCCCAACTTCGACCCGTTCGCCGACGAGGAATCCTATATATTGGGCGCCTTCATCTTCGAGGATGTCGGGGTGACAGCTTATGCCGGCGGCGCCGACCTCATCGCCGACGATGACTCGATCGAGGCCGCGGCCGGAATCCTTGCGATCGAAGCCTATCATGCCGGGGCCATCCGCGCGACGATCGCCGAGATGGGGCCGCGCATGATCGCCGCCGCCGACGGTATCGCCCGCGCCCGCGGCGCGGCGGAAAGCCCCAACAACCGGCGCCCGAACCGGACGAGGGTCCACACCGTGCCCGGACCGAAGGAGCAGCTGATCAGCGCCGGCGAGGTCTTCCCAGGCGAGGTCGTGATCTCTCCTACCGACCCCCAGGGCCGTAGTTTCCCGCGCCCGCCGCAGGATGTCCTCAACATCGTCTTCATGAATCCTGATCCGGACGCGAATCGTGGCGGCTTCTTCCCCGCCGGCGTCAAGGGCGTCGTCCGCCACGCCATGCACCCCGCGCAAAGCAGGAGAGCCTGAATGGAACAGATTGATCAGGATCGCCGCTCGCTGTTCGGCTTTTCGACCGGTCAAGCCGCCCTTGCCGCGGTTGGCGTGCTCGCTGCCTCGACCGCTTTCCCGCTCAACGATGCGGTTGCGCAGCAGGCCGAGAGCTCGACCGACATCGACATTTTTAACTTCGAGCTCAATCTCGAATATCTCGAGACGGATTATTATCTGCGTGGGCTCGGCATGACCGTCGATGAGGTGTTTCGGACATCGTTCGGGGCGCCGGTGAAGGGTGGCCGCAAGGTCCAGTTCTCGAACCCGGTGCGCGAAGGCATGATCAAGAACATCGCCGGCAACGAGGTCGCACACATCAATTTTGTGCGGGCCGTCACCGGCAGCCAGGCGGTACCGCGACCGCCGATCGATATGGACGCCGGCTTCGCCGCGGTCGCGGCCGCGGCGGGTCTGTCGAACTTCGATCCGTTCGGCAACGAGATGGACTTCTTTCTCGGTGGGATGCTGTTCGAGGATGTCGGGGTCAGCGTGCTCAAGGGAGCGGCGCGAAAGCTGCGCAGCCTGACTCTGCGCGAATCGGCGGCGGGCCTGCTGGGAAGCGAAGGCTATCACATGGGCGCAATCCGGTCGGTGATCTACAAGATGGGCGACACGTGGCGGTCGCGCGCCGCCGCGATTTCGGAATTTCGCGATCGGCTCGACGGCCCTCAGGATCTCGACCAGCCGCCGGTCAAGGTGGGAGCGATGTCCAACATCGCGCCGACCAACTAAAATGGAATTGCATTTGGGCGAACGCCGCAGCACGCGCTCAACATCATTTATGGCAACCCCGCGCGCGGTGTCATGGCCGGGGGATTTTTTCCGGAAGGCTTCAACGGCAATATTCGCTCGACTTGATTCCAGCCGACTTGGAACTTGGCGCAGAAGAGGCGCATCGGACGCGCGGCTTAGTAAGAGGGCGACGGTGACGACCCCCCACGGAAATCGCCATTTCCGTGGCCACCCCCGTCACTGCCTCCTCGCCAGTTCTTCCCGAATCCCGTTCGACCATCGCGGTCCCTGGCCGCAGCAGCTCCTTCTGACGCAAGTTCGGCGCGTTCGCGGGGACCCGGCTACTGGTGGCGGTGGGTTGTACGGACCCCGGAAACCGGGCGACCGATCTCGCCGGGGGGATCAGCCTTCGGCTACACTTTGTTGTCGGTCATATTGCTGGCGAACATGATGGCGATGGTGCTTCAGGCGCTCGCCGGCAAGCTTGGCATCGTCACCGGATTAATTCTCGCGCGCATTCCCGCCCGCCGGTCCGATTCGCATTGTGGGTGCTGTGCAAGATCGCGATCATCGCCTGCGACCTTGCCGAGGTGATCGGCACCGCGATCGCGCTGCAACCTCCAGCTGACGTTTGCAGTGGTGCCGCTGGTCCCATTCACAAGCGACCGCAAGTTAATGAGGGAGTTCTAACTAGGGGTTCCTGAAGGCGTTCGCTTACGGCATTTCGGCGACCATCATCGCGCTCAACCTCAAACTGCTGGCAGTCTGCCCTAGAATCGGTCTCCGGCGGACCGCACCGGCGCGACCCAAATGGGACAGGGTTCAGGCGTCGACGAGGATCCGGCGCGGTGAGCGCACGGGCAGCATCTGGTCGGGGATGGTGCGCTCTTCTTCGGGCAGGTCCATGCGGCGCCAACCGTCGCGGCCGAGACGCTCCATCGGCCTGAAGCTTGCCTTATACGCCATGCGGGTCGAACCTTCGACCCAGTAACCGAGATAGACATAGGGCAGCGCAGCACGGGCGGCGCGGATGACATGGTCGAGGATGATATAGGTGCCGAGGCCTTTGCGGGCATCGTCGCCGACATCGTAAAAGCTGTAAATCATCGACAGGCCATCGCCTTGCTGGTCGCTGAGGCAGGCGCCGACGAGCTTGCCGGGGCGACCGTCGACCGACGGCTCGCGATATTCGATGACGTAGGAGCGGACCGGTGTCTGTTCGACCATGTCGGCAAAATCCTGCTCGTCCATTTCGGCCATCCCGCCGCCCGGATGACGCGAAGCGAGATATTTGCGCAGCAGGGCATATTGTTCTTCGGTGGTCCACGGCTTGCACGCGCTGACTTCAAGGTCGGCATAGCGGCGGATCAGCTTGCGCTGGGTCGCACTCGGCACAAACTGGTCGGCCAGCACGCGAACCGAGACGCAGGCGCTGCAATCGATGCACGATGGGCGATAAGCGACCGACTGCGATCGGCGAAAGCCGATCCGGCCAAGCGCCTCGTTGAGCTCGCCGGCGTTGCGGCCGTTGAGTTCGGTGAACACCTTCCGCTCGACCTTGCCCGGCAGATAGGGGCACGGACTGGGGTTGGTGACAAAGAATTTAGGAAAGCGAAATGGGGCGCTCACCCGGCGGACCTCCAAGCAATGGTTACGAAAGTCTTTATGCGACCGGTAAACGCGCTTGAAAAGGGTCGGCTCCGCAATTTGAGGGTTAACGCTGGCCACTGTCCCGCCGAGGGACGGTAGAGGGTTAATGTCAATCGAGCGAGGCGCGCTCGACATTGAACCCGGCGGTCTCGAGCGCGGCGACCAATTGCTCGATCGCGAGCGAGTCGCGGGCTTCGCATTCGACTTCGATCACCGTGTCCTTGGCAGGCAGCCGGGTGAAGATGCGCTGGTGCTGGACCTCGATAATGTTGACCCCGCATTTGTGGAACGTGGCGGTGATCGCGGCGAGGGCGCCGGGGCGGTCCTGCGCCGCGATTCGCAGCCGCGCGATGCGCCCGCAGCGCACCAGTTCGCGCACCAGCACATTGGCGAGCAGATGAGTGTCGATATTACCGCCGCACAATATCGTCGCGACCTTGCGCCCGCGGTAGCGGTCGGGATCGGCGAGGATCGCGGCAAGGCCTGCCGCGCCGGCGCCTTCGACCACGGTCTTCTCGATGCCGACGAGCAAGGCGACGGCATGTTCAATGTCACGTTCTGCGACGAGGTCGATGCGGTCGACCTTGGCGGCGATGATCCGGCGGGTGAGCGCACCGGGCTCCTTGACCGCGATACCCTCGGCGAGCGTGTCGCCGCCAATCGCGCCGTGGCCGCCTTCGACGACATTCTTCATCGACGGATAGAGTTCGGCCTCGATGCCGACGATCTCGATCGCGGGGTTGATCGCCTTGGCGGCGGTGGCAATCCCGCTGATCAGCCCGCCGCCGCCGATCGGGACGACGATCGTGTCGAGGTCGGGAACCGCCGCGAGCATTTCGAGCGCCACCGTCCCCGCCCCCGAAATAACCGCCGGATCGTCGAACGGATGGACGAACACGAGGCCATGCTCGGCCTCGAGTTGCTTGGCGTGCGCATGGGCATCGTCGAAGCGCTCGCCATGGAGGATTACGGTGGCACCGTGCCCTTCGGTCTGGGTGACCTTCATCGTCGGGGTCGAGACCGGCATCACGATCGTTACCGGTACGCCGAGCCTCCGGCCGTGATAGGCGACTGCCTGGGCGTGGTTGCCGGCCGATGCGGCGACCACGCCGCGGGCACGTTCCCCGGCGTCGAGCGCAAGCAACTTATTGAGCGCGCCGCGTTCCTTATAGGCCGCGGTGAATTGCAGATTTTCGAACTTGAGCCACACCTCGGCGCCGACAATGTCGGACAGGGTGCGGCTGTGCAGCGTCGGGGTGTGGATTACCGCGCCGCCAATGCGCGCGGCGGCGGCCTGAATGTCGGCAAGCGTCGGAAAGTCGGTCATCGGCACGCGGCCTAGCCCTTCACGGCGCGCCAAACAATGCTATGCCCCTTGGCATGCACACCTCTTTTTTTGCAGCCGCGGCGCTGCTCCTCGCCTCCGTCTCCACCACCGCACTGGCCGATACGCTGGTCGATAATGCCAATGGCATCCAGGTCGACGCGCGGGGCAAGCTGCAGCGCTTCAACGCATTGGTGATCGGCAATGATGGCCGCGTCGTGAAGCTGCTCGCCAAGGGGGATGTTCGCCCCGCGAATATCGATTCCCGCATCGATGCCGGCGGGCGCACCCTGCTCCCCGGGCTGATCGACGCGCATGGCCATGTCATGTCGCTCGGCTTCGGGGCGCTCCAGCTGGACCTCACCGGCACGACCTCGCTTGGCGATCTGCAGCAGCGGCTAAAGGCCTATGCCGCGGCCAATCCCCAAGCGAAGTGGATTCTGGGCCGCGGCTGGAACCAGGAATTATGGGCCGACAAGCGCTTTCCGACCGCCGCCGATCTCGATGTCGTGGTCGGTGACCGACCGGTGTGGCTCGGCCGGGTCGATGGCCATGCGGCGGTCGCCAATAGCGCGGCGCTGACCGCCGCCGGTATCACCGCCCGAACTGCCGCGCCCGCGGGGGGGCGAATTGAAAATGGCCTGTTCGTCGATGCGGCGATGGAGCTGGTCGAAGGCAAGATCCCGGCGCCCGACGCAGCATCCTACGATGCGGCGCTGGCCAAGGCGCAGGCGCTGATGCTGGCAAGCGGACTGACCGCCGCCGCCGACATGGGCACCAGCCCCGCCGACTGGGCGGCGATGAACCGGGCGGGACAGGCGGGCCGCTTGAACGTCCGAGTGCTTGGCTATGCCGGCGGGATACCGGCGATGCGCGCGATCAACGGCGGCAGGCCGAGCGAGTGGCTGCACGACGGCCGGCTCCATCTCGGCGGGGTCAAGCTCTACGCCGATGGCGCGCTCGGCTCGCGCGGGGCGTGGCTCAAGGCGCCCTATCACGACATGCCCTCGACGCGCGGGCTGAGCCTGATCAATGATGCCGAGCTTATGAAACAGGCAAGCGAAGCAAGCGCCAACGGCCATCAATTGGCGATCCATGCGATCGGCGATGCCGCCAACGCACAGGTCATCACTGCGTTCGAGCAGCTCGGCCGGCGCGACAAGCGCGATCGCCGCTGGCGGCTCGAACATGCCCAAGTGCTTGATGTCGCCGACCTTCCTCGCCTGGCCAAGGCCAACATCATTGCCTCGATGCAACCCACCCACCAGACGAGCGATCGGACGATGGCCGAAGCGCGGCTCGGGCCAAATCGGCTGGGCGGGGCCTACGCGTGGCAGACGATCGCCCGTTCTGGGGCGCGACTGGCCTTCGGGTCTGACTTTCCGGTCGAATCACCCAACCCCTTCCCCGGCCTCGCCGCTGCGGTCAGTCGCCAGGACATCGAAGGCCAGCCCGCGGGCGGGTGGCGTCCGCAAGAACGGGTGAGCTTCGCGGCGGCGCTCGCCGGCTTCACCCGCGGCGCAGCTTATGCCAGTTTCGCCGAGGATCGGATCGGGAGCCTCGATGCGGGCAAGCATGCCGACTTCATCCTCGTCGACCGCGACATCTCGACGGTCGATCCGCAGGCGCTGGCGCGAACGCAAGTCCTGGAAACCTGGGTTGGCGGCACCAAAGTTTGGCAACGGGGCGCTAGCGGCGGTCCCGGCGAGCGCGGTCGCTGAGCATGGCGGCGGTGAGGATCTGGGGGAGTTCCTCGGGTTCGCTACCCGGCTCATACCATAGATAGAGCGGCACTCCGGCGCGGGCACGGCGGTCGAGGAAGCGGGTGATCGCGGGATCGCCGTTGGTCCAGTCGCCGACCAGCACCTTGACGCCTGCCTTGCGGAACGCGTCACGCACTTCGTCGCGCTCGATCGCGGCGGCTTCGTTGACCTTGCACGTCAGGCACCAGTCGGCGGTGAAATAGACAAAAGCAGGGCGTCCGGCGGCAAGTTCGCGCGATACTGTCGCCTCGCTCCACGCCGCAGCGCCGAGCGGGAATCGCGACGCGCTCGCGGGGCGCGACGAGACAAGCAGGGCCGCCACTCCGGTGATGACCAGCGCCGCGACCAATGCGGCCAATCCTGCGGACTCGCCGCGCCGCTGGCGCCAACCGGTCCACAGCAATAGCAGCAGCAAGGCGATCAACGCGACCACCCCGATGCCAAGTGCCCCCGTCCCGCCCTGCCGCCACAGCAACCACAGGCATCCCGCTGCGGTCGCCGCCATCGGGATGGCAAGGAAACGCTGCAATCGCGTCATCCACGCCCCGGGGCGTGGCAGCAGCCGACGCAGCGCGGGAATGAAGGCGACGAGCACGAACGGCAGCGCAAGCCCGAGGCCAAGCGCCGCGAACACCAGCACCGATCCCGCTGCGGGGAGCAGCAGCGCGGCACCGAGCGCGACGCCAAGGAACGGCCCCGCGCATGGCGTCGCGACGAACGCCGCGAGCGCGCCGGTGCCGAAGCTGCCCCCCGGTCGCGTCTCGCTGCCCAGCACCGGAAGCTCGAACACGCGCAGCAGATTTAGGGTGATCGCGGTGGTCAGCAGTAGCAGGATGACCGTGGTGCGCGGGTCTTGGAGCTGGAACGCCCAGCCCGCCGCGCTACCGCCGGCGCGAATCGCG
>JALYRH010000032.1 GCA_030855425.1 Pseudomonadota bacterium
CGCGGCCCAGCCAAGATGGGTTTCGAAGATCTGCCCGACGTTCATCCGGCTCGGCACGCCGAGTGGGTTGAGCACGATGTCGACCGGAGTCCCGTCTTCGAGGAATGGCATGTCCTCGTTGGGCAGGATGCGGCTGATCACGCCCTTATTGCCGTGACGCCCGGCCATCTTGTCGCCCGGCTGAAGCTTGCGCTTCACCGCGACGAACACCTTGACCATCTTGAGCACGCCCGGCGGCAGCTCATCGCCACGCTCGAGCTTCTCGACCCGGTCGTTATACTTGCTCATGATGACATCGACGGCGGCGTCATACTGGCCCTTGAGCGCTTCGAGGTCAGCCTGGCGCTTGTCGTCCTTGACCGCGATCTTCCACCAGTCGTGACGCTCGGTCGCTTCCATCATCGGATCGTCGATGGTCGCGCCCTTTTTGATCGACTTGGGCGCGGCGGTGGCAACCTGTCCGACGAGCATGCCCTTGAGGCGCCCGAAAGTGGCGCGATTGAGGATGCCGCGTTCGTCGTCGGCGTCCTTCTTGAGGCGTTCCTTTTCCTCGGTCTGGATGGCGCGCGTGCGATCGTCGATGTCGATCCCGTGGCGGTTGAACACGCGCACTTCGACCACCGTTCCGGCGACGCCGGGGGGCAGGCGGAGCGAGGTATCGCGCACATCCGAGGCCTTTTCACCGAAGATCGCGCGGAGAAGTTTCTCCTCCGGCGTCATCGGGCTTTCGCCCTTGGGCGTGATCTTGCCGCACAAAATGTCGCCCGGCTCGACCTCGGCACCGATGTAGACGATCCCGGCCTCGTCGAGGTTGCGCAAGGCTTCCTCACCCACGTTGGGGATATCTCGCGTAATGTCCTCGGGCCCAAGCTTGGTATCGCGCGCCATGACTTCGAATTCCTCGATGTGGATCGAGGTGAAGACGTCGTCCTTGACGATACGCTCCGAGATGAGGATCGAATCCTCATAATTATAGCCATTCCACGGCATGAACGCGACGAGCACATTGCGGCCTAATGCGAGCTCGCCGAACTGGGTCGAGGGGCCGTCGGCGATGATTTCGCCAAGCTCGACCGTCTCGCCGACCTTCACCAGCGGACGCTGGTTGATGCAGGTATTCTGGTTCGAGCGCTGGAACTTCATCAGCGTGTAGATGTCGACGCCTGACTTGCCGGCATCGACTTCGCCGGTCGCGCGAATGACGATGCGGCTGGCATCGACCTGATCGACGATCCCGGCGCGGCGCGCGGCGATCGCCGCACCCGAATCGCGCGCGACGGTCTCTTCCATCCCGGTCCCGACCAGCGGGGCATCGGCCTGGAGCAAGGGCACCGCCTGGCGCTGCATGTTCGAGCCCATCAGCGCGCGATTGGCGTCATCGTTTTCCAGGAATGGAATGAGCGATGCGGCAACCGAAACGAGCTGCTTGGGGCTGACGTCCATCAGCGTGATGGTGTCGCGCGGCGCCATCAGGAAGTCGCCCGAACGACGGCTCGAGACGATTTCCTCGCCGAAATTCATATTGTCGGTCAGCTCGGCGTTGGCCTGAGCAATCGTGTGCTTGGCCTCTTCCATCGCCGACAGATAAACGACTTCGTCGGTCACCTTATGATCGATGACCTTGCGGTACGGGGTCTCGATGAAGCCGTATTTGTTGACCCGGCTGAACGAGGCGAGGCTGTTGATGAGGCCGATGTTCGGGCCTTCGGGAGTCTCGATCGGGCAGATGCGGCCATAATGCGTCGGGTGGACGTCGCGGACTTCGAAGCCGGCGCGCTCACGCGTCAGACCGCCTGGCCCCAATGCCGACACGCGGCGCTTGTGGGTCACTTCGCTGAGCGGGTTGGTCTGATCCATGAACTGCGACAGCTGCGACGAGCCGAAGAATTCACGTACCGCGGCGACCGCTGGCTTGGCGTTGATCAGGTCGTTCGGCATCACCGTCGAGACATCGACGCTCGACATGCGCTCCTTGACCGCACGCTCCATGCGGAGGAGGCCAACGCGATACTGGTTTTCGAGCAGTTCGCCGACCGAGCGGACGCGGCGGTTGGCTAGATTGTCGATATCGTCGATTTCGCCCTTGCCGTCCTTGAGGTTGACCAGTTCCTGGACCACCGCGAGAATGTCCTCGCGACGCAGCGTGGTGACGGTGTCTTCGGCGTCGAGGCCAAGCCGCATGTTTAATTTGACACGGCCGACCGCGCTCAGGTCGTAGCGCTCGGGGTCGAAGAACAGGCCGTAGAACAAGGCGTCGGCGGTCTCGCGCGTTGGCGGCTCGCCGGGGCGCATGACGCGGTAGATGTCACTCAACGCCATGTCGCCGTCTTCGGCCTTGTCGGCCTTGAGCGTGTTGCGGATCCACGGGCCGGTGTTGATGTAATCGATGTCGAGCAGCTCAAGGCGGTCGGTGCCGGCCTTGTCGAGCATTTCGAGATTCTCGGCCGAGATTTCGTCGCCGGCCTCGACATAGATCTGGCCCGTCGACTCGTTGATGAGGTCATAGGCCGAGAAGCGGCCGTAGATTTCCTCCGTGGGGATAATGAGGTTCTTGAGGCCTTCCTTGGCGGCGGCATTGGCCTTGCGGGGGGTAATCTTCTCGTTCGACTTGAAGATCACTTCGCCGCTGTCGGCATCGACCACGTCGTGGGTCGGCTTCTGCCCGCGCCAATTCTCGGCGACGTAGGGGATCTGCCAGCCGTTGGGGCCGCGGACGTAGACCACCTGCTTGTAGAATTGATTGAGGATTTCCTCGCTCGACAGGCCGAGCGCGTGGAGCAACGCGGTCACCGGCAGCTTGCGCTTGCGATCGATGCGGACGTTGACGATGTCCTTGGCGTCGAATTCGAAGTCGAGCCACGAGCCGCGATACGGGATCACGCGTGCGGCAAAGAGATATTTGCCGCTGGCGTGGGTCTTGCCCCGGTCATGATCGAACAGCACGCCCGGCGAGCGGTGCATCTGCGACACGATGACGCGCTCGGTGCCGTTGATGATGAAGGTGCCGTTGCCCGTCATCAAGGGCATGTCGCCCATGTAGACGTCCTGCTCCTTGATATCGATCACCGACTTGGCCTCTGTGTCGGGATCGATTTCGAAGCTGGTCAGGCGCAACGTGACGCGCATCGGCGCGGCATAGGTCAGCCCGCGCTGGCGGCACTCGTCGGTGTCATATTTGGGATCTTCGAGGACATATTTGTCGAAGTCGAGATGCGCGGTGCCCGCGAAATCCTGAATCGGAAAGACCGAACGCAGCGTCTTTTCGAGGCCCGAAACATAGCTCGTCGCGGGATCGGAGCGGAGGAACTGCTCATACGATTCGCGCTGAACCTCGATCAGGTTCGGCATGTTGGAGATTTCGTGGATGTTGCCGAAAATCTTGCGGATGCGACGCGAGGTCGTGGAACGAGCCGAAACGGGCACGTCTTTCGCTTTGGTGGCCATGGTAATCCCTGCGCTTGGCGACGCGCCGCTGACTGGCGCTTCGCAAGATCGACCTCCTGCCGCAACAGGGCAGGGGGCCAGACTGAGTCCCGGCGGTGGCCGGAACACAAAGGTGGAGCGCTTCCCGCTTCTTCCTCACCATCCGTTCGAACCGCTGCGCGGTATCGGCTCGTGTCCCGGTGAGGACGGAAAAGACCCCGGACGCACGGCAAGGTGCGGCGGAGCCGTCAAAAAATTGGATGAAACGGATATACGCCTTTCGCGAGCGTCTGCAAGGGGCGGAAACAAACTTGTTCCCTCTTGATCAGCTGGGATTGCTTCTCACATGAAATTTGCAGCGGGAGCGGACCGATGATCACGATCCACGATTTTCACGCCCACATTTATTTCGACCCAGACCAGCTTGGCGAAGCGCAGGCGCTCGGTCGCGAGCTTGCGCAGCGCTTCGGCGTCCCGCTCGGCCATTTTCACACCCGTCCGGTCGGCCCGCATCCGCGCGGTTCGTGCCAGGTGACGGTGCCGACGGCGCAATTCGGCGAGGTCGCGACGTGGCTTGCCGTCCACCGCGCCGGTCTCACCGTCTTCGCCCACGCATCGACCGGCGACGACCGCGCAGACCACAGTGCCAATGTGGTCTGGTTCGGCCAGAGCGAGCTTCTCGACCTGTCGATCTTCGATTAAGGCACGGCGCTCCCGACGGTCAGCGCGACTATGAGCGACGTCGCCGAGCGTAACGCTGCGGCCCATCTTCGTTCACCGCTCGTGATCCCAATCAATCCGTAACAGCAATCCCGTTTCTTCACAGCGATCGGGAAGCCTTCGAAAAAGGGGTGACCCCTTGCGGAGCCACCCCTTCCCATCCGCAAGCGCTTCAAGACACCTGCGAAACTGGTTTGGAAGCGTTGAAGCTTACTTGAGTTCGACGGTGCCGCCGGCAGCTTCGATCTGAGCCTTGATCTTCTGGGCTTCTTCCTTGTTGACGCCTTCCTTGATCGGCTTCGGAGCGCCTTCGACCAGCGCCTTGGCTTCGCCGAGGCCGAGCTGAGTGATCGCGCGGACCTCCTTGATGACGTTGATCTTCTTGCCACCGTCGCCGGTGAGGATCACGTCGAATTCGGTCTGCTCTTCCTCGGCCGGGCCGGCGGCGGCGGCGGGACCGGCGACGGCAACCGCCGCGGCGGCGGAAACGCCCCATTTCTCTTCGAGCAACTTGGAAAGCTCGGCGGCTTCCATGACGGTCAGGGTCGAAAGCTCTTCGACGATCTTGTTGAGGTCTGCCATTTGAAAACTCCTTGCGGGCGATACGCCCTTGATGTCGTGCGTTGAAACTTCAGTTAAAAATCAGGCTGCCTTGGCGGCATAGGCACCGGTCACGCGAGCAATCAGGCTCGCGGGTTCGATGACGATGCGCGCGATCTTGGTGGCGGGCGCCTGGAGAAGCCCGACCAACGTGCCGCGCAGCTGATCGAGGCTCGGGAGCGCGGCGAGTGCCTTGATCCCGTTCACATCGAGCAACTTGTCGCCCATCGCGCCGCCAACGATCTCGAGACGATCGTTGGTCTTGGCGAAGTCCACCGCGACCTTGGCGGCCGCAACGGGATCGATCGAGGTCGCCAAGGCGGTCGGGCCGGTCAGCATATCGCCGATCGGTCCGTACTTGGTGCCCTCGAGCGCGATCAGGGCAAGCCGGTTCTTCGCCACCTTGAACTGGGCACCGGCGTCGCGCATCTTCAGGCGCAGGTCGGTGGACTGGGCCACCGTCATGCCGAGATTGCGGGTGATCACCACCACGCTGGTCTCGGAGAAGACGCTCTTCAGCTCGGCAACCAGATCGGCTTTTTGGCTACGATCCATGCCATACTCCTTTTCGGCCAAAGCGAGGCAATGGCCGAGGTTCAAACAACCCCGCCGCCGGATGGCGACGAAGCAACCCAATCGCCGGATGGCGACGAGCTATTGTCCGGGGGGCTGGATCGGTGGCGAAGCTGAGCCTCGCACGACAGGAGCAGATGTCCCGTTTGATTCATGTCCCCGTCTAGGCCGCGGATTAAGCCCTCGCGGATGCGGGAGCAGCGACTGTCTCGGACGAAGCGTCCGGCGGCGAACCGTCGGACAAGGCGCTCTTAGCGGCGGACAGGATTAAGTCAACGTTTGCCGCGCGGAAACTGAGCGAGCCCAGCGCGTTGGTGCAGCAGGCAAGAAGGAGGCAAGCATGGCTGGCGGATGGACTCGCGATGGCGCGGTGCAGGACCAGATCGACGATAGCGTCAAGGATGCGGTGAGCCTGGCGCGCGCGCTCCTGCCGAGCGGCGAGGGAGCGACCGAATGCGACGAGTGCGGCGAGCCGATCCCGCCCAAGCGCCGCGCCGCGATCCCCGGAGTGCGGACCTGCGTCGCGTGCCAGGAGCAACGCGACAGCGCGATCCGTCACTCGGCGATCAACCGCCGGGGATCCAAGGACAGCCAGTTGCGCTGAGCCACGAAAAAGGGCCGGAAGCGTCGCCGCTCCGGCCCTTTTTGTTCAGTTTATCAGCAGCTTAGACCCCGGCGAGTTCGGCGGTGTCGACCTTGACGCCGGGACCCATCGACGAGCTCATCGCAACCTTCTGGAGATATTTGCCCTTGGCGCCGGCCGGCTTGGCGCGGACGATCGCCTGAACGAAGGCGTCGAAATTGGCCTTGAGATCTTCCTGCGGGAAGCTCGCCTTGCCGATCCCGGCGTGGATGATCCCGGCTTTCTCGACGCGGAATTCGACCTGGCCCGACTTGGCGTCGGTCACCGCCTGGGTGACGTTCATGGTGACCGTGCCGAGCTTCGGGTTGGGCATCAGGCCCTTGGGCCCGAGCACCTTGCCGAGACGACCGACCAGACCCATCATGTCGGGCGTGGCGATGACGCGATCGAAGTCGATCTTGCCGCCCTGGATCGATTCCATCAGATCCTCGGCCCCCACGACTTCAGCGCCCGCTGCGGTCGCTTCGTCCGCCTTGGCGCCGCGCGCGAACACCGCGACGCGGACGTCCTTGCCCGTGCCCTTGGGAAGGTTGACGACGCCGCGCACCATCTGGTCGGCGTGGCGCGGATCGACCCCGAGCGAGATCGCGATCTCGACCGTCTCGTCGAACTTCGCGGTCGCCAGGCTCTTGACCAGAGCGATCGCGTCGGCGGCGGCGTAAAGCTTCATCGGCTCGACCTTGTCGGTGTGCGCCTTAATCTTCTTGGTGATCTTGGCCATGGTCTTAACCCTCCACTACCTGGAGGCCCATCGCGCGAGCGGAGCCTTCGATGATCTTGGTCGCCGAAACGAGGTCGTTGGCGTTCAAGTCCTTCATCTTCGCTTCGGCGATCTCGCTCAGTTGCGAGCGCTTGATCGTCCCGGCGCTGATCTTGCCCGGCTCCTTCGAGCCCGACTTCAATTTGGCGGCTTTCTTGAGCAGGAAGCTCGCCGGGGGGGTCTTGGTGGTGAACGAGAAGCTGCGGTCGGCGTAGACCGTGATCACGGTCGGAATCGGCATCGCCTTTTCCATTTCCTGCGTGGCGGCGTTGAACTGCTTGCAGAATTCCATGATGTTGACGCCGCGCTGCCCCAGCGCCGGCCCGATCGGGGGCGACGGATTGGCGGCGCCGGCGGGCACCTGCAGCTTGATGTAACCGGTAATTTTCTTGGCCATGTATCTCACTCTTCATTTGGCTTTGGCGGTGCGAAACCACTCAAAGCCGCAAGTTTAGCGGTCCAGACGGCAGTTTCGACACTGCCTCCCGCCATGGGCTCTCCAACGGATTGGAAGGCGGCGCGTCTAGCATATTGCACGCCCAGCACAAGGGCCGAGGCGGTAATCATCGTCTCGCGCGCTCGACCGGCCCGGGCCAGGCTTACGGTCCTAAGTTCGCTAAAGTCTCCGGGAGCCCTACCATTTTGGCGGGGGCAGGCTGGTCGCGGGGTCGGGAACAGGGAGCGGCAGTCGGAGCGACGATCAACCATCGGGCGAGCATGACAGGCGGAGCGCGTGTAGGACAGGATTTTATGCGGCAGGCGAGCGACACCTGCTTGTGGCGGCAACCGGCCCCAAACGCCCCCTCGCGCGTTCTTCCTTTCATGAAAAACCTTCCCGGCTACACCTCCTTTTCCTTCTCCCATGGCGGCACCGATCGCCCCGTTTATCGCAAGGGCGCGGGGCCCGGAGTGGTGGTGATGCATGAGGTCCCGGGGATCTCCGCGGAGGTAATTCGGTTTGCCGACAAAGTGGCGGATGCGGGGTTCACCGTGTTCATGCCGCATCTGTTCGGGCCGCTTGGACGCAAGACCAATCCGGTCGACCGGATGTTCCAACTTGCGCGGGTGTGCATCAGCCGGGAGTTTCATGCGCTTGCCGAGCAAAGATCGAGTCCGATCACCGACTGGTTGCGGGCGCTGGCGGGCCATGTGCACGAGGAAATCGGCGGGGTTGGCGTGGGCGCGGTCGGGATGTGCGTGACCGGCAATTTCGCGCTGACCATGACGCTCGACCCATGGGTGATCGCACCGGTGATGGGGCATCCGTCGTTTCCGCTGCCGCTGACCCCCGCCAAGGCGGCGGCGCTGCACGTCACGCCCGAAACGCTGGTCAATGCGCGGCGGCGGATTGCGGACGAGGGGCTCAAGGTAATGGGGTTGCGGTTTCATGGCGACGCGTTGTTCTGCCGAGCGGCGCGGTTCGCGACCCTTCGGCGCGAGCTGGGCGAGGGGTTTGAGGGGATCGAGCTTCCGGGGCGGTCGAGCAAGGTCAATCCCGAGCCACCGCACAGCGTGTTGACCATCGGGCTGATCGATGAGGAAGGTGAGCCGACGCGGGAAGCGGTCGAGCGCGTGCTTGAGTTTTTGCGCGAGCGGTTGCGGGGGGATCCCCGGCGGCGCCTCCGGATCAAAGTAGGTCTCAGTGGGTAAAACCCGACATCCCGTTCGTCGACCCGGCCAGCGTCAAGCGGGCCAAGCGCGAGGAGACGGGCAAGCAGGCGTCGCTACTGTGAGAAGCGTGGAATGCCGCTCGCCCGATCGTCATTGCAACCATCGCGAAGCAATCCATTACGCCGCCGGTGGTGGATTGCCGCGTCGCTGCGCTCCTCGCAATGACGGCCAGTGGCCGGCGGGCGAAAACAAGGGGCTCTAGTCGCCCTTGTCGCCCTGGTTTTTCGGCTTGTCGGTCTCGGCGTGCTGGCGGACGTCCTGGCCGAGCGATTTCGAGACGTCATCGCTGTCCGAAAAGCTGCCGTCTTCGTTGCGGCGCTGGTAGCGCTTGTCGCCCTTGTGGGGCTCGATCAGTTCGCGCTCGCTCATGACTATTCTCCTTTGAACGACAACGAAGAGGGTCGTGCGCTGTTCCTGCGTCGCGGCCGTCCGGGCGACGGGCGCGGCGGCGGGCCCGTACTTGCAACTCAGGCCCGATCTTGTAGGGCAACGGGCGATTATGGCCGACCTTCATGCAACCATCGAAACCGTCGAGCGCCGCTGGATGCGGGCGTGGGTCGGGGGGGATGCGCGCGAGCTCAAGGCGCTGACGGCGGGCAATTTCCGGATGGTGATCGGGTCGAAGCCGAGCGTGATCCTCGACGCGAAAAGCTGGATCGACGCGGCGATGACGCGCTATCTGTGCAGCTCTTACCGGTTCGGCGATATCTATGTCCGCGACATTGGCCCGGTGGCGGTGTTCGCGACCCAGCTCGACCTGAAGGTAACGATGGACGGGCACGATTGGTCGGGGCAATATTGGGTGACCGACGTGTGGCGCAAGTCGCGGCTGCGGCGCAACTGGCGGATGGTCGAGCGCGTCGTGTCGCGCCCCGAGGAAAATCCCGACGTCCCCGCGGCGATCCGCTCGGCGCAGCTGTGGCGCACCACCGAGCGCGGTTAACCTAGGTTAATAACGGCGGCGCCGCGCGGGGGTAGGATCGACCGCGAAGGGATGTTGAATGCCAGTCGAAAGCGATCTCGAATATTACCAGCGGCGCGCCGTGGCCGAGCGCAAGCTGGGCGAGGAGGCGGACGACCCGAGTGTCGCGTTGATCCATGCCAAACTCGCCGCGCGTTACGACCGGCTCGCGGCGGGGTTGAACCAGCCGCACCCGGTTTCGCGCAGCGGCATGGCGGGCTGAACCGGTCAGCGGCGGATTGATTCGTCGGCGGTTGAACTAACCCACGATCCAGGTCGATTGCGGTGCGTTGATAGCAGTGTTGGGGGGCCCTATTTGGCGCGCTCGACCTGTTCGAATTCGAGTTCGACCGGGGTCGCGCGGCCGAAGATCGAGACGCTGACCTTGACCCGGCTGCGGTCGAAGTCGAGTTCCTCGACGAGGCCGTTGAAGCTCGCGAACGGGCCGTCGAGGACCTTGACCTGGTCGCCGATCTCATAGTCGACCTTGACCTTCTGCTTGACGTTGGCGGCGGCCTCTTCCTTGGTGTCGAGCATCCGTGCCGCCTGCGCGTCGGGGATCGCCTGCGGCTTGCCATTGGGGCCGAGGAAGCCGGTCACCTTGGGGGTGTTCTTGACGAGGTGATAGACGTCGTCGTTCATCGCCAGCTTGGCCAGGACATAGCCGGGCATGAACTTGCGTTCGGCCTGGACCTTCTTGCCGCGCTTGATTTCGGTGATCGTTTCGGTCGGGACCTCGATCGCCTCGACCGCGGCCTCGAGCCCGAGGCGCTTGGCCTCCGACATGATCGATTCGCGAACCTTGTTCTCGAAGCCCGAATAAGCGTGGATTATGTACCAGCGGGACATGGGAATTCCTGAAAGCGAGGGCTAGCCGAGCAGGCTGAGCAAGAATTTGACGAGCGCGCCGAAACCCGAGTCGATCGCGAAGAAGAAGATGGCGAGCAGGGTGGTCATGATCACCACCATGACCGCGGTGGTGATGGTTTCCTTGCGCGTCGGCCAGCTGACCTTGGCGGTTTCGGAGCGCACCTGCCTGATGAATTCGCCGGGAGTGACCTTTGCCACGATGTTTCGTCCGATCTCGAACAGCTAAAAAAAGGAGGTCCGCGGAACACCCGCCGGACCTCGTCGCCGACGTCTTAGCCTAAGCGCCGGACGCTATCAAGCGGCTGGCAGGGGCAGGGGGACTCGAACCCACGACCCTCGGTTTTGGAGACCGATGCTCTACCAACTGAGCTATACCCCTAGGCCGAGGCGCGAGGTAGCGATGCCCGCCCATCCGCGCAAGGGTCCGTCACGGGAGTAAATCCCGTGACGTCGATCCTGTCGCTTCGTGCAGGTCGGCCGGCTATCGCCAACTCTTCGCGCTGCTGACGATCGCTACGCAATCGCTTCGCTGCGCTCGGTGGCTCAGGCCGCGACGTCGAACGGGGTGATTTCGCCGCTGAGGTAGAGGTTGCGGGCCTTGGTGCGGCTGAGCTTGCCCGAACTGGTGCGGGGCAGCGTGCGCGGGGGCACGAGTTCGACCACCGGGGTGATGCCGGTGATGGCGCGGACGCGTTCGCGGATGTCGTCGCGCAACTTGCCGCGCTCGCCGGGATCGCTGACCCGGCAATGGACCAGCACCGCCGGGGTTTCCTCGCCCGACGGGCCGGTGATCGCGAAGGCGGCGATGTCGCCCGACTTGAAGCCGGGCAATTGTTCGACCGCCCATTCGATGTCCTGCGGCCAATGGTTGCGGCCGTTGATGATGATCATGTCCTTGGCACGGCCGACAATGAAGATGTAGCCGCCCGACAGGTAGCCCATGTCGCCGGTGTCGAGCCAGCCATCGTCGCCGAGGCACGCCTTGGTCGATTCCTCGTCGCGAAAATAGCCGGCCATGATCGAGCTGCCGCGCGCGAACAATTTGCCGATCGAGCGGTCGTCGAGCAATTCGCCATCGGCGCCGCGGATTTCGACCGTCATGCCCTCGACCGGCTTGCCGCAATTGACGATCGCGCGGTAGCGGCGCGGGCGCGACTGGGCGGGCGTGCCGACCCCGGACAATTCGCTTTCCTCGACCAGTTCGAGGCGGATGCCTTCGCCGGGTGGCATGATCGACACCGCGAGCGTCGCCTCGGCGAGGCCGTAACTCGGGCAGAAACTCGACGCCTTGAACCCGGCGTCGGCGAAGCTGTCGACGAACGCCTGCATCACGTCGGGGCGGATCATGTCGGCGCCATTGCCCGCGATCCGCCAGCGCGACAGGTCGAACCGATCGGCGGCGCGGGTCTGCGACGACATTCGCCGCGAGCAGATGTCATAGCCGAAGGTCGGCGAGTAAGACAAAGTGGTGCCCGGATTGCGGCTGATCAGGTCGAGCCACGCCAGCGGGCGACGCGCGAAATCCTCGGTCTTGAGATAATCGACACTGAGCTGGTTCGCGACCGGCGAGAGCATGCACCCGACGAGCCCCATGTCGTGATACCACGGCAGCCAGCTGATGCAGCGGTCGCTGTCCTGAACTTCGACGCCCAGAGCGTGGGCATGAAGATTGTCGAGCAAGGCGCGATGAGTCACCGCGACGCCATGCGGAAAGCGGGTCGATCCGCTCGAATATTGAAGGTAGCCGATGTCCTCGTCGACCGCGACCGGCAGCGGCGCAGCCGAGCGCTCGACGTCGCCCAAGCTGTCCCAGTCGCGCGCCGCGACCCCGCGCTGTTCGGCGGCAGCCGTAGCGAAGTCGGTCAGCTCGGGCGGGAACAGGAACAAATGCGGGTCGCTCGACGACAGCATTACCACCAATTGATCGACATAGGCCTCGCGTCCGCCAAAGCTGGTCGGCAGCGGCAGCGGGACCGGCCACACCCCGGCGTAGATCGCGCCGAAGAAGCAAGCGGCGAATTCGGGTCCGGTTTCGGCGACCAGCGCGAGTCGGTCACCGGGGACCAGCCCAAGCGTCGTCAAGCGCTGCGCATGCGCCAGCGCATCATCGCGCAGTTCGGCATAGGGGTAAGCGCGAACGAGGCGACCGCGGGCATCGTGAAAGTTCATCCCGCGCTGCCCGCGGGCAGCATAATCGAGCGCTTCGCCGAGCGTCGCGAAATCGGCGATGCGGCGCGGCAGGTCGTCGAGCGTCGGCGTCGTGCCTTCAGCGGTGAGGCTAGATGAGGCGAGACTGGACGAGGCGGGGGTGGACGAGGCGGGGGTGGAGGACGCGCGGCTGGCGGGCGTGCGGTCAGCGTCGATCGTGATATTGCGGTCGAGCACACGCTATCCTTGGGTTCGTTGATCCTAGTCGTCAGCAGATACGTGCCAACCGATCGCGAAGACGCGACCAGCTAGCGTGGTGCCGTCTTACTGTGGCACAAACAAGGCGCATGAACGACCGCAGGACGTCTCGAAAGCCGCCTCGTCCGCTCGATCCCGGGCGGTTGCAGGAACTTGCCGTGGCCTATGTCGGGCGCTTCGCCACCAGTCGGGCCAAGCTTGCCAGCTACTTGCGGCGCAAGATCAAGGAGAAAGGATGGGACGCGGCGCAACCGCCCGACATCGAGCCGCTGGTCGAACGCCTCGCGCGGCTCGGCTATATCGACGATGCCGCCTTCGCTCTGTCGAAGGCACGCGCGCTTGGCCGGCGCGGCTTTGGCGAGCGGCGGGTCGATCTGGCGTTGCGGCAGGCGGGGATCGCCCACGCCGACAGTGCGCCGGCGATGGATGTCGCCAGCGCATCCGCCGCTGCCGCCGCGATCCGCTATGCGCAGCGCCGCCGGATCGGGCCGTTCGCGCTCGCATCGCCGGACCCCAAGGATCGCGCTCGCGCCTTGTCAGGGATGATTCGCGCCGGCCACGGGTTCGACCTTTCGCGCCGCTTGGTCGACCTTCCGCCCGACCGCGACGCCGACCCCGATACGCTCGAACAATCGCTCGAAAACTGAATTAATCTCGGTTTAACGACACTCGATTTTGTGATAGGAAATGGCGTGGAACAAGCGCCGGCGCCTCAACCCGAACCAACCCCGCCGCCCGGCAACGTGCTCGTCGCGCCGGTGGAGGTTGGCTCAGGGGAGATCATGCCCGCAGAGGTGGTGCCTGCGGAGGGCGGACCCGAGGTGGCGGGCGAGGCGGTTGGGCTCGCGCCAGACGAGCGACGTTTTGCCGGCCCGGTCAAATGGTTCGACGCAACGCGCGGGTTCGGGTTCGTCGTCGACGACCAGTTCGACGGCGATATATTGATCCATTTTTCGGTCCTCAAGGAGCATGGCCGCCGCAGCCTGCCCGAGGGCACGAGCATCACCGGCATCGCGGCGCAGCAGCAGCGCGGCTATCAGGCGCGATCGATCGTCACGATCGATCTGTCGACGGCCTTGCCGGCACCCCCTCGTGCAGCGCATGGTGACGCGGTAAGGTCGGATCGCTCGGCTCTGGCCGATGCGGCCGGCGAGTATGAGCCGGTGGAGGTCAAATGGTTCAATCGCGTCAAGGGTTATGGGTTTCTGGTGCGGGCCGATTCGCCCGACGCCAATCCCGAGGATATTTTCGTGCACATGGAAACGGTGCGCCTGGCGGAGATCGGCGACCTCGAGCCCGAGCAGCGGCTCGAGGCCCGGATTGCCTCGGGACGCAAGGGGCTCACCGCAGTCGAGGTTCGGCTCGGTTGAGCGTTCGGGTCAGCGTCGCGGCCTTGCTCCTGCTCGGGCTGCCGCTGGCGGCGTGCCAGCCGGCGAGCACCACGGTCAGCGCGATGGATCGCTCGCCCGCGGGCCTCGATCAGGTGCCGCTGACGGTCACTACTACCGCTGGCAAGACGCATCGCTTCACGGTCGAAGTCGCACGGACCGAGGCGCAGCAGGCGCAAGGCCTGATGAACCGCCAGTCGCTCGCCCCCGATCGCGGGATGATTTTCCCCTACGCGGCGCCGACCGAGGCGTCGTTCTGGATGAAGAATACGCTGATCCCGCTCGACATCATTTTTGTCCGCACCGACGGCACGATCGCGCGGATCGAGGCCAATACCGCGCCCTTGTCGCTCGATCCGATCGTTGCCGGTGAACCCGTCGGCGCGGTGCTCGAACTCGCCGGCGGGCGCGCGGCGGAACTTGGCATCAGCGCGGGCGCCAAGGTGGCGTGGCCACGCTAGCAACGGCCACTGGCTGCGCGCCGGCTGAACCGGCCGGCGTTGAACCGTCCGCAGCGCTTGGCCCGCCGCCCGGCGCCGCGCAACGCTTGCCTCGGCGCGCGGAGCGGGGCAAAGGCGGACGCGATATGGGAATATTTGCCAACGCCTTCACCTGGTGGAACGGAGCCTCGTGGGGCACGTCGCTGTTTTCGCGCCGTCACGGCAAGGAGGTCGGGCGCGATGAAACCGGCAACGTCTATTTCGAGCATCGCCAGGATCCGCGCCGCCGGTGGGTGATCTACACCGGCAACAATGACAGCAGCCGGGTTCCGCCGGGGTGGAATGCATGGCTGCGCGGGACGATCGCCGAGCTTCCCGAACAGGGGTTGCCGCAGCGCCGGGCGTTCGAGCAGCCGCCGCAGGCCAATGTCACCGGGACGCCATCGGCCTATCGCCCCGCGGGGTCGATCAACGCGAGCGGCGTACGCGCCGCCGCGACCGGCGATTATCAGGCATGGAAGCCCGAATAATCTTGGTCCGCCGGCTGTCCTCGCTGCTGTTCGTGCTTGCGCTTGGCGCGGGCTGTGATCGCGCGACCGACACCGACCAGCCCGCCAATGGTGCCAATGCGATGACCGTCGACGTCCCCCGCGCGGTCGAGCCGGTCGCCGGGGTGACGCCGATGGCCCAGCGGGTGGCGGTGCTCGGGCTGCTCAACAAGCGCAACGGCATCGTGCGCGATATCACGCTGAGACCCGGGCAGGCGATCCGCTTCCGCGACGCGGTGATCCGCCTGCGCGCGTGCGACTCGACCGCGCCGTGGGAAAATGACCGTCTCACCGGGGCGTTTGTCCAGCTCGACGTCGAGCAGCCGGGGGGCAGTTGGGAGCGCGCCTTCTCGGGCTGGCTGTACAAGGAAAGCCCGTCGCTCAACGTCGTCGAGCATCCGGTCTATGATGT
>JALYRH010000033.1 GCA_030855425.1 Pseudomonadota bacterium
CGAGAACATCCTCGCCTTCGCGGTCTGCCCGGGGTTCACCATGACCGGGATGGCGGAGGAATATCTAAGCAGCCGCGGCGGTGCGAAAGTGCTCGCCGACATCCCCCTTGGACGAGTCGCCGATGCCGCCGAGGTCGGCGAGACGATCCGCTGGCTGGCGATCGACGCCCCCGCGTCGGCGACCGGCGCGGTGATCGACGTCAACGGGGCAAGCTATGTCCGCTAGATTGCGGTGCCGTCATTGCGAGGAGCGCAGCGACGCGGCAATCCCGCCACTGCCGCTGGATTGCTTCGCTTGGCTCGCAATGACGATCGCATGAGCTGGCGCGTCACCCTCAAATGCACCCGCGCCGAGGCCGAGGCGCTGCCCGACAGCGAGGATATGTTTCCGTTCGCCGCGTCCCCGCCGGTGATCGTCGCCGACGAGCCCGACCCGCACGCCCCCGACGACTGGCGGATCCACGCTTATTTCTCCGACCGGCCGGGCGGGCGCGAGCTCGAATTGCTCGGCCGCCTCGCGGCAGGATCGCAGCCCGAAGTCGAGCAGCTCGGCGAGGACGATTGGGTGCGGATGAGCCAGGCCGGGCTCGAGCCGATCCGCGCCGGGCGCTTCTTCGTCCACACCCCGGTTCACCGCGACGCCATCCCCACGGGCACAATCGCGTTCGAGATCGACGCCGGGCTCGCCTTCGGCACCGGCCAGCACGACACCACGGCCGGCTGCCTCGCCGCGCTCGACCGGCTGGAAAGGTCGGGCAAGCGCTTCACCAACATCGCCGACATCGGCACCGGCACCGGGCTGCTCGCCTTCGCCGCGCTCGCGCTGTGGCCCGAAGCCAAGGGCATCGCCACCGACATCGACCCGATCTCGATCGACGTCACCAACGACAACGCCCGCATCAACGGAATCGCCATCGGCCACGCTCGCGGCGAACTCCTCCTCGCGGTCGCCGACGGCATGGATCACGCAATGGTCGCTGCGCGCGCGCCGTTCGATTTGCTCATCGCCAATATCCTCGCCGGCCCGCTGATCGACCTCGCCCCCGCCTTCGCCGCCAGCGTCACGCCGGGGGCGACACTATTGCTCGCCGGCCTGCTCGACACCCAGGCCGACGCGGTCAAGTTCGCTTATGAGGAGGCGGGGATGAGGCTGATTGAACCCGGCGCGGGCGAATGGCGCGTGCTGGTGCTCGAAGCTACCTAGACGGAGATTTTCGAGCTGCATCCACTCCGCGACAATTGATTTGAAGCCTCAGGCCCCAGCCACAATCTCCGCCCATTCAGCTTCCGTCACGACCCGCACTCCAAATTCCGCCGCCTTCTTGAGCTTCGACCCTGCCCCCGGACCCGCCACCACCAGATCGGTCTTCGCGCTGACCGATCCCGCCGTGCGCGCGCCGAGGCGTTCGGCCTGCGCCTTGGCTTCGTCGCGGCTCATCGTTTCGAGCGTGCCGGTGAAGACGATCGTCTTGCCCGACCACTCGGTCGCGCGCGCGGTCGAGACGAATGCGGCGGGCTTCGCGAGCGCCAGCAGGTCAGTCAACGCTTCGCGATTATGCGGTTCGTGGAAGAAGTCGGCGAGCGCTTCGGCGACCACCGGGCCGACGCCCTCGACGATCGACAATTCAGCCTCCGCCCCTTCCCCTGTCGCCGCTGCCTCAAGCGCCTCGATCGTGCCAAACGCCTTCATCAGATCCCTGGCGGTGACCGCGCCGACGTGGCGGATGCCGAGTCCGAACAACAAGCGCGCCGGGTCGAAGCCCTTGCGCGCCTCGATCGCGGCGAGCAACTTGTCGACCGAAACACCCTTCCATCCGTCGCGCTTGACCAGCTCGTCGCGGTGCGCCTCGAGGCGGAAGATGTCGGCGGGCGCATCGAGCCAGCCCAAGCCGACGAACTCGACGATCGACTTTTCGCCGAGCCCGTCGATGTCCATTGCCCCGCGCGACACGAAATGTTTCAAGCGCTCGATCCGCTGCGCCGGGCAGATCAGCCCGCCGGTGCAGCGCACGTCGACCTCGCCCTCCTCGGCGACCGCTTCGGACCCGCATTGCGGGCAGTGGTCAGGGAAGACGTAGGAGTCGCGCATCTCGTCGCGCGTCAGATTTTCGACCACTTGGGGGATGACGTCGCCGGCGCGCTGGATGCGGACGCGGTCGCCGAGGCGCAAGCCAAGCCGCGCAATCTCGTCGCGATTGTGGAGCGTGACATTGGCGACGATCACGCCCCCGACGCCGACGGGCTTGAGCCGTCCCACCGGAGTCAGCTTGCCGGTTCGCCCGACCTGGATGTCGATCGCCTCGATGACGGTCTCGGCCTGTTCGGCGGGAAATTTGTGCGCCAGCGCCCAACGCGGCGCGCGCCCGACCTGGCCGAGCCGTTCCTGCCAGTCGAGCCGGCCGATCTTGTACACCACCCCGTCGATGTCATACGGCAAGTCGGCGCGGCGCGCCTCGATCGCCGCATAATGCGCCAGCGCCTCGTCGACATTCTCGCAGCGCTTGAGCAAGTCGCTGACCGGAAAGCCGAGGTCTTCGATGGCGCGCATCGACAGCAATTGGAGCATCCCCAGCGGCGCGCTCATCTCGCCCCAGCCGTGCGCCAGAAAACGCAACGGGCGCGCCGCGGTGACGCTCGGGTCCTTCTGCCGCAGCGACCCCGCCGCGGCATTGCGCGGGTTGGCGAAAATCTTGGCCGACACCGCTTCCTGCCGCTCGTTCAACGCCGCGAAATCGGCCTTCGACATATAAATTTCGCCGCGCACTTCGAGGATATCGGGCGCTTTTGCGATCCGCTGCGGCACGTCGCCGATCGTGCGGACATTGGCGGTCACGTCCTCGCCCACCGTTCCATCGCCGCGCGTTGCCGCCAGCACCAGCGCGCCTTGCTCATAGCGCAGCGAGCAGGACAGGCCATCGATCTTGGGCTCGGCGGTGATCGCCACCGGCTCGTCCTCGGACAGGCTCAGGAAACGCCGGACGCGGGCCATGAACTCGCGCACTTCGGCGGCGGAAAACGCATTGTCGAGGCTCAGCATCGGCCGCGCGTGGGGCACCTTGGCCAGGCTCGAAGTCGGTGCGGCGCCAATCGCCTTTGCCGGCGAATCGGCTCGCACGAGGTGCGGATAGAGTGCCTCGAGCTCGGCGTTTTCGCGGATCAGCGCATCATATTGGGCGTCCGAAATCTCGGGCGCGTCGCGGTCGTGGTAGGCGCGATTATGCCGCGCAATCTCGCGCGCCAGCCGCATCAGCCGGTTGGCGGCCTCGGCCTCGGTCACGCAAGGCATTCGGCAAGGAACGCGTCACACGTGGCCCATGCGCGGCGCGCGGTGCGTTCGTCATATTTGATCCCGGGCATCGCGCCGCTCGCGCCCGGGTTGGTGAAACCGTGGCCGACGTGGCCGAATGCCTGGATCTGCCAGTCGCACCCGGCGTCGGTCAGTTCCCCCGCCAGCGCCACGACCGCGTCGGGCGTGACCAGCGGGTCGTCCCAACCATGAAAGGCGGCGACCTTGGCGGTGATCGGGCGCGGGGCGAGCCCGGGCGGGTCGAACAATCCGTGGAAGCTCGCGACTCCTGCCACTGCGGCCCCCGAGCGCGCGAGATCGAGCGCATTCTGTCCGCCGAAGCAGAACCCGATCGCCGCGACGCGCTCATCGTCGATTTCCTCTTGCTCGATGGCCGCGCCGAGCACGCCGAGCAGCCGGTCGCGCAAGGCCGCGCGGTCGTGGCGCAGGGCCTGCATCGCCGCCATCGCCGCATCGCGCTGGTCGGGGGTGAAGCGGCGACCGTAGAGGTCGGCGAGCAGCACGCTATAGCCTTGCCCGACGAGCCGATCGGCAAAGCCGCGCTCGAGGTCGGTGATCCCCATCACCGTCGGAAAGACGATCACTCCGGGCCGCGCGCCGCCGCTACCATCGCTGACCAGTTCGTGCGTCACGTCGTCGACTTCGATCGTCCTGGACTCGCTCATGCTGCCTCCAACAGTTTTGCCGCCTGCGCGCGCGCTTCATCGGTGATCGCCGCGCCCGACAGCATCCGCGCGATTTCCTCGCGTCGCTCGTCGGGGTTGAGCTTGCGCACACTGGTCCGGGTAACCGTCCCGTCATGCGCTTTTTCGATGCGGTAATGATGCGCCGCGCGCGCCGCCACTTGCGGGCTGTGCGTCACCACCAGCAATTGCGATTTCCGTGCCAGCCGCGCGAGGCGCTCGCCGATCGCGCTTGCCACCGCCCCGCCAACCCCGCGGTCGATTTCGTCGAAGATCATCGTCGCCGCCGCCCCGGCCTCGGCCAGCGCGACCTTCAACGCCAGGATGAAGCGCGACAATTCACCCCCTGAGGCGATCCTGGTGAGCGGCCCAAATGGTGCTCCGGGGTTGGTCGACACTTCGAATTCGACCCGGTCGCACCCCCTTGGCCCCGCTTCGGCGGCGGCGATCGCGGTCCGGAATTGGGCGGCGTCGAGCTTGAGTGGGGGAAGCTCGGCGATCATCGCGGCATCGAGCGAAGCCGCGGCGGCGATCCGCTGCCCTGACACCAGCCCCGCTTCGCGTTGATAATCGGCGCCCGCGCCGGCCAGTTCCGTCTCGAGCGCGGCAATCCGCTCCTCATTGCTGTCGATCGCGACGCGGCGGTCCTTGAGTTCGGCAAGCAGGCCCGCCAGCTGGTCGGCCTCGACGCGATGCTTGCGCGCCATCGCGCGGATTTCGAACAATCGCGCTTCGGCCGCCTCGAGCTCGGCCGGCGAATGGGCCAGCGCACGCCGAGCCTCGTCGATCTTCTGCTCGGCCTCGGCGGCGTCGATCGTCGCGCGATCGGTCGCGGTCAGCGCTTCGGCCAGCAAGGGATGCGCATCGGCGATCCGCTCGAGCCGCCGCGCCGCCTGGCGAAGCTGCGATAATCCGCCGTCGGACCCGCTGAACAGCTCGTCGAGTGCGCTCAGATCGTCCTCGATCCGCGCCGCCGCCTTCATGTCGTGGCGCAGTTCACTGAGTCTCTCCTCCTCGCCTTCCTCGACCCCGAGCGCGTCGATTTCGCCGACTGCATGATCAAGCCATTCGCGGTCGCGATTGGCCTCGTCGCGCGTGCGGTGCGCGGCGTCGAGCGCATTACGAACTTCCGACAGGTGCGCCCACGCCGTGCCCAGCGCATTACCGTCGATGCTCCCGAAGCGGTCGAGCAAGGCGCGATGGCCGCGCGCATTGAGCAGCCCGCGGTCGTCATGCTGGCCGTGGATCTCGACTAGTCCGGCGCCCGCCTCGCGCAGCGTCCCCGCCGGCACCGCCATCCCCCCAGCGAAGGCGCGGCTGCCGCCATCGGCCTTGAGCGTCCGGCGCAACAGCAAGGGCTCGCCGGGGTCGGTCTCGACCCCCTGCTCGGCGAGCAGGACGACCGTGTCATGATCGGCGCCGACCTCGAACGCCGCCGAGACGACCGCCTGGCCCTGCCCCGCCCGGACCAGCGCGGTATCGGCGCGCGCGCCGAGCGCGAGCCCGAGCGCGTCGAGCAGGATCGATTTGCCGGCCCCGGTCTCGCCGGTCAGCACGCCAAGCCCGGGTTCGAAATCGAGGTCGAGCGCCTCGATCAGCACGACATCGCGGATGGAAAGTTGCCGAAGCACCGCCCGCGTGGCAGCCTAACCCTGCGGCGCGTTGCGCTGGATCAGCTTGTAACTGCGATCATACCAAACGCTGCCCGGATAATTCGCCCCAAGCACTGCGGCGGCCTTCGCCGCTTCACCCGGCATGCCGAGGTTGAAATAGGTTTCGACCAGCCGCTCGAGCGCCTCGGGCGTGTGGCTGGTCGTCTGATACTTGTCGATCACGATGCGAAAGCGGGTCGCCGCGGCGAGCCACTTGCCCGACCGCTGGTAGAACCGGCCGACTTCCATTTCCTTGCCCGCGAGATGGTCGAGGATGAGGTCCTGCTTCAATCGCGCATCGGCGGCGTAGCGGCTCTGCGGGTAACGGCGGATCAGTTCGTTGAACGCATCCGATGCCTGCTGGGTAATCTTCTGGTCGCGGCCGACATCGGCGATCTGCTGATAATAGCTCATCGCGATCAGGTAGGAAGCGTATGGCGCGTCCTTGTTGCCCGGATGGATCGTCAGGAAGCGCTGCGCCGAGCTCACCGCCTCGGGATAGGTCTGCGCCATATAATAACTGTAGGCGCTCATCAGCTGCGCGCGGCGCGCCCAGATCGAATAGGGGTGCTGCCGCTCGACTTCGTCGAACAGCTTCGCCGAACTCGTATATTCGCGGCGGTCGAGCGATTCCTTGGCAAGCCCGTAGAGCGTGTTCACGTCGCGCGCGAGGTACGCCGTATCCCCTTTCACTTTCTTGCCGGCGCAGGCCGGCAGCGTCAGCGCCAGGGCACAAATTGCGAGCAAGGTCACGCGGCTGTAATATGTCGACATCATCGCACCTTATCCTTCGCCGCCCGGAAGTCCAAGCGGCCATCTGCCCCGTTGGTTGATGGTGCCGTCACGCCGCCCCCGGCACTCGACTTGGTTCCTCGTCGCGCACGAAACTGTCGGAGGTGACCCCCAGCCACACCAGGATCGGCGCCGAAATGTAGATCGACGAGTAAGTGCCGATGAACGTCCCGATCAGGATCGACAGGGTTAGCCCGAAAATGACGTCGGGGCCAAGAAATAGCAAGAGCGCCAGTGCAAGCATGATCGACAGCGACGTGACCAGCGTCCGCGACAACGTCTCGTTGAGCGACAGGTCGAGCAACGGTTCGATCGCCATCTTGCGATATTTGCGCAGATTTTCGCGAATGCGGTCAAAGATCACGACGGTGTCGTTGAGCGAATAGCCGACGATCGCCAAAAACGCCGCGACGATGTTGAGGTCGACTTGTAATTGGGTCAGCGCGAAGAAACCGAGGATCACCGACACGTCATGGAACAGCGTGGCGAGCGCACCGACGCCGAACTGCCATTCGAACCGCAACCAGATATAGATCGCGATCCCGAGCATGGCGAGCGTGATCGCCAGCGCGCCGTCGGTCGCCAGCTCTTCGCTGACCTTGCCCGATACCGTCTCGACCGAATCAATTCGCGCGCCCGGATATTGTGAGGTGAGCAGCGACCGGACCTGGCTTGCGGCGCGGTTGGCCGCGGCCTCGCCGCCTTCGGGCTTGGGCAGGCGAATCTGATAGGTCGTCGGACCGCCCGCCTCCTGGATACTCGCCTCGCCCAGGCCAAGCGTGCCGACGCGGTCGCGCAACTGGTCGACGTCGATCGGCTGCGCGAAGGTGGTACGAACCATCTGCCCGCCGATGAAGTCGACGCCGAGATTGAGGCCCTTGATTCCAACCAGCGCCAGGCTGGCGATCGTGACCACCACCGAAATCACCAGTGCAAGCTGGCGCCAGCGCATGAAGGCGATGTTGGTGTTGTCGGGGACCAGTTTCAAAAGGCGCATGATCGTCGGTCCTAAATATTCAGTTCGCGCGGGCGCGCCTTGCGCACCCACAGCGACACCAGCATCCGCGTGAAATTAACCGCGGTGAAGACTGACGTGATGATCCCGATCAGCAGCACCACCGCAAACCCGCGGATCGGCCCCGACCCGAAATACCACATCAGCGCGGCGGCGATGGTGTTGGTGATGTTGGCGTCGAAAATCGCGGTCGAGGCTTCCTTATAGCCGGTCTCGATCGCGTCGAGCACCTTGCGCCCGCGCCGCACTTCCTCGCGGATGCGTTCGTTGATCAGCACATTGGCGTCGACCGCGGCGCCGATGGTCAGCACGAAACCGGCGATCCCGGGCAGGGTCAACGCGGCACCGAAGACTGCCATGACGCCGAGGATCAACAACGCATTCACGACCAGCGCGGCGGTGGCATAGACCCCGAACCGGCCATAAGTGACGATGATGAACAGGACCACCGCGACCATCGCCGCGATCGAAGCGATAATTCCCTTCTCGATCGAATCCTTGCCGAGGTCGGGACCGACGGTGCGTTCCTCGATCACGTTGAGCTCGACCGGCAATTTGCCACTGGCGAGCGCGATGGCGAGCTGATTGGCGCTTTCGACGGTGTAGCTGCCCATGATTTGCGCCTGGCCACCCAGGATCGGCTCATTGATATTGGGCGCCGACAAGACCTTGTTGTCGAGGATGATCGCGAACGGCTTGCCGGTATTTTCCTGCGTCACTCGGCCGAACCGGCGCGCGCCCGCGGCGTTGAACTTGATCGAGACGACCGGGGCGCCGTTCTCATCGAATGCCTGGCGCGCATCGATCAGCTGGTCGCCCGAGACCATCACGCGGCGCTTGACCGCAATTGCTCCGCCCTCGACCATCGGCAGCACCTGGCTGCCCGCGGGCGCACGGCCCTGCGCGACAAGGTTGGGGTCAGCTTCGAGATCGACCAGCTTGAATTCCAGCCGCGCGGTCTGCCCGATCAGCGTCTTGAGCGCTTCGGGATCCTCGACCCCGGGAACCTGGACGAGGATCCGCCGCGCGCCCTGGTTGATGACCGTGATTTCCTTGGTGCCCTGCGGATCGATGCGGCGGCGCACGACGTCCCGCGCAACGGTCATCGCATCGCGCAGCGCGCGGGCGTCGCCGTCGGCGGTCGGGATCAGTTCGACCCGGGTCGAATCGACCACGCGGACGTCCCAGTCGCGGCTCCCGGTGAGCCCGACCGGCTGCGTCAGCGCGCGCATCCGCTCGACCGCGGCGTCGACCTGCGCGGGGTTGCGGACCAGGAAGCTCAACCTCCCCCCTGCAGTTGAGACATCGCCAATCTCGATCTCGGGATCGCCACGGCGAAGGTCGGTGGTGACCGATTCTTCCATTGCCTGGACGCGCTGCTTGGCGGCGTCGATCGCATCGGCTTCGAGCAGCAGCTGGCTGCCCCCGGCAAGATCGAGCCCAAGGCTGATCCGCGCATCGGGCATCCAGCCCGGAAGCTTCGCCGCCTGCGACTTGGGCATCATGCTCGGGATCGCGAGCAGGATGCCGACCAGGATGATGAGCGTGACCGCCCACACCTTCCACTTGGGAAAGTCGAGCATCAATCGTTAGCCGGCTTCGCCGCAGCGGGGTTGCCGACCTGGGTGAGCGTCGTCTTGACCGCCATGACGCGCATGTTGGGGGCAAGCTCGACCTCGACTTCGCTCTCGCCGACCTTGGTCACCTTGCCGATCAACCCGCCGCCGGTGACGACACGATCGCCCTTCTTGACCGCCGCGATCTGCGCCTGATGATCCTTCATCCGGCGCTGCTGCGGGCGAATCATCAGGAACCAGAAAATCACGAAGACGAGCACCAGCGGAATCGTCTGGATGAAGAAACTGGTGCCGCCCGAAGGCGCGGCTGCGGCGGCGAGGATCAAGTTGTGGTCAATCATGGTCAGGAAAATCTCTTCTTCTGAAGGCGCGCGATCGCGGTCCGCGCGCACGAAGTGGCGCGCCGCCTATCACGGACTATGCGGCGGGGGCAAGACGAAGCGCCCACCACGCGGGGCGCCGAGTGTCTTGCCACGCGCCACGACGACGGATAGAGGGCGCGCTCTCGCTGTCCGCTCGAACGGGCATCGACACGGTCGGGGCGTAGCGCAGCCCGGTAGCGCATCACACTGGGGGTGTGAGGGTCGCAGGTTCGAATCCTGTCGCCCCGACCAGCTTCGAAGGGGCAAGGCGCGGGGCGCTTTGTCCTTTCGATGGTTTCCCCGGATGGGACCCGAACTCGGATGCTGATCCTGCGCTGGACCCACTTTCCTTTTCCCGACGTTGGCTTGTTTGCGATCCGTTGAAAGGAAATTCTTGATCAAGCTTATTCGCCGCGGCACCGGCACGCCCTTGCTGATGGTCCACGGGCTTGGCGGCCACTGGCAGTCGTGGAATCCGATCCTCGATCGGCTGACCGCGTCGCGCGAAGTCGTCCTGTTCGACCTCCCGGGTCATGGCAAAAGCCCGGCCGAGCCCGACAGCGGGACCTTCAACGAGCTGGTCACGAGCGTCGAGCAGATGATCGCGCGCGAAGGACTTGGCGCGATCGACATGGTCGGAAGCTCTATGGGAGGTCGGATCGTGCTCGAGTTGGCGCGGCGCGGCGGCACCGGCGCGGTGGTGGCGCTCGACCCCGGCGGCTTTTGGGAGGGGTGGGAGCGCGGCTTTTTCAAGACCACCATCGCGGTGTCGGTCAAGCTGCTTCGCACGCTCCGCGCCGCACTCCCCAAGCTCAGCGCAAGCGCGGTCGGGCGGACCGCCTTGCTGGCACAGCTGACCGCGCGGCCATGGGCGCTCGATGGCAGGGAGGTCGCCGATGAATTGGACAGCTATGCTGGAACCGGGACCTTCGATGCACTGGTTGCCGATCTTGACGCGGCACCGATGCAGCGGGGCCCCGCCGCGCGCGACAGCGGGCCAGTAACGATCGGCTGGGGACGCCATGACCGACTGTGCCTGCCGCGTCAGGCCCAGCGCGCGGTGGCGGCCTTTCCCTCGGCCACGCTCCACTGGTTCGAGCATAGCGGACACTTTCCGCACTGGGAGGAGCCCGAGGCGACGGCGACTCTGATCCTGTCCGCCACCAGTTAGGCGGTGCATCGGCGCGCGCGCTTGCTATGAATGCACGATGGCAAAACGTAAGCGTCGCTCCGTCTCATGGCCCCGCCGCCTTCTGCTCGCGCTCGCTGCGGTGCCCGCGCTCTACCTGCTCGCGGCGCTGCTCGGCAGCCTGATCCCGGTCAACCCCGGCTGGCGCGAGCCGTCCCACGGGATCACCATCTACCTCGCCGACAACGGCGTCCACGCCGACCTGGTGCTCCCCGTCCTCGCCCAGGGGCTCGACTGGGCGCCGCTGGTGCCGCGCTCGGATATGGCCGATGCCTCGTCCGACGCGAACTGGATCGCGTTCGGCGCGGGTGAGCGGCGAGTCTACCTCGACACCCCGACTTGGGCCGATATCAGCCTGGCGACGCTGTGGGCCGCGATCACCGGCGGCGAGCGCGTGATCCACGCCGAATATACCGCCGACCCGGCCTATGCCGCGCGCGCCATCCGCGTGACTCCCGAGCAATATCGTCGGCTGTGGACCGCGATCCGCGCCGAGTTCCGGCTCGATTCGCGCGGTCGCCCGGTGCGCATCGACCACCCCGGCTACGGCCCGCGCGACGCATTCTACGAAGGCGTCGGGCGGGCGAGCGCGCTATCGACCTGCAACAATTGGGTCGCCGGCCGCCTCCGCCTCGCGGGGGTCAAGGCGTCGCTCTGGCCGCCGTTCGCGCAAGGCTTGCTGTGGCGCTATCGCGACGCCAGCGAGTAACCGCTGGCGCTACAGCACGTAGCGCGACAAATCGGTATCGCGGGCAATACTGCTCAGCTGCGCCTCGACGAATGCCGCATCGACCAGCAGCGTTTCGCCACCGCGATCCTCGGCGGTAAAGCTGATGTCCTCGAGCAATTTCTCCATCACCGTCGACAAGCGTCGCGCCCCGATATTCTCGAGTGCGGCATTGACCTCGGCGGCAATCCTGGCGAGCGCGGCGATGCCGTCGTCGGCGAAGTCGATCGTCACATCCTCGGTCTTCAGCAAGGCGCGATATTGCTCGGTCAGGCTGGCGCGGGTCGACGACAGGATGCGGACGAAATCCTCCTCGGTCAGCGCGGCGAGTTCGACGCGGATCGGCAATCGTCCCTGCAATTCGGGGAGCAGGTCGGCAGGCTTGGCGACGTGGAACGCGCCACTGGCGATGAACAAGATATGGTCGGTCTTGATTGGGCCATATTTGGTCGCGACCGTCGTGCCCTCGATCAGCGGCAACAGGTCGCGCTGAACGCCTTCGCGGCTGACCGATCCGCCGCGCACGTCGCTCACCGCAATCTTGTCGATCTCATCGAGGAACACGATGCCGTTCGCCTCGGCGTCGGCCAGGGCAACCCGCGTGACATCGTCCGAATCGACACGCTTGTCGGCTTCCTCGTCGACCAATTTGGCGAACGCGTCGCGGACCTTCAACTTGCGCCGTTTCTTGGGCGCGCCGCCCATCGCCTTCGACATCATCTCGGACAGGTTGATCATTCCGACGCCGTTGCCGGGCATGTCGAACGGCATCGCCGCGGCCTCGCTGACCTCGATCTCGACCTCGGCATTATCCAGGCTGCCGTCGGCGAAGCGCGCACGGAAGCTGGCGCGGGTTGCTTCGGATGATCCCTTGCCGGTCAGCGCGTCGAGCAGCCGCTCGAATGCGGCGTGTTCGGCGCCATCCTTGACCGCGAGGCGCCGCCGCTCGCGCTCGAGCCGCACCGCTTCCTCGACCAGGTCGCGCGCAATCTGCTCGACGTCGCGCCCGACATAGCCGACCTCGGTGAACTTGGTCGCCTCGACCTTGACGAACGGCGCATCGGCGAGCTTCGCCAGCCGCCGGCTGATCTCGGTCTTGCCGCACCCCGTGGGTCCGATCATGAGGATGTTCTTGGGGGTCACCTCGTCGCGCAATTCGGGGCTGAGCCGCTGCCGCCGCCAGCGATTGCGAAGCGCCACCGCGACCGCTTTCTTGGCATCGGCCTGCCCGACGATATGCTCGTCGAGCGCGGCGACGATCGCCTTGGGGGTGAGGGCGTCGTTCATTCGCCGACGCTTTCGCCGACCGTTTCAATGGTCAGCCGGTCGTTGGTGAACACGCACACTTCGGCGGCGATCGCCATGGCGCGGCGGGCGAGCTTTTCGGGGTCGGTTTCATAGTCGGTCAGCGCCTTGGCCGCGGCGAGCGCATAATTGCCGCCCGATCCGATCGCGGCGATCCCGCCCTCGGGCTCGAGCACATCGCCATTGCCCGTCAGGATGAGCATCGTCTCGGCGTCGGCGACGATCATCATCGCTTCCAGATTGCGCAGATATTTGTCGGTCCGCCAATCCTTGGCGAGCTCGACCGCGGCGCGCAGCAATTGCCCGCGCGACGCTTCCAATTTCTTTTCGAGCCGCTCGAACAGGGTGAAGGCGTCGGCGGTCGCGCCCGCGAACCCGCCGATCACCTTACCCTCCGCGCCGAGCCGGCGGACCTTCTTGGCATTGGGCTTCATCACCGTATTGCCCATGCTGACCTGCCCGTCCCCGGCAATCACCGTTCGGCCCCCCAGCTTGACCCCGAGGATCGTCGTTCCGTGCCAGCTTTCCATGTTCGTCCCGCCCAATCGTGAAGCGGCGATGTGGGAAGCGGCGCGCCCGACCGCAACCGTCATCGGCTGTTGGCGCGCAGGAAGGCGACGCTGTCGGCCAACGCCGGGGTTGCGCCGCGGAATGCCGGGGAGAGCGATTTGACCAGGTCGATATGGCTCTTGCCGGGGTATAGCCGAAGCTCGACCGGGGCGCCGAGCGCGCTCAGTTTCGCCGCCATCCGCTGGCTGTTGTAGGGGCGCACCACGGTATCGGCGGTGCCGTGCATCAGCAACATCGGCGGTGCATCGGCGCGCGCATAGGTGATCGGCTGGGTTTCGCGCGGGTTCGGCCACTGCCCCAGCGCATCGCGTCCGCGGATCTCGGTGAAGGGATAGAAATCGGTTGGTGTCGCAAGCAGGGCGGCGGCGCGCACGATCTTGGGATCGACCCCGACATCGCGCAGATAATGCGGGTCGAGCGTCAGCATCGCGGCTTCATACGCCCCCGCCGAATGCCCCGAAAGACTGATCCTCTGGGGGTCGCCGCCATAGGAAGCGACATGGTCGCGCGCCCATTTGACTGCCAGCGCGCCATCCTGGAGGAAAGCGGGAAAGCGCACGTCGGGCACCAGCCGGTAATCGGCGATCACCGCGACGAAGCCTTGCGCGGCGAACGCGCGCCCCGCGAACCCATAATCACCGCGATCGCCCGACACCCACCCGCCGCCATAGAAAAAGATCACTACCGGCAATGGGGTCGCCGAGCGCTTGGCGGGAACCCACACGTCGAGCTTGTTGCGCGGCAACTCGCCATAAGCAGCGCCGCGCACCGCGAGCCGCGTCTGGCCGTCCCCGCTGACCCGGCTGACCCCGTTGAGCAGCCCCGCCGCGCTGCATCCCGCGAGAGCGAGCAACCCCAGCGCGACCGAACCCGCCTTGATTATCGTTCGCCTGGTGCGCGCCACTGCGCAGTCTCCCACAATATCGCCGCACCGGCGCCGACCCCGCTCCTAACGATATTGCACGGCGTTGGGTCCGCTTCGCCTGGGCTGCAACCATTTCGCGCCGGGAAGCGTATCTACCGCGTCAAAATCATTTCGGGGCGCCGCGCCGCGCCGCTTTCAGGAGAATAGTATATGAAATCGTTCGTTATTCTGGCCCTCGCGGGCGCGTCGCTGGCCGCACCTGCCGCGGCCCAGACCGTCCCTAACTGGACAGGCTTCTATGTCGGCGGACGGATCGGCTATGTTTCGACCCCGCTCGATTCCAAGGCGACGGTGCAGTTCGACAAGGACCTCAACGGCCAATTTGGCGACACGGTGACCACCGCCGCCGGCGCCAACGCCTTTTCACCCGGCTTCTGCAACGGCGATCCGCGCAGCTCGGCGGCAGTCGACGGCTGCAAGACCAACCATGACGGCCTGGACTATGCGGTTCATGCCGGGGCCGACTATCAATTCGGACGGATCGTCGTTGGCGGCCTGGTCGAATATGGCAAGTCCGATGTCGAAAGCAGCGTGACCGCTTTTTCGACCACGCCCGCCAATTATTATCTGTCGCGTGAAATGCGCGGCACCTTTGGCGCGCGCGCGCGGGTCGGCCTCGACCTTCAAGGGACGCTGCCGTACGTCACCGCAGGCGTCGTCCGGGCCAAGGTGCGTTCGGACTTCACCAGCAGCAACACCGCCAACGGCTTCGCCACGCAGGACAGCAATAACAAGGCCACCGGTTACCGCCTCGGCGGCGGTTTCGAGAAACGCTTCGGCCCGGTGTCGCTCGGCGCGCTCTACCTCTTCACCAGCGTCAAGGACGACGACTTCCGCGTCAACGTCACGCGCGGCACCGGCCCCGCGACCAACCCGTTCGTCCTGACCAACCCCGCCGGAACCCAGTTCCGTCGCTCGGATGACCGCTTCAAGACCCACGCCGCCAATGTGACGATGGCGTATCGTTTCTGATCACTGCGGACGGGCCGCGCCAGTTTCGACTGG
>JALYRH010000111.1 GCA_030855425.1 Pseudomonadota bacterium
ACTTTGCTCAGCCCGTCGCTGACCCGGCGCGACTATCCCGATGCGCTCCTCCGTCGCGCACCGCGCGGCGGGTCGGTGTTCATCATCGTTCGCGTCGGCGCGGATGGCTCGCCGCTGTCGTGCCGCACCGCGCGATCGTTCGGCGATCCGGTGGTCGATGCCGAGACCTGCCGCCTCGCGGTCGAACGGTTCCGCTTTGCGCCCGGCCGCGACGAACAGGGTCGCGCGGTGGCGGATTTCTTCGGCTATCGCCAAGACTTCAACTCACGATTTTGACGCGCATCGGATCTCCAGGCGCCTCGCCATCGGCTCCGCTCGCGCCTAGATGGCAGCTATGATCACCGACAAAGTCTCGCAATTGCTGTTGTTCGGAGCGACCGGCGACTTGTCGCATCGGATGCTGCTGCCGTCGCTTTACGGGCTCGATGCTGACGGGCTGCTGCCCGCCGACCTGTCGATCGTCGCCACTGCACGCAGCGCGCTCGACGACGCCGGGTTTCGCCTGACCGTGATCGAAGCGCTGGCGCAGCATGTCCCGGCCGACCGCTTCGACCGGGCCAAGGCCGAGGCGTTCGCCACGCGCTTCACCTACGTCGCGCTCGACGCGACCAAACCGGCGGGCTTCGCCATGCTGGCCGGGAAGCTCGACCCCGCGCAGGGCCTGGCGATTTTCCTGTCGACCGCGCCGTCGCTGTTCAAGGCCACGATCGACGGGCTGGTCGGGGCGGGATTGACCGGTGAGCGGGTCCGGCTCGCGCTCGAAAAGCCGCTTGGCAACGACCTCGCCTCGAGCCGCGAGATCAACGACGCCGTCGCCGCCGCCTTTCCCGAGGAGCGGACCTTCCGCATCGACCATTATCTCGGCAAGGAAACGGTTCAGAACCTCCTGGCGCTCAGGTTCGGCAATTCGCTGTTCGAACCATTGTGGAACTCGGCGCACATCGACCATGTCCAGATCAGCGTCGCGGAAACCGTCGGCCTGGAAGGGCGCGGCGATTATTACGATGGCGCGGGCGCGCTGCGCGACATGGTCCAGAACCATATGCTGCAATTGCTCGCTTTGGTGGCGATGGAGCCTCCGGCCAACTTCGACGCGACCTCGGTGCGCGACGAAAAGGTCAAGGTGTTGCGCTCGCTCCGCCCGATCCGCGCCGACCAGGTCGCGGACCACGCGGTCATCGGCCAGTATCGCGACGGCGCGGTGAATGGCGCCCCGGTCGCGGCCTATGCCGACGAGTTGGGCCGCGCCTCACAGACCGAAACCTTCGTCGCCTTAAAGGCCCATGTCGACAATTGGCGCTGGGCCGGGGTGCCATTCTACTTGCGCACCGGCAAGCGCATGCCCGAACGCAAGACCGAGATTTTCATCCAGTTCAACTGCGTGCCGCATTCGATGTTCGCCAAGCGCGGGGCGAGGACGAGCGCGAACAAGTTGATCATCGCGATTCAGCCGGAGGAGAATATCCGGTTGATGGTGATGGCCAAGACCCCCGGGCTCGACCGCGACGGCATCCGCCTGCGCGAAGTCCCGCTCGATGTCGGGCTGGCCAACGCCTTTGCCGACACCCGGCGGCGAATTGCTTATGAGCGGCTGCTGCTTGATTTGATCGAGGGCGACCCGACCTTGTTCGTGCGCCGCGACGAGGTCGAGGCGCAGTGGCAGTGGATCGATGGCGTTCGCGCTGCCTGGACCGAAGCGGGCGCGACGCCGAATGTTTATAGCGCGGGAAGCTGGGGCCCCTCGGCCGCAATCGCGTTGACCGAAAGAGACGGAGTGCATTGGCATGATTGAAGCAGAATTTTGGGACCATGACAGCGAAGATGAAATGGCCGCCGCGGTCGCGGGCGACGTCGGCTTCATCATCGAAAGCGCGATTGATGCGCGCGGCAATGCGCTGATCGCGCTGCCGGGTGGGTCCACCCCCGGCGCGATCTTCGCCAAGCTCGCCGAGGCCACCCTGCCGTGGAAGAAGGTCACGATCATCCCGACCGACGACCGGCTGGTGAAGATGGACAATGAGCTCAGCAATATCCGCATGATCGCCAGCCATTTCATCCGTTCTGGCGCGCGGATTTTCCCTATCGCGGCGGACATCGCCGACTACCGTCTGGCTGGAAATGCGGCCGATGCGCGGTTGCAGGACCTGCCGTGGCCGCCCGATCTGGTGTGGCTCGGGGTGGGCGAGGACGGGCATACCGCGTCGTTGCTCGCTGGCCCTGACCTCGAAGATGCGCTCGATGCGCCCAAGGCGCGGCGTGCCATCGGCGTGATGCCCGACCCGCTGCCGGCCGAGGCACCGGTCCCGCGCGTCACCCTGACCCGTTCCTCGATCCTCGCCGCCAAGACCATCATCGTCACCATCACCGGGCAGAACAAGCGCGACCTGCTCGAACAAGCGATCGAGGACGGCGCGTCATCGAAACTTCCGATCGGGCGCGTGCTCGCCGAGTGCGACCAGCCGATCGACATCCACTGGCGGCCATGACCCTCGACCCGCGCATCGCGGCGGTCACCGATCGCATCATCGAACGGTCGCGGCCAGGCCGCCAGCGCTACCTTGCGCTGATCAAGGACGAAGCCGAGCGCGGGATCGACCGGCCGCGGCTCAGCTGCGGCAATTTCGCGCATGGCTTTGCCGCTGCGGGCGAGGACAAGGCGGCAATCCGGGGCATGCGCGCGCCCAACATCGGCATTGTCACCGCCTATAACGACATGCTTTCGGCGCATCAGCCGTACGGCCGCTACCCTGAGCAGATCAAACTGTTCGCGCGGGAGGTCGGTGCCACCGCGCAGGTCGCGGGCGGAGTCCCGGCGATGTGCGACGGGGTCACCCAGGGTCAGCCGGGAATGGACTTGTCGCTGTTCAGCCGCGACACGATTGCGCTGTCGACCGCGATCGCGCTCAGCCACGGCATGTTCGAAGCGGTCGCGATGCTCGGGATTTGCGACAAGATCGTTCCCGGGCTGTTGATCGGGGCGCTGCGCTTCGGTCATTTGCCGGCACTTCTGATCCCGGCCGGACCAATGCCGTCGGGTTTGGCGAACAAGGAAAAACAGCGGGTCCGCCAGCTGTTCGCGGAAGGCAAGGTGGGCAAGGAGGAACTGCTCGCCGCCGAGGCCGCGTCTTATCATGGCGCGGGCACCTGCACTTTCTATGGCACCGCCAATTCGAACCAGATGATGATGGAGCTGATGGGGCTGCACATCCCCGGCGCCGCGTTCGTCAATCCCGGCACCCCGCTGCGCCAGGCGCTGACCCGCGCCGCGGTCCACCGCCTTGCGGGCCTCGCCGCGACCAAGGCGAGCCCGCTCGGCCACGTCGTCGATGAGCGCGCGATCGTCAACGCCGCGGTGGGGCTGCTCGCCACCGGCGGATCGACCAACCACGCAATCCATATCCCGGCGATCGCGCGCGCGGCGGGGATGCTGATCGACTGGCAGGACCTCGACCAATTGTCGGCCGCGGTGCCGTTGCTGGCACGCGTTTACCCCAATGGATCGGGCGACGTGAACGACTTTCACCATGCCGGCGGGATGGCGTTCATCACGCGCACGTTGCTCGATGCGGGTTTGCTCCACGGCGACATTGTCACTGCAGGGGCCGACGATTTCGCCGCTTACGCCACCGCGCCATCGCTCGACGGCGAAACGCTGGCGTGGAGCGACGTCGGGGACAGCTCGAACCCGGACATGCTTCGACCGCTCGCCAATCCGTTCCTCCACGACGGCGGGATGCGGCTGGTCAGCGGCAACCTTGGCCGCGCCATCTTGAAGACCAGCGCGGTGGTCGAGGATCGCTGGACGATCGAGGCGTCGTGTCGCATCTTTTCCGACCAGGATGCCGTGCTGGCGGCGTTTCAGGCGGGCGAACTCGACCGCGACGTCGTGGTCGTGGTCCGCTTCCAGGGCCCGCGCGCCAATGGCATGCCCGAACTGCACAAGCTTACCCCGGTGCTGGGGGTGCTCCAGGACAAGGGCCATACCGTCGCGCTGATCACCGACGGGCGGATGTCGGGGGCCAGCGGCAAGGTTCCCGCCGCGATCCACGTCTCGCCGGAGGCGTTTGGCGGCGGCCCGCTCGGACAATTGCGCGATGGCGACGTGGTGCGGCTGTGCGCCCCGCGCGGCAGCCTCGAAGCCGTCGGGGTCGATCTCGTCACGCGCGACGCCGCGGAGCCGCCAGCGCCACCGCGCGGCACGGCACGCGAACTGTTTTCGTTCATGCGCCGCGATGCACCGACTGCCGAGCAGGGCGGCTCGGTGATGCTGAACGACATGGAAGGCGCGACGTGACGATCGACGAGATGATGCACGCCGCGCCGGTCATCCCGGTGCTGGTAATCGACGACCAAATTGACCCGATTGCGCTCGCCGAAGCGCTCGTGGAGGGCGGTTTGCCGGTAATTGAAGTCACATTGCGCACTCCCAACGCGCTGTCGGCGTTGCGCGCCATGGCCAGCGTCGATGGCGCGATCGTCGGCGCGGGCACCGTGCTCAGCGACGCGATGCTCCACATCGCGGTCGACGCCGGGGCGCGTTTCGTCGTCTCCCCCGGCCTCTCCGATCCGCTCGCCCGCGCCGCAATCGACAGCGGCATCCCGTTTCTTCCGGGCGTCGCCACCGCCGGCGACATCATGCGTGGGCTCGACCACGGCCTGAAACGTTTCAAATTCTTCCCCGCCGAGGCCGCTGGCGGCATGCGTGTGCT
>JALYRH010000034.1 GCA_030855425.1 Pseudomonadota bacterium
AGGCTGGGATACGCATCACTTTGCTCCGTCTTCCAGATCGAACAGCCCGGTCTGCGCGCCGGGGGGCGGGGCAAGGCCAAGGTGGGTCCAGCCGCGCCCGTTGAGGCACCGGCCTCGTGCGGTGCGGGCAATGAGGCCAAGCTGAATGAGAAACGGCTCGATCACGTCCTCGATCGTGTCGCGCGGTTCGCTGAGGCCCGCGGCGAGGGTTTCGACCCCGACCGGCCCGCCATTGTAGAGGTCGGCGATCATCGTCAGGTAACGGCGGTCCATCGCGTCGAGGCCGAGGCTGTCGATTTCGAGCCGGCTCAAGGCTCGGTCGGCAGCCGGGGCGTCGATCGAAGCAGCACCCGCAGCATGGGCGAAATCGCGAACTCGCCGGAGCAATCGGCCAGCGATACGCGGGGTGCCTCTCGATCGGCGCGCGACTTCATGCGCGCCGTCTTCGGTCACCGGGGCATCGAGCAGGCGCGCGGCGCGGCGCACCACCTGCTCGAGCTCAGCGACGGTGTAGAAATTTAGCCGGATCGGGATGCCGAAGCGGTCACGCAGCGGGGTGGTGAGGAGTCCGGCCCGCGTCGTTGCGCCGACGAGGGTGAACTTAGGCAAGTCGATGCGCACGCTCCTGGCCGACGGGCCTTCGCCGATCATCAGGTCGAGCGCGCGGTCCTCCATCGCCGGGTAGAGGATTTCCTCGACCGCCGGGGACAGGCGGTGGATTTCGTCGATGAACAATACATCGCCGTCCTCGAGGTTGGTGAGTAGAGCGGCGAGATCGCCCGATTTGGCGATCACCGGGCCCGAGGTCGCGCGAAAACCGACCCCCATTTCGCGCGCGAGGATGCCCGCGAGCGTGGTCTTGCCGAGCCCCGGCGGGCCGAAGAACAGGACGTGATCGAGCGCCTCGCCGCGCGCCTTGGCGGCATTGACGAAGATACGCAAATTCTCGCGCGCCCCTTGCTGTCCGACGAATTCGTCGAGCGACTTCGGCCGAAGCGCGGCGTCAGCGTCCTCGTTTTGGCGCTCGGAGGTGGTGATTCGGGCGGGGTCGGTGGCCACTAGCGAATGCATCTTTCTAGGCGGTAGTCCCACGCTCCACCGGAATCGAGGCAAGCATCTATCGACCAAAATTCACTCAGCCACATCGAAAATGCAATTAGCACGATAACAAATATCAAGCTCGCGCTCCCGTAACGGAGCGCCCGTCTCACTTAGCCGCCTTGCGTAGCGCCAGTCGGACGAGCGCGTCGAGCGTCGCCCCGTCGCCGAGGTCGGCGGCGGCGGCGGCGACGGCGGCGCTGGCTTCGGCGGGTTTGAAGCCGAGGTTGGCGAGGGCGCTGAGGGCGTCGTTAGCGACGCCGCCGCGCGGGGTGGTCGCGCCGAGAGTCGCGGCGAGGGCGGGGCTGCCCATCTTGCCGGCGAGTTCGTTGACGATGCGCTGGGCAAGCTTGGGGCCGACCCCGTTGGCGCGCGCGACCATCGCCTTGTCGCCATGCGCGATGGCGGTGGCGAGTTCGGCAGGTTCGAGCGTCGACAATATCGCCAGCGCGACGCGGCCGCCGACGCCTTGAACGCTGGTCAGCTGGCGAAATGCCTCGCGCTCGCCCGCCGATCCGAAGCCGAACAGGGTCATGCTGTCCTCGCGCACCTGCAATTCGGTGAGCAGCATCACTTCGCCCCCCATCGGGCCGATGGCGTCAAGGGTGCGGCCGCTCGCAAGCACGGCATAGCCGACGCCCGCGACATCGAGCACGGCGCCCTCGGCGGTGGTTTCGGCAAGGGTTCCGGTGAGGCGGGCGATCATGAGGGCATCTTATCCGTCGTTGCGAGCGAAGCGAAGCAATCCATCGCTAGCTAGATTGCCGCGTCGCTGCGCTCCTCGCAATGACGCATTTAGGAATCAAGGCCGCTTCGCGCGCTTGCCAAGTGGTGGGCGTGGGTGATGGCGACAGCGAGCGCGTCGGCGGCGTCGGGGCCAGCGACCTTGACGCCTGGCAGGAGGCGCTGGACCATGAAGTGGACTTGGGCCTTGTCGGCGGCGCCGCTGCCGACGACCGCTTTCTTGACGAGCCGCGCGGCATATTCGCCGACCTCGATCCCCGAGCGCGCGGCGATCATCAGCACGACGCCGCGCGCTTGCGCCAGCTTGAGCGTTGATTGCGGATTCTTGTTGAGAAAGATTTCCTCGGCGGCGGCGCTGTCGGGCGCGTGCTCGGCGAGCAACGCGTCGAGCATCGTCGCAAGGTGCGCGAGGCGATTGGGGAGCGGCGACTTGGGGTCGGTCTTGAGCTGACCGTTGGCGATGTGAGTGAGGCGATTGCCGGCGGCGCGAATGATGCCGTAGCCGGTCGAGGAGAGCGACGGATCGAGCCCAAGAATGATGATTGCCCCTCTCCCAGCGGGAGAGGGAAAGTCGGTCAACCCAAGCGCTCCATCACTTCGTCGGAAACTTCGTAATTGCCCCATACTTGCTGGACGTCATCGTCCTCGTCGAGCGCGTCGATCAGCTTGATCAGCGTCGCGGCGTCGCTTTCACCGACATCGATGCTGGTCTGCGAGCGCCACGCGAGCTTGGCGCCTTCATATTCGCCGAGCACCGGCTCGAGCGCTTTGGCGACTTCGTGCAGGCTGCCGATCTCGGTCCATATTTCGTGACCGTCGGCGGATGAGCTGACATCCTCGGCGCCAGCTTCGAGCGCGGCTTCGAACACGTTTTCGCTGGTGCCGGCGGTGGCGGGATAGTTGATCAGGCCGACGCGGTCGAAGGCGTGGCTGACGCTTCCGCTCGCGCCTAGATTGCCGCCGTTCTTGCTGACCGCGGTGCGGACATTGGTCGCGGTGCGATTGCGATTGTCGGTCAGCGCCTCGATGATCAGCGACACGCCGCCGGGACCGAAGCCCTCGTAGCGCACTTCCTCATAGGTTTCGGCGTCGCCGCGCGCCGCCTTGTCGATCGAGCGCTGGATATTGTCCTTGGGCATCGACTGCGCCTTGGCGGCGTTGATCGCGGCGCGAAGGCGCGGATTCATGTCGGGGTCGGGCATGCCGCTCTTCGCCGCGACGGTGATTTCGCGGCTCAACTTGGAGAACATGCCGGCGCGCTTTTTGTCCTGCGCGCCCTTGCGGTGCATGATGTTCTTGAATTTTGAATGGCCGGCCATGGCGTTGATCCTTACTCCAGCCCGAGCGCGTTGCGATAGGTTTCGAGCAGGGCATCGGCTTCCTGCCGGGCGTGAGCCTCGAGCTTCCGCAACGCGACGACCTTGCGCATCGTCTTGGCGTCATAGCCGTTCGACTTGGCTTCGGCATAGACGTCCTTGACGTCGTCGGCGATGCCCTTTTTCTCTTCCTCGAGCCGCTCGATCCGCTCGATGAACAGGCGCAGCTGTTCGGCCGCGACATTGTCTTCGCTCATTTCCCATTTCCCCGAATCCGGTGTGTTCGATAAATCGAACGGCCTCCTAGGCGAGGCGGCCGATCGCCTCAAGCCGGTTGAACCGTGCCGCAGGACCGTTATGGCAGCCCCGCAACAGCCAGCCGGAGAATGACCAGTGCCGATCCTCAAGCCGCGTGAGCGCAAGGTCAAGATTCTCGCCACGTTGGGGCCGGCGTCATCGCCCCCGGAGATGATCAGGGCGCTGATGGAAGCCGGCGCCGACGCCTTCCGCATCAACATGAGTCACGGCAACCAGGCCGACAAGGTCAAGCTGGTCGAAGCGATCCGCGACCTTGAGAAGAGCCTTCACCGCCCGACCACGATCGTGTTCGACCTGCAGGGACCCAAGCTGCGCGTGGGAAGCTTCGAGGGCGGGTCGGCGATGCTCGAGGGGGGGCAGGTATTCACGTTCGACCGCGACCCGAAGCCGGGCGACGCGAGCCGGGTCGAGCTGCCGCATCCCGAATTGTTCGCTGCGGTCAAGCAGGATGCGCGGCTGCTGATCGACGACGGCAAGGTGCGACTCAAGGTGACGTCGGTCGATCCCGAGCGGATCGCCGCGGTGGTCGTGGTCGGCGGCAAGGTGAGCGATTCGAAGGGGGTCAACGTCCCCGACGTGCTGATCCCGATCCCGGCGCTGACCGACAAGGATCGCCTCGACCTGCAATTTGCTCTCGAGCAGGGCGCGGATTATATCGCTTTATCCTTCGTCCAGCGGCCCGAAGACGTCGCCGAGGCGCGCCAATTGGTCGGCGAGAAAGCGGCATTGCTGGCGAAAATCGAGAAGCCACAGGCGATCGACCGGCTGGGCGAAATTCTGGAGCTGGCCGACTCGGTAATGGTGGCGCGCGGCGATCTCGGCGTCGAGCTTCCGCCCGAAGGCGTCCCCCCGCTTCAGAACCGGATCGTCGCGATGGCGCGTCAGGCGGGAAAGCCGGTGGTGGTGGCGACGCAAATGCTCGAATCGATGATCGTCTCGCCGACCCCGACGCGCGCCGAAGTGAGCGACGTCGCCAATGCGATCTATGAGGGCGCCGACGCCGTGATGCTGTCGGCCGAAAGCGCTGCGGGAGCCTATCCGCTCCAGTCGGTCGAAATGATGGACCGAATCGCGCAAAGCGTCGAATCCGATCCGATCTATTCGGCGCGGATCCACTTCACCGAGACCCCGAGCGAGGCGACCGCGGCCGACGCCTTGTCGGAAAGCGCGGCGCAGATCGCCAAGACGCTCTCGATCAAGGTGATGGCGTGCTACACCACCAGCGGTTCGACCGCGCGGCGCATTGCGCGCGAGCGGCCGCCGGTGAAGACGCTGGTGATGACCGCCAGCATCAAGGTCGCGCGTCGATTGGGGCTGCAATGGGGGGTGCACGCGGTCCATACGCGCGATGTGTCGAGCTTCGAGGAAATGGTCGGCAAGGCGAAGCGCATGGCGCTGAGGCACCACCTCGGCGCGCCCGGTGACCCGATGCTGATCATGGCCGGGGTGCCGTTCAAGACCGCCGGATCGACTAACGTCATTCACGTCGTGAAGCTGGCCGGGGATGAACTCGAAAGTTATTTGAACGAATGAAGGTTAATCCGGGAGCAGCGCCGGAATTTCGGCGGGGAGTTCGCTGGCGAGAAAGCCCAGTGGGCCGACTTTCTTGCTGAGATTGCGGCCCGCTTCGCCGTGAAGCCACACCGCCCACAACAAGGCGGTCAGCGGGTTGGCGCCGCGGGCGAGGAGGCCGCCTGTGATCCCGGCCAGCGTGTCACCGCTGCCCGACACGCCGAGTCCGGGACCGCCACCCGAATAGAGGAAGGCGCCGCCGTCGGGAGTGACGACGTGGCTTTGCACGCCTTTGACCAGGACGAACGCGTGATAGCGCTTGGCGCAACGGCGGCAGGCGGCGAGCGGGTCGGCTTCGACCGCGTCGGGTTTGCAGCCGAGGAGGCTGGCCATTTCACCCGCGTGGGGCAGGAGGATCGGGGGAACGGTCGCAGCGCGCGCCTGCTGTTCGCAATCGGGGAGAATGTGGAGCAAGGCGGCGTCGAGCGCGAGCGGCTTGCCCAGCCCGAGAAGGATCGCCGCAAGCGGCGCGGCGGCGTTGTTCGATTCGAGCCCGGGGCCGGCGACGATCGCGTCGGCCTTGCTTGCCATTTCGCCAAGCGCTTCGAGCGCCGAGATCGCGAACCCGCCGTCGCGGTGACTGGCGTGGCCGACGACCATCGCCTCGGGCATCGCGACGCCGAGCGCGACTGCGATAAGGTCGGGAGCGGCGATCTGAAGCTTGCCCGCCCCGCTGCGCATCGCGCCGTGCGCGGCGAGCAAGGCGGCGCCGGGGACGTCGCGCGATCCCGCGACGATCAGGATCTGGCCGCGGCTGCCCTTGTCGCCGCCCTCGACCGCAGGGAGGGGATGAGCGTCGAGCAAGGCGCGGTCGAGCGCGAGCGGAGCGCTCATCGTGACCCCGTCATCATGTCGCGCTCGGCAGTCTGGGGCGTCCCTTCGGCCTCCATCGGCGCACCGTGATTCCACAGCGCTAGCGTTGGGACGCACAGCGACATTTCGTTGGGATGGAAATCATAAGCGGCAATCCCGCAATTGAGGATTTCGGCTTCGCGGTCGATCCCCAAAATTTGCCCCTCGGTCAGCTCCTCGAGGATGTAGCGCAGACACAGCACGACCACCTGGTGAGCGACGACGATCACGCGCTTGTCGGGATAATGCAAATTGATCGTGTTGAGCGCGCTGCGCAGGCGAAGAATGACGTCGGCCCAGCTCTCCCCGCCGGGGGGGCGATGATAGAATTTGCCCATCTTGGCACGGTGCGCAGCCTCCTGTGGATATTGTTGCTTGATGCCAACTGTGGTGAGCCCGTCGAACACCCCGAACTCGCGCTCGCGCAGGCGTTCGTCGAGGATCGTCGGTTTGGCGCCCCCGGCGAGACCGCCGGCCTGACAGATCGCCTCGGCGGTCTGCTTGGCGCGAATATAAGGCGAGGCAAGGAGTACTTCGGGGCGCTCATCCTCGGGCAAGGCGGCGAACCACCGGCCGGTGGCCTCGGCTTGTTGATGACCGAGCTGGCTGAGCGGCACGTCGACATCGCGCAAGTCGAGGTCGATCACGGCATGCCCCGCCTCATGCGCCGCGTCGCGCGCGACATTGCCCTGGCTCTGGCCATGGCGGACGAGCCACAGGCGCTTGGGCCACGGCTGGGTGATGGTCATATCGTCTCCTGTCAGGGGATGAAAGCGCCGGCGGCCCGAAAGGTTCACGCGTGTTGACGGATGCGCAAGTGCCGCCGAAAGAGCGGCATGGCAACGACGATCGAAGAACTGGAAACGCGGCGCGAGGCGGCGAAACTCGGCGGCGGGGAAAAGCGCATCGCGGCGCAGCACGCCAAGGGACGGCTGACCGCGCGCGAGCGATTGAGCGTCCTTCTCGACGAGGGATCGTTCGAGGAAGTCGACATGTACGTCGAGCATAATTGCGTCGACTTCGGCATGGAGACTCAGAAATTCCCGGGCGACGGCGTGGTCACCGGGTCGGGCACGATCAACGGGCGGCTGGTCTATGTCTTCGCGCAGGATTTTACCGTGTTCGGCGGATCCTTGTCCGAGCGCCACGCGCAGAAGATATGCAAGGTGATGGACGCGGCGATGAAAGTCGGGGCGCCGGTCATCGGCCTCAACGATTCGGGCGGCGCGCGCATCCAGGAGGGGGTCGCCTCGCTTGGCGGGTACGCCGAAGTGTTCCAGCGCAACGTCCTCGCGTCGGGCGTCATTCCACAACTGAGCCTGATCATGGGGCCGTGCGCGGGCGGCGCGGTTTACTCGCCGGCGATGACCGACTTCATCTTCATGGTGAAGGACAGTTCGTATATGTTCGTCACCGGGCCCGATGTGGTCAAAACGGTGACCAACGAAGTGGTGACGCAGGAAGAACTGGGCGGAGCGGTGACGCACACCACCAAGTCGGGCGTCGCCGATGTCGCGTTCGAGAATGACATCGACGCACTGCTCGCGACGCGTGAATTCTTCGACTTTTTGCCTTTGTCGAACCGCCACGAACTGCCCGAGCGGCCGACCGACGATCCGTGGGACCGGATCGAGGACAGCCTCGACACGCTGGTGCCGCCGAGCGCGGCGACGCCGTACGACATGCACGAGCTCATCCGGAAGGTCTCCGACGAGGGAGATTTCTTCGAACTTCAGCCAAAGCACGCCGCCAACATCATCATTGGTTTCTGCCGCATCGAGGGGCGCACCGTGGGCGTGGTCGCCAACCAGCCGATGGTGCTCGCCGGCTGCCTCGACATCAATTCATCGAAGAAAGCGGCGCGGTTCGTCCGCTTCTGCGACGCGTTCGACATTCCGATCCTGACGCTGGTCGATGTTCCGGGCTTTTTGCCAGGCGTCGGCCAGGAGCATCACGGGATCATCAAGCATGGCGCCAAATTGCTGTTCGCTTATGCCGAGGCGACCGTGCCCAAGATCACGGTGATCACGCGCAAGGCCTATGGTGGCGCTTACGACGTCATGGCGAGCAAGCATTTGCGCGGCGACTTGAACTATGCATGGCCGACCGCCGAGATCGCGGTGATGGGGGCCAAGGGCGCGGTCGAAATCATCTTCCGCGGCAAGACCCGCGAGGAACAGGCCGAACGCACTGCCGAATATGAAGCGCGCTTCGCCAACCCGTTCGTGGCGGCAAGCAAGGGCTTCATCGACGAAGTGATCATGCCGCATTCGACGCGGCGGCGGGTGGCGCTGGGGCTGCGGAAATTACGCGACAAACAATTGGAAAACCCGTGGAAAAAGCATGACAATATTCCGCTCTAGACTGACGTCGATTGAGGGACGCTTCGGCTATTGGACGAGCCGCGCAATCCTACTTTTCGGCCTTGTTGCGTTGGCGGTAATTGGCACCCGGCTCGGACGCCTCCTGCACGACCTGCTCTGTGCCGAGCATGGGTTATGGCCAATGCTATGAAACTCGGACGTCTTAATCATGTCGGGGTGGCCACGCCGTCTATCGCGGCGTCGGTCGCGTTGTATCGCGACGTGCTGGGCGCGATGCACGTCGGCGATGCGTTCGACCTTCCGGCGCAGGGGGTGCGGGTGTGTTTTGTGAATATGCCCAATTCGCAGATCGAGCTGATCGAGCCGTTGGACGATGCTTCGCCGATCCGGGCTTTCCTCGATAAGAACCCGCTTGGCGGGCAGCATCATGTCTGTTTCGAGGTACCTGACATTCACGAGGCCAAGGCGTGGTTCGAGGCGAAGGGGGTTCGCGTGCTCGGCGAGCCGCGGATCGGGGCGCATGGAACGTTGATCTTCTTCCTCCACCCCAAGGACATGGGGGGCGTGCTGACCGAGATCATGGAGAGCCCGCGCCAGACGCATTGACGCAGGCGCATTGATGGGCGGTCGGGGCGAGGAAGTGCTGGTCGGCGGGGTGGTGCTCGTGCTGGCACTGGTCAATGCGTGGCGGATCTGGACCGCGCTGCGTCGTGGCGAGGTTCCGCTCTATCGCACGCGGTTGCGCCGCGCCGACCTGGGCAGGGCGAAATTCGCCGCGCTGGTCGCGCTCAATGTCATCCTGCTTGCCGTGCTGCTGGTGATTGCGTTCGATTTGCTGTTCATGCTTGACCTGCGCGGGCGCTGAGGCTGGCGAAAGCCGGGCAGCGGCGCTAGGGCTTGCGCCATGAACGATGCCGACAAGAAGACCGCTTGGGAAGCGCTGGCCGCGAAGGAATCGCGCGGCAAGGATTTGCGCCGCGAGACGCTCGAGGGAATCACGCTCAAGACCGTCTATGGTCCCGAAGACGCGGCGCATATCGACAGCGGCTATCCGGGCATCGCGCCTTACACGCGCGGACCGTATGCGACGATGTACGCGGGGCGGCCGTGGACGATCCGGCAATATGCGGGGTTCTCGACCGCCGAGGAATCGAACGCTTTCTATCGGCGCAACCTCGCCGCCGGGCAGAAGGGATTGAGCGTCGCGTTCGATCTGGCGACGCACCGGGGGTATGATTCGGACCATCCGCGCGTGACCGGCGATGTCGGCAAGGCCGGGGTAGCGATCGACAGCGTCGAGGATATGAAATTGCTGTTCGACGGCATTCCGCTGGGCGAAATGTCGGTCAGCATGACGATGAACGGCGCGGTCCTGCCGGTGCTCGCCTTCTATATCGTCGCGGGGGAGGAGCAGGGGGTCGCGACAAGCGACCTGACGGGCACGATCCAGAACGACATCCTCAAGGAGTTCGCAGTCCGCAATACGTATATCTACCCGCCCGAACCGTCGATGCGGATCGTTGCCGACATCATTGCGTACACGTCGCGCGAAATGCCCAAGTTCAACTCGATTTCGATCAGTGGCTATCACATGCACGAGGCCGGGGCGACGGCGGTGCAGGAGCTGGCCTACACGCTCGCCGACGGGATGGAATATGTGCGGGTGGCGCAGAAGAGCGGGCTCGATATCGACGCGTTCGCGCCGCGGCTTAGCTTCTTCTTCGGCATCGGCATGAACCTGTTCATGGAGGTCGCGAAGCTGCGCGCGGCGCGCACCTTGTGGGCGCGGATAATGGGCGATCTCGGGGCCAAATCGGAGAAGTCCAAGCTGCTTCGGACTCATTGCCAGACGAGCGGCGTGTCGCTCACCGAACAGGATCCGTATAATAATGTCGTTCGGACCACGGTCGAGGCGCTGGCGGCGGTGCTTGGCGGGACGCAGTCGCTGCATACCAATAGCCTTGACGAAGCGGTCGCGCTGCCCACCGATTTTTCGGCGCGGATCGCGCGCAATACGCAGCTGATCCTGGCCGAGGAAAGCGGGATCACGGCCGTCGCCGATCCGCTTGGCGGAAGCTATTATGTCGAGGCGTTGACGCGCGCTCTGGAGGAGAAAGCGCAGGCGCTGATCGACGAAGTGGAAGCGCACGGCGGAATGACCAAGGCGGTCGCCGAGGGTCTGCCCAAGCAGCGCATCGAGGAAGCTGCGGCGGCGCGCGCGGCGAAGGTCGATGTGGGCGAGACGGTGATCGTCGGGGTCAACCGCTATCGGCTGGCCGAAGAGGCGGATCTCGACATTCTCGAGGTCGACAATGCGCGGGTGCGAGCGGGGCAGATCGCGCGGTTGGAGACGATGCGCGCCTCGCGCGATGAGGCGCGGGTACGGACAGCGTTGGATGCGCTCGAAACGGGCGCGCGATCGAACGGCAATTTGCTCGAACTGAGCGTCGAAGCGGCACGGGCGCGCTGCTCGCTGGGGGAAATTTCGGACGCGCTTGAACTTGCGTTCGGACGGTACGAGACCACGCCGCACCCGGTCAGCGGAATCTATGGCAAGACGCGGGATGATGCGCGCTGGTCCGAAGCCGTCGCGGGCACGGTCGCGGTCGCGGCGCGGATGGGGCGGGCGCCGAAGATGCTCGTCGCCAAGATGGGGCAGGATGGGCATGACCGTGGCGCCAATCTGGTGTCGTCGGCGTTCGGCGATCTCGGGTTCGAAATCGTCGCCGGGCCGCTGTTCCAGACCCCGCGCGAGGCGGCCGAACTGGCGGTTGCGAAGGCGGTCGACGTGGTCGGCGCGTCGAGCCTGGCGGCGGGGCACAAGACGCTGATCCCCGAGCTGATCGACGCGCTCAAGGACATGGGCCGCGCCGACATCAAGGTCGTCGCCGGCGGGGTCATTCCGGCGCAGGACTACGCCATGCTGCGCGCGGCGGGAGTGCAGGCGATCTTCGGACCGGGCACCAATTTGGCCGATGCGGCGGACGAGGTGCTGCGGCTGCTCGGGCACAACAAGCCGCCGGTTGGCGAGGCGGTCGAGTGAGAGAACGCCAAAAACTGCGCGATATCCTCGCCGTAATCGCAATCGCGCTGGTTTGGTTGGCTGTCTTGGTCGTTGGGATCATAGGGACCGTGATGGGCGACTGTCTCGAACCCGGCTGCGGGGCGGACAAGGACAACTACGCACGGATTGTGATGTGGGTTGTCGCTATGGGGTTCGTGACTACGGTGGCTGCCTATTTCTTCCGTAAGCGACGTGCGAAGGGCGACTGATGTTCAAGAAAATCCTGATCGCCAATCGCGGCGAGATCGCCTGCCGTGTCATTCGCACCGCCAAGGCGATGGGGATCAGGACCGTCGCGGTTTATTCGGATGCGGATGCCCGCGCGCCGCATGTGCGGATGGCGGACGAGAGCGTGCGGATTGGGCCGGCAGCGGCGGCGGAGTCTTATTTGAAGGCTGAGCTTATCATCGATGCGTGCAAAGCGACGGGCGCGGAGGCGGTGCATCCGGGTTATGGCTTTTTGTCCGAGCGCGCGAGCTTCGTCGAGGCGCTGAGCGCGGCGGGGATCGCCTTCGTCGGGCCGCCGGCGAACGCCATCGCGGCGATGGGCGACAAGATCGAATCGAAGAAGCTGGCCAAAGCGGCGGGGGTGTCGGTCGTGCCGGGCTATCTCGGCGAGATTGCCGATACCGACGAAGCGGTAAAGATCGCTGGCGAGATCGGTTATCCGGTGATGATGAAGGCGTCAGCCGGCGGCGGGGGCAAGGGGATGCGGCTGGCTTACTCCGAGGCCGATGTCCGCGAAGGCTTCGAGGCGACCAAGCGCGAGGGGCTGGCGAGCTTCGGCGACGGCCGCGTGTTTATCGAAAAATTCATCGAGGACCCGCGCCATATCGAGATCCAGGTCCTTGGCGACCAGCATGGCACGATCCTCTATCTCGGCGAGCGCGAATGCTCGATCCAGCGGCGCCACCAGAAGGTCATCGAGGAAGCGCCGTCGCCGTTCGTGACCCCGGAGATGCGCAAGGCGATGGGCGAGCAGGCGGTCGCGCTTGCCGCGGCGGTGGGATATTATTCGGCGGGGACGGTCGAACTGATCGTCGGCGCGGATCGCTCGTTCTACTTCCTCGAGATGAATACCCGGCTCCAGGTCGAGCATCCGGTGACCGAGGAAGTGACCGGCCTCGATCTCGTCGAACAAATGATCCGGGTCGCGGCGGGGGAGAAGCTTTCGTTTTCGCAGGACGATGTGCGGATGGACGGCTGGGCGATCGAGAGCCGGGTTTATGCCGAGGACCCGTATCGCGGGTTTTTGCCGAGCACGGGGCGGCTCATCACTTACAAGCCGCCAGCGGAACGCAACCTCCGTTCGTCCCGAGCGAAGTCGAGGGACGTTGGCGACGGTGTCTCGACTTCGCTCGACACGAACGGGTTGGGAATTGAGGCTGATGGCGTGAGGGTGCGCGTCGATGACGGTGTCGTTGAAGGCGGCGAGGTCAGCATGTTCTACGACCCGATGATCGCCAAGTTGATCAGTTGGGCTCCCACGCGCGAAGCGGCGATCGATGCGCAGGTCGAGGCGCTCGACGCGTTCCAGATCGGCGGGATTTCGGACAATGTCGATTTCCTCTCGGCGCTGCTCCAGCACCCGCGGTTCCGATCGGGCAAGCTCACCACCGGGTTCATCGCCGAGGAATATCCCGAGGGATTCGCGGGCGCTCCGGCGGATGAGGAATTGCTGCGCGATCTCGCCGCCATCGGCGCGCTGGTGGCGCTGACCCACGCAACGCGCGCGGCACTGATCGACGGGCAGTTGGGCGAACCGGAATTTCCTGAAAACGAGCAGATAGTTCGAATTGGCCCTTCGGCAGGCTCAGGACAGGCTCGCGATTTTGTCGTGTCGGTCGATCCGTATGACGGCGGCACGCTGGTAGTCGTTGACGATGGCGACGAGATGGACGTGATCGGCGACTGGGCGCCGGGGCAGCCGCTGCTGGTGGTCGATATCGACGAGAGACGGCGGGTAGTCCAGGTCGCGCGCAGCGGGCGCGAGTGGCTGCTGACAACCCGCGGCGCGGCGCATAAGGTCGCGGTCATACCGCGCCATGTCGCCAACCTGACGCGCCACATGATCGAAAAAATCCCGCCCGACATGTCGCGCTTCCTGCTCGCGCCAATGCCGGGGCTACTGACGCGGATCGAGGTCGCGGTAGGCGACAAGGTCGTGGCCGGCCAGCCCGTCGCGGTGGTCGAGGCGATGAAGATGGAAAATATTTTGCGCGCGGCGAAAGCGAGCACGGTCAAGAGCGTGTCGGCCGGGGTCGGGGAGAGCCTTGCGGTCGACCAGGTGATTGTCGAGTTCGAGTGAACTAGTGGTCGCGCAATTCGACGCGGCGCAATTTCCCCGTTGCCGTCTTGGGCAAGGCGTCGATGAACTCGATCTCGCGCGGGTATTTGTAGGGGGCGATCGTGTCCTTGATGAAGGCCTTGAGCTTGTCGGACAGCTCGTCGCTCGGCTCGGCGAAATCGGCAAGGACGATAAAGGCCTTCACCTTTTGCCCGCGCTGGGGACATGGCACGCCAATCACCGCGCATTCGGCGACCGCGGGGTGGGCTAGCAAGGCGTTTTCGACCTCGGGAGCGCCGATGTTATAGCCTGAGCTGACGATCATGTCGTCGGATCGTGCCCGATACCAGAAATAGCCATCCTTATCCTTGGCATAGGTATCGCCGGTGATGTTCCATCCGTTTTGAACGTAATCAGCCTGGCGCGGGTCGTCCAGGTAGCGGCAGCCGGTCGGGCCCTTGATCGCGAGGCGGCCTTCGCCTTCGACCATTGGTTGGTTGGCGGAGTCGAGCACGACGGCTTCGTAGCCGGAAACGGCGACGCCTGTGCTCCCAGGCCGGATTGCGTTGCCGCTGGCACTGATGAAAATGTGCATCAGCTCGGTCGCGCCAATGCCGTCGATGATGGCAACGCCAGTGCGCTCGCGCCAGGCGTGCCACGTCGCTTCAGGCAGATGCTCGCCGGCTGAAAGGCAAGTAGTGAGTGATTTCAAAGCCGGGTCCAGCGACGGCTGCGACGAGGGTCCCATCAAAGTATTACTTTGATGGGTTCCCGTCAGCATCGCCTTATATGCGGTCGGGGCGGTGGCGAGGTGGGTGACCCCGTGTTTCGCCATTGCTTCGAGCATCGCTGGTGGCGAAGGCTGCTCGATTGTTGCCGCCGCCGCGCCGAACCGCAGCGGGAAGAGTAAAGTGGCGCCGAGGCCGAAGGTGAAGGCGATCGGGGCCGAGGTCATGACGATATCGCCGGGCTTCATCGCGAAGTGGATTTTGGCGAAGGTGTCGCATGGGGCGAGAAGGTCGCGGTGGAAGTGGACGCAGCCCTTGGGGACGCCAGTGGTGCCGCTGGTGAAGGCGATCAGCGCGGGATCGTCCTGAGCGGTATCGCGCGGCGGCAGGGGCTCGAGTTTGGCGGTGCGGGTCTCGAGGTCGCCGTGGCCGTAATCGCCGTCATATTTGATCAGATGCGTGA
>JALYRH010000035.1 GCA_030855425.1 Pseudomonadota bacterium
ATCGCGTGCGCCCCGAGCGCGGCTAAGACGCGCGCTCGGGGCGCTTCGAGCGCGCCCATCGCGCGACCGCTATGCTCATAAAGCCTTTGCGCCCATTCGCGAATCCCGCGCCACGGCGAATGCGCCGCCGTATAGCCCAGTGCCCAAAGGGTGCGGCCATTGCTGTCTTCGGACCCGACCGGCTCGCACCAGATGCGCTCAAAACTCATGAAATTACGGAAGCGGCGGCGGTCCTCGTTCCAGCCATGCTGGAGAAAGGCCGAATAAGTGGAAGCCAGTGCGGCGACTGCTCCCGCGGGTTCGTCGCGGCCGCGGCGCACGGCGAGGATCAAGGCGCGCGCATTGTCGTCAATGCAATAGCCGTGGCGGCGATCGGCGATGCTGTGGATCGCGTGCTGGAGCATGCCGGTGCTGTCGCTCATCCGCTCGACCGCGGTAAGCGGAAGCGCCGTCATACGTCGCTCGCCGCGATGGCGCGCATGGCGCGTTCCGGCGGCGAGTGGGGCAAGCGCACGTTCGACCACGCGCGGCCACAGCATCGTCCGCCCACGGCCATAAGCGCGTCGCGCGAAGGTCGCGCGACGACGATCGTCGTCGAGCAGGCTTCCGATCGCCTCGGCCAGTGCTGCCGGAGCGGCGGGCTCGACGATCACGCCATGATCATCCCCCAGCAGCTCGCGGGCATGAAGATAGGGTGTCGAAACAATCGGTTTGCCGACGGCCACCGCGTAGGACAGCGTCCCGGACGTGACTTGGCCCATGTTGAGGTAGGGCGTGACGTAGATGTCGCTCGCCTGGAGCATGTCGAGCAGTTCCTCCTGCTCGACGAAGGCATCGATGAAACGAACATGTCCCGCGACGCCGAGCTCCGAGGCGCGCTCCATCAGCGATTCGCGATAGCGCTCGCCGTCGCGGCGAACCAGATTGGGGTGAGTCGCGCCGACTATCGCGTAAAGCGCGTCCGGATGCGCCGCCACGATTTCCGGCATCGCCTCGATCATGTGCTGAATGCCCTTGTCGGGGGCGAGCAGCCCGAAGGTCATCAATACGCGCCGCCCATGCCAGCCGAACCGTGCTTTCAACGTCTGGGGGTCGACCAGCGGCCGATCCGGAACGCCATGCGGGATGAGCGACAGGAGGTGCGGAGGAACCCCGTAGACGCGGCGCAATATATCGACGCCGTTGGTCGCCATAACGACCAAATGATCAGCGCGGGCGAGCAAGCGCTCGAACACCGCGCGCTCGGCGGGAGTGGGCTTTTCGAGCACCGTGTGAAGCGTTACGATCACCGGCAGGCTAGTCGAATTGAGCAGGTCAAGAATGTGAGCCCCGGCCTCGCCGCCGAAAATGCCAAATTCATGCTGGAGCCAGATCGCGCCCGCACCGCTCGCCTCGATGCGCCCTGCGGCGTCGCGGTAAGCGGCAATGTGATCGAGGCTGATGATGCGAATATCGTCGGGGTAGGTTACGCCAGTTTCGTCATCGATTGCATAATGGTCGAGGATTAGTTCGGGGTAGCGCTTGCGAAGCGCATCGGCGACGTGACTCGTGAACGTTGCAAGCCCGCATTTTCGCGGCAGCGCATTTCCGATCAGCGCAAGCCGCCGCACGGGAGCGTGGCGCGAACCCGGCGTTACCGTCTCGGCATCGGGAAGAACCAAAGTATCATTAATCAGCATGCGGGCACCTTCGAAAAGTCACAGGCTCCGAACGCACATTCGGCCCACTCCCAATGACAACGCGGAACCCCGGTGCGAGTTTCATTCTTTAGCATAGTTCTGCCGCACTGCAGCATGATTCCGCCACGCGGTGGGCACGGGACGGGCTAGGCCGCCTGTCCCGCGGCATGCCCGCTCGCCCAGGCCCATTGAAAATTGTAGCCGCCGAGCCAGCCGGTAACGTCGACCGCTTCGCCGATGACGAACAATCCGGGGATGCGCTTCGCGGACATGGTCTGCGAGCTGAGTTCGGCGGTGGAGATGCCGCCAATCGTCACTTCGGCCTTGGCATAGCCCTCGCTGCCGTTCGGCGTGAAGCGCCAATTGCGCAATTGCCCCTCCGCCGCGGCCAGCGCACGGTCGCCGAGCCCGCCGATCGGTCCATCAAGCGACAGCCGTCCGCCAAGCGTTTCGGCGAGGCGCGCGGGCAGGCGTTGTTCTATCAGGCGGAGGACCGAGCGGCGCGGATCGGCGCGCTTGGCGTCGGCAAGCCAATAGGCGGGCGCGTCGGGGAGAAAGTCGATGACCACCGCTTCGCCGTTGCGCCAATAGCTCGACACTTGCAGGATTGCCGGACCCGACAGGCCGCGGTGGGTGAACAGCGCGGCCTCGCGGAAGGCCGGGCCATTGGCGGCGCGGGCAATCACCGGCGCAGCGACCCCGGACAGCGAGCGAAACAACAAATCGTCCCCGGCGAGCGTCAGCGGCACCAGCGCGGGACGCGGCTCGACGATCTTGAGCCCCCACGATCGAGCGAGATCGTAAGCGAAGCTCGTTGCGCCCATTCGGGGGATCGACGGCCCACCAGTGGCGAGGATGAGACGCGGCGCGCGGGCGGCGCGCTCTCCACAGGTGATGGCAAATCCCTCGCCGCGCTCAACGCTCGCTGCTTGACCGAGCCACAGCTCGACCCCCGCCACGGAACATCCATCCCATAGCATCGCAACAATCTGCCTGGCCGATCCATCGCAAAACAGTTGGCCGAGCGTCTTTTCGTGCCACGCAATGCCATGCTGTTCGACTAGGTCGACAAAGTCGCGAGCGCTGTACCGCGCCAGCGCCGACTTCATGAAGTGCGGATTGGCCGACAAATAGCGGTCGGGGGCGGTGTGAAGATTGGTGAAGTTGCACCGGCCGCCGCCCGAAATGAGGATTTTCTTGCCCGGCTCGTCGGCATGATCGACCAGTAGCACGCGTTTGCCCCGCTGCCCCGCGACCATCGCCGCCATCAGGCCCGCCGCGCCGGCGCCAAGAATGATTACATCAAATTGTTTCACTCGGGCGGCCCAAGCGGGCGCCGGCCTTGCGGTCAAGGGGGCGGGGTGCTTTGAGGCCAAGCATGGACCGCGCCTTTTTCAACCATCTGTCGAGCGTCGCCCGCGCCGCGATCGCGACCGAACTGGCGGCGGGGCTTCATGCCGAAAATAAGGCTGGCGAGGGCTTCGACCCGGTCACCGAAGCCGACCGCGCCGCCGAACGCGCGCTGCGTGCGGCGATAGAAAAAGCATATCCGGATCACGCGATCCGGGGCGAGGAATATGGCGCCGTTCGCGACGGCGCAGCGGTGTGCTGGAGCCTCGATCCGGTCGACGGCACCCGTGCCCTGGTGTGCGGCTTGCCGAGCTGGGCAATACTCGTCGGGTTGATCGTCGACGAACGCCATGTCGCGGGAATGATTGATTTGCCCGCCTTGAACGAGACGCTGCTGGGTCTCGACGACGTGACAATGCATAACGGCGTGCCGGTACGGACCAGCGGTTGCAGATCGTTGACCGAGGCGCGACTGTCGACCACCGATCCTTATTTGTTCGCCGACCCGGCGCCGTTCGAGCACGTACGGCGCGCAGTCCGGCTGACGCGCTTCGGACTCGACGCTTTGGCCTATGCGCGAGTCGCGACGGGCGGCCTCGACCTGGTCGTCGAGCGCGACTTGAAGCCGCACGATTATGACGCGTTGGTCGCGGTCGTGCGCGGCGCCGGCGGGGCGATTGGCAATTGGGCGGGCGGAGACGACCTTCAGGGTGGCGATGTGGTCGCGGCGGCGAGCCGAGCGCTTTACGACGAAGCGGTCGCCTTGCTCTCCGCGTGACGGCGCTTTAGTTCGCCGATCACCGCGTCCCACGATGAATCGCCAGCCTCGAGCAAGACGGTCAGATGATAGACGAGGTCGGCGGCCTCCGCGGTTAGCTCGCCAGTCTCTCCGGCGACGGCGGCGAGCGCTACCTCAACCCCCTCCTCGCCGACCTTTTGCGCCAGCCGCTTGACGCCCTCGCCGATTAGCCGCGCGGTGTAACTGGTCGCGGGGTCGGCAGCAGCGCGCGCGGCGACGGTCGCGGCCAACTCCGCGACAAAGCCGATCCCCGGTGCTCCATCGTCACCGAAGCAGCTGTCGCTTCCGGTGTGACAGGTCGGCCCGCGCGGAAGGGCCAGGACCAGCAAAGCATCGCGGTCGCAATCGATGCGAATGTCGATCACCTCGAGCAGATTGCCGCTGGTTTCGCCCTTCCGCCACGGTCCCCCGCGCGATCTGCTGTAAAACGTCACCAGCCGATCGGCGATTGTCGCGTTGAGCGCGGCGCGGTCCATATAACCGAGCATCCGGACTTCGCCGGTCGTGGCATGTTGAACGATCGCCGGAATGAGACCGTCCATTTTGGCCCAGTCAAGCAGGCCCGGGTCGATCATCGGCGCACCTCAATGCCATGGTCCGCGAGATAGCCCTTGAGGTCGGGAATGGCGATGCGGCGGTCATGAAAAACGCTTGCCGCCAGGGCGCCGCTGGCTCCGGCGGCGAAGGCTTCGGCGAAGTGCGCCGGGGTTCCCGCGCCACCCGATGCGATCACCGGAACGTCGACCGCCGCGACCAGTGCGCGCAGCTGGTCGAGGTCATAGCCGTTACTTACGCCGTCGCGATCCATGCAGTTGAGAACGATCTCCCCCGCGCCCAGCGCCACGGCTTCGCGCGCCCAGTCGATCGTTTCACGCCCCGCGTCGGTAGTAGCCTCCGGTCGGCCAGTGAACTGCTTGACGCTCCAGCCGCGATCAGCGCTGCTGAGGCTGTCGATGCCGAGCACGACGCATTGCCGGCCGAATGCCGCGGCCAGTTCGGCAATCAGCTCTGGACGGGCCAGCGCGGGTGTATTGACACTGACCTTGTCGGCGCCGGCGGATAGGCAGCGCGCGGCGGTGTCGACATCGCCGATCCCCCCCGCGACCGAAAAGGGAATGTCGATCACCGCCGACACGCGCCGCACCCACGCGGGGTCGAGGCTGCGGCGGTCTGCGCTCGCAGTGATGTCGTAGAAGACCAACTCGTCGGCGCCCTCGTCGCGGTAACGAAGCGCATGGTCGACGATGTCGCCGACGTCGCGATGATCGCGGAACTGGACGCCTTTGACGACCCGCCCGTCGGCGACATCGAGGCACGGAATGATCCTAGCCGCGGGCATGAGCAATTCCTTCGGCGACCGTGAATCTTTTTTCCCAGATTGCCTTGCCGACGATGGCGCGCGCCGCGCCGGTGGCGCGCAAGGCGACGAGGTCAGCGAGTGTGCTGACTCCCCCCGAGGCCTGAAGCTGGATATTCGGAAATGCAGCCAGAATCGACGTCATCAAGCCGACGTTTGGCCCGCTCAACATGCCGTCACGAGCGATGTCGGTGACGAGCAGGTGGCGGACGGAAGGAAAATTGCCGAGCACTTCGCTCAATGTCCGCCCTGAGCCGATTTCCCAGCCGTGCATCGCCACAATTGCTGCGCCGTCCTCGAGCCGTACGTCAAGCGCGAGCGTCAGGCGTTCAGGCCCGAAGCGGTCAAGCATACCCATGAAAGCGGCCGGGTCGGTTAGCGCGAGGCTCCCAATCACGACCCGCTCAGTTCCCGCGGCGAGCATGGTCGCAACCTGCTCTGGCGTGCGAAACCCGCCTGCGACCTGAAGCCGCAGGTTGCTGTCGCAAGCGAGACTGGCGAGTAGCTCATGCTGGCGCGGCGCCCCGGCGCGCGCGCCGTCGAGGTCAACGAGATGCGCTTCCTCCGCGCCGCCCGAGCGGAAGGCGGCGAGCGCGGCGGCGGGGTTGTCCGAATAGCTGGTCTCGCGCGCGAAATCGCCTTGCGCCAGGCGCACGCAGCGGCCGCTGATGAGGTCGATGGCAGGAAGCAGTTTCATGCGTCGAGGAACGCTTGCAGGAAGCGCGACCCGGCTGCCGACGAGCGCTCGGGGTGGAATTGCGCACCCCACAGATGATCTTGGCGGATCGCTGCCGGGATCGTTCGGCCATACGACGCGCGCGCGGCGCTGGCGGGTCCATCGTCACACGCGAAACCGTGCGCGAAATAAACATAATTGCCTGCGTCGAGTCCCACGCCTGCGGCCTGATCGATTCGGGTCCAGCCCATGTGCGGGACGGGCTGCCCTGGCGCGGGGTCGAGCGCGCGGACCCGCCCGGAAACAAGCCCCAGCATCGGCGTGTCGCCTTCGTCCGAGAAGTCGAACATCATCTGCATGCCAAGGCAGATGCCGAGCAACGGCTTGGTCCGCCGCCGGAGTGGCTCGATCAGCCCAGCAGCGCTCAGCCTGTTCATCGCAAACCCCGCCGCGCCGACTCCGGGCAACACCAGCCGATCGGCCTGTTCGGCGGCCGCTGGATTATTGACCAACTCGGCCTCGACCCCAAGCCGCGCGAACGCGAGCCGTATCGAATCGGTGTTGCCATAGCCAAGGTCGAGGATCGCCAATGCGCTCACAGCTGTCCTTTTGTCGAGGGGAGCAAATCGGCGCGTCCCTCGATCGCCAGGCCCTGGCGGAGTGCCCGGCCGAACGCCTTGAAGCAGGCCTCGACCTTGTGGTGGTCATTGTCGCCGGTCACGCGGACATGGATTGCGGCGCCGAGGCTGTCGGCAAGGCTGCGGAAAATGTGCGGCACCATCTCGGTCGGCAGGCCACCCACCGCGGCTGTGGTGAAATGGCCGTCGAATTTGGCGAACGGGCGGCCCGACAGGTCGATCAGCACTTCGGCGCTGGTCTCGTCCATCGGCAAGGCAAAGCCGAAGCGACCGATCCCGCGTTTGTCCCCGAGCGCTGCTCTCAAGCCCTGGCCAAGCGCGATTGCGATATCCTCGATGCTGTGGTGGGGGTCGATCTCGAGGTCGCCAGTGCACGCAAGCGTGAGCGAGAACCCGCCATGCGCGGCGACCTGATCGAGCATGTGGTCGTAGAACGGAATGCCGCTGTCGATGCGACGGGGTTCGGGGCGATCGAGATCGATGGCGAGCGCAATCCGCGTTTCCCTGGTGTCGCGGACGATATCAGCACGGCGCGAAGGTAGGTCGACGGCGGAGACGCCGAACACCGCGAGCATGGTGCGATTCTCGGCCTCGGTGCCGACCGTCACCCGGACCCCGCCCGGCGCGGCATTGGGGCGAAACCGGACCCGCACCGCGGCGGCGGCGAGGCGCCGCGCAAGGCCGGCGGGGTCGGTCACTTCGATGAAAAGAAAATTGCCGCCGACGCGAATGCGCTCAATTTCGGCCACATCGGCAAGTTGCGCCGCAAGCGTGTCACGGTCGGCGATGAGGCGCTTCACCCGCTGCGCGTGGAGCGGCATTCGCTCGGGACCGAGCGCATCGAGCGCGGCGGCAATCGATGGGGTGGGAAGCGGATAGGGCGGGGACACTCGGGCGATCAGATCGATGATCTCGGGATCGGCGATCGCGCAACCGATCCGCGCGCCGGCCAGTCCATAGGCCTTCGACAGCGTGCGCAGGACGACGATGTTGCCAGTCGCTTCGCCGGCGAAGCTCGCGGAGTCCGAGAACTCGGCATAAGCTTCGTCGATGACCACCAGCGTGTCGGGCAGCGCCGCCGCGATCCGCCGCACGTCGTCGGGGACGATCGCGCTACCGGTGGGATTGTTGGGGGTACACAGGAACAACAGCTTAGGCGCTTTGTCTCCGATCGCGGCGAGGACGGCGGTGGCGTCGAATTCAAGCTGGTCGGTGAGTCGCGCCGCGATTACCCCCGCGCCCTGGACTCGCGCGAATTGAGCATAGGCGCTGAACGTCGGCTCGACGATGGCGACGCTGTCAATTCCGGCGCGGCAGAAGGCGCGGATCAGCAACTCGATCGCATCGTCGCTGCCGCGCGCGACCCACAACGAGGCAGGCGCGACGCCATAAAGGTCGGCGAGCCGCTGACGAAGCGCGGCGGGCTGCGGCTCGGGATAGCGGTTGATCCCTGCCTGTCCCGCGACCAGCGACGCGAAGGGGTTTTCGTTCGCGTCGAGGCGCACTGTTCCAGGCAGCGGCGCGCCGGCAATGTCGCACGGCGACAGCGCGAGAATCTCGGGGCGGGCGAGGCGGGCGACGAGGCTCATGCTCGTCGCTCGGCAGCGCGCGCGTGCGCCTCAAGCCCTTCCAGTCGAGCAAGCACGGCGGCGGGGCCGGCGATCGCGCGCGCTGCGGTCGAGGAGACGCGCTGGACGGTGATCGCCTTCATGAAACTCAACGTCGACACCCCGCCGGTGAAGCGCGCCGCGCCGTCGGTTGGAAGGACGTGGCTCGACCCGGCAAGATAGTCGCCGAAGGTCTCGGCCGCATCGTGCCCGGCGAAGATTGCCCCGGCGCTGGTGATGCGGCCAATCAGCGCTTCCGCCTCGTCGGTCGCGAGACTGAGATGTTCCGGCGCATAGGCGTTGGCAATCGCCACCGCTTGGTCGAGATTGTCGCACAGGATCGCGCGGGCGGGGGCGAAGTCGCCGCCCATTTCCGCGACTTGACGGTCCAGCTCGACCTCGACCGCGTCGATCAAAGTTCCGTCGGGGGAAACCAGGATGACTTGGGCAGTGGCATCATGCTCGGCTTGGCTCAGCAGGTCGGCGGCAACGATCGCGGGGTCGGCGCTGGCGTCGGCGATGACCATCAGCTCGGACGGTCCCGCGGGAAGATCGATCCCCGGGCCGCCTGGCAGCGAGGCGACCAGCGCTTTGGCTGCCGCGACCCACGCGTTGCCCGGCCCAGCGATGCGGTCGACTGAGCCGATCTCCCCCGCGCCGAATGCCAAAGCGGCAATCGCCTGCGCCCCGCCGACGGTCCAGATCGCCTCGATCCCACACATCTCGGCGGCGAGCGCGATTGCCGGATCGAGCCCGCCTTCGCGGCGCGGCGGAGTGACGACGGTGAGTGCGCGCACGCCGGCGACCCGCGCTGGCAAGGCGAGCATCATCAGCGTCGAGAATAAGGGCGCCTTGCCACCGGGGACGTAAAGTCCCGCGCTTTCCAGCGGCCGCCACTGTTTGGCGACGCTAAGACCGGGCATCGTTACCACTTCGACATCGCGCGGGCGGGTCTGGCGATGAAACCGCTCGACGTTGCGTCGGGCAAGGGACATTGCCGCGAATGCGGCGGCGGAGAGGGTGGTGCGCGCCAGATCGGCAAATGGCGCGACCGCAATTCGCTCGGGCGGCGCGCGGTCGATGCGCAGCGCCTGTTCGACCAATGCGTCCCAGCCGCGCGCGCGAACGTCGGCAACGATCGCCCGCACCGCGTCGAGCAATGCGGGGTCGTCGCGAGCGGTCGGCCGATTGAGCGCGGCGGGGTCGTTGCCGGTGAAGCGTTCGATCACAACATCATCTTTTCGATCGGCATGACGAGAATTGCCGATGCGCCCGCCGCCTTCAGGCGTTCGAGGGTCTCCCAGAACACCGATTCCTGGCACACCGCCTGGACGGCGAAATGGCCCGGTCGACCGGCCAGCGGAACCACCGTCGGGGCCTCGGCGCCGGGCAGGATCTGGGCGATCGCGGCGAGCGCGCTTTCGGGCGCGTTGAGGACGATATACTTGCTCTCGGCGGTGGCGATGACGCCTTCGATGCGGGTCTGGAGCGCCTGTGCCTTGGTGGCATGGTCGGCGTCGATCGGCTTGCACGTGCGGACCAGCACGGCTTCGCTATCGAACACGTCCTCGACTGCCGCCAGCCCGTTCGCTTCCAATGTCGCGCCGGTCGAGACCAGATCGCAGATAAAACGCGCGATGCCGAGCCGCGGGGCGAGTTCGACCGCGCCGCGCATCGTCACCACCTCGGCCTCGATCCCGCGTTGCGCGAGAAAGCGGCCAAGCAGTCGCGGGTAGCTGGTTGCAATCCGCTGTCCGGCGAGCATCGATGCGCAAAAGAAGTTAAGGCTCTCGGGGGCGGCGATCTTGAGTGAGCAGCGGCCGAAGCCGAGCCTGGCGACTTCGTCGAACCGCCGCCCCGATTGGCCGAGCGCATATTCCTCGAGCACATTCTGTCCGACGATGCCGAGTTCGCACACGCCGTCGGCGACGAACGTCGGAATGTCGTCGTCGCGGACGAACATCAGGTCGAGCGGAAAATTTTCGGCGCGCGCGGTCAGCGGATTGTTGCCGCCGTCGCTGATCTTGAGCCCGGCGTCCCTGAGCAATTGACGGCTGCGCTCCGACAATCGGCCCGACTTCTGGATCGCGATGTGGAGGCGGTTGCGGTCGGGACTCATCGGGCAAGCGCCTGCTGGCGATCGAGCAGCAGCCGATAACCGCGGTTGCCTTCCTGGCGAAGGAAACGCGCGACGCGGACGATGGTCGTCGTGCTGACCCCCGTGGCGTCATGGATCTCGCGATAGGTGAGCTTGCCCTGGTCGAGCAGCCGCGCGACCTGCCACCGCTCGGCGAGGCTGTGAACCTCGGCCGGAGTGCACAGGTCAGCGAGCAAGGCGCGCGCCTCGTCGGCATCGCGCACCGCCGCCAGCACCTCGGCTAACTGGTCGATGAGCGCGATTGGAGAAGCGGTTGAATATGACGAATCGGACAACTTTGTTACACCATGATAGAACAATGGAACGCTCCTCTAGGGTCGCCGCAGCGATCGCGCAACCCCCGGACAAAGCGCTTGACTGCGGGAGGCGTCGAGCGCTTTGCTCGTGCGCATGCGAGAGGCGTTTCGTCGTCGGCCCGGTGCCGGCGGGCTGTGACAGCCGCGCTCCCGCGAAAGGCGCGTCCGGATGATCATTGCTTTCAAGCCCGATGGACTTGCCCAGCCAATGCGCCGCGCCAGCGCACCGCTGCGCCGCGCCAACGTGCTGATGATCGACAATCGCGACAGTTTCACCGCCCATCTCGCCGCGGCATGTCGCGCCGGCGGCGCCAGTGTCGAGGTCGTCGATCAGGCGATCAGCGCGGGCGAAGCGTATGCCTATGCGCTGCGGTACGAGGCGCTGATCATGCTGTCCCCCGGCCCGGGCGGCCCGCGCGATGCTGGCTGCTGCATGGAGTTGATCGCGCTTGCCGCGGGACAAATTCCGCTGATTGGCGTCTGTCTTGGCCATCAGGCGATCGTCGACCATCACCTGGGCCGCGTGGTGCGCGCGCACGAACCCTGCCACGGCAAAAGTTCTGCGATCGACCATGACGGGTGCGGGCCGTTTGCGGGGCTGCCAAGCCCGATGCGGGTCGGGCGCTACCATTCGCTGTGCACGCCGCTCAACGATATTCCGGAACGACTCCGCGTCCACGCGGTTCTCGACGGCATGGCAATGGCGGTAAGCAACTTCGACGAAGGTCAGTTCGGGCTCCAATTCCATCCCGAATCGATCCTGACCCCCATGGGTGCCCGGCTGCTCGACGGGTTGCTCGACTGGGCCGGGGAGCGGCGACGGGCCTTCGCCGGGTTGACAGCGCGCACCGCGGCGAAGAAGATTGCGGCATGAACCGCTCGACCATTTTTGCGACAGACGGCGCTGCCCGGCGGTGGTGGTGGCGTTCGACCTTATTCGAGGCGGCGCGATGGCGCGGCTGGTGATTTAACCACCAACCGATCCGATCCTCGCCCGCCTGTCCGGCGGGTTTTTTATTGCCTGCCGCCGACCGTTCAAGAGAGTGAATTCCAAAATGCCTTCATCCGCTGCTTTAGCCGCCGTGCCCGTCGTCGACCTCGGTCCGGTGCCCAATCCGTTGCCCAAATTGCTGACCGGGGAAGATCTGTCGAGCGAGGATGCCCAGCATCTGTTCGAGCGGCTGGTGCTCGGCAAATTGGAACCGGCCGAGATTGCCGGGATGCTGATCGCGCTTCGCATGAAGGGCGAAACCGCCGAGGAAATGATCGGCGCGGCAACGGCGCTATCGGCCGCCGCCTTGCCGTTCGAGCGGCCCGATTATCTGTTCGCCGACTGCTGCGGGACTGGCGGCGACGGGTCGGGGCTGATCAACGTCTCGACCGCCGCCGCCTTCGCCGCCGCGGCGTGCGGCCTTCCGATCGCCAAGCACGGCAATCGCAGCGTCAGCTCGAAATGCGGCTCGGCCGACGTGCTCGAGCAATTGGGCGCGCGAATCGAGGTCGATCCTGTGACCGCCCGGCGACTGCTCGACCAAACCGGCTTCTGCTTCCTGTTCGCTCCTGCTTATCATCCGGGAATGAAGCATGCCGCGTTGGTCCGCCGCCAATTGTCGGTGCGCACGGTGATGAATTTGCTCGGGCCGTGCATCAATCCGGCGCGCCCGCCGGTGCAACTGCTCGGCGTCGCCGATCCCAAGATGCTCCGCCGCATCGCCCAGACGCTTGCCGCCGTCGGGGTAAGCCATGCGCTCATTGTTCACGGCTCAGGGCTCGACGAGGTCGCGCTCCACGGCGAGACCCGCGCAATCCGGCTGTCCAGCGGCGTGATGAGTGAGCTCGAGCTGACGCCCGAGGATGCCGGGCTCGAACGCGCGCCGTTGAGCGTCGTCACCGGGGGCGATCCGAGCGAGAATGCGGTGCGGCTCAAGCTGCTGCTCGCGGGCCAGGGGTCACGGCCCGAAAACGATATCGTTGCGCTCAATGCCGGCGCGCTGCTGATGACCGCCGGCAAGGCGCCGGACTTGCGCGAGGGGACCGATCTGGCGCGCAACGCCTTGCTGTCGGGACGAGCCGGGGCGGTGCTTGATGCCTATGTCGAGGCAAGCAATGGCTGATGTCCTGGCGCGGATCGTTGCGCGCAAACGGAGCGAAGTCGCTGCGCGACTGTCCGGACCGGTCGCCGCCGAGCCGACCACGCGCAGCCTGCGCGCCGCGCTTGCTCGGCCGGGTGCGCGCTTCATCATGGAGGTCAAGCGCGCCTCGCCCTCTGGGCACCGCAGCGCGGTCAGTGTCGAGCAGGCCGTCGCTGCTTATGCGCCCATCGCCGACGCGATCAGCGTGCTTACCGATGGCGAGGATTTCGGCGGTTCGCTCGACGATCTGGCGATGGTCCGCGCGAAGTTCGACGGCCCGATCCTCGCCAAGGATTTCATTGTCGATGTGGCGCAGGTCAGCGAAGCGCGTTCGTTTGGCGCCGACGCGGTGCTGGTCATGATGTCGGTGCTCGACGATGCTGTTGCAATTGCCGTGCTGGGAGAGGCGAAGCGGCTTGGAATGGATGCGATCGTCGAAGTGCATGACGAGCCCGAGCTGGCGCGCGCGGTCGGGCTGGGCGCGCAAATCATCGGGATAAACAATCGCGACTTGAAAACGCTCAAGACTGATCTCGGCGTGACCGAGCGGCTTGCGCCGCTGGTGCCGAAGCATGTGCTGGTCATTTCGGAATCGGGCATCGGGTCACGGGGCGATGTTGAACGGCTGACGCCGATCGTCGATGCCTTTCTGGTCGGCTCGGCGTTGATGGCGGCGCCGGACGTGGTCGATGCGGCGCGGGCGCTGGTCCATGGCCGGGTCAAATTGTGCGGGCTGACGCGGGCCGACGATGTCGAACTTGCCGCGCGATCGGGCGCAACGCACGCCGGGATGATCTTCGTCCCCCGCACGCCGCGCGCGGTGACCGTCGAGCAGGCGCGCGGGCTGGTCGAAATAGCGCAGCGGCACGGGATCAAGACGGTTGGGGTGTTTCGCGATGCCCCGGCCGAGGAGGTCGTGTCGGCGGCCCGCGAGCTCGTGCTCGACGGAGTCCAGCTTCACGGCACCGAGGACGTCGCCGCCGTACGTCAACAGCTTCCCGACGGCATTGAAATATGGGCGGTGTGTGCGGACGCAGCCCCGGCGCGCGCCGGGGCCGATCGCAGCCTGTTCGATAGCGGCGAGGGGGGGACGGGGGTGAGCTTCGACTGGACCCTGCTCGACGGCCGCGCTGATCTTTCGGGTGGGTTTCTGGCTGGCGGCATTGGCCCCGGCAACGCCCGCGCCGCGTCGCGGGTGGGGGCTTATGGGCTCGACGTCGGCTCATCGGTCGAAGCCCGTCCAGGGGTCAAGGACCCGGTCAGGGTTCAAGCATTGTTCGCCGCGCTGCGGCCCGGTTCGCGTGGAGATTTGACATGAGGCAGAACGGCCGGTTCGGGCGCTATGGCGGGGCATATGTTCCCGAAATCCTCGTCCCCGCGTTGGAGCAGCTCGAGGCGGCGTTTCTCGACGCGCAGCAGGACGACGCCTTCAATGCCGAACTGGCCGGGCTGCTGTCGACCTATGCCGGGCGGCCGACGCCGCTGACATTGTGCCGCAACCTTGGCGCTGGCAAAGCCAAAATCTATTTGAAGCGCGAAGATCTGCTCCATGGCGGGGCGCACAAGACCAACCAGGTCCTCGCCCAGGGCTTGCTCGCCATGCGCATGGGCAAGACTAGGCTGATCGCCGAAACGGGGGCCGGTCAGCACGGCGTCGCGACCGCGCTCGCCGGGGCATTGTTCGGGCTTGGGACCAAAATCTACATGGGCGCCGACGACGTCGAGCGGCAGTCGTTGAACGTGTTCCGGATGAAGCTGATGGGCGCCGAAGTCGTCCCGGTCACCGCCGGGTCGCGGACGCT
>JALYRH010000036.1 GCA_030855425.1 Pseudomonadota bacterium
CGCGCTCGCCGCAGCCTCGGCCAATGAGGCAGTCGCGATGCCGTCGCTGGCGGCGCGATCGGTGCTTGGCGACCCATCGCGAATTCCGACCACCACGTCGATCCCGCTGTCGTTGAGGTTGAGTGCTTGGGCGTGCCCCTGATTGCCGTAGCCGATGATGGCGACGCGCTTGCCCTCGAGTGGGGCGGGATCGATGTCGGCGTCACGCAGCAGCTTCATCGCGACGGGCTAGCGCGCCGCGTCGAACAGCGCCAGCGCGGCGGCCGGCTGCTCGACAACATCGCTCCACCGCGGCCATTCGGGCGGCGGCTGGTGCGCGAACCAGGTATATTGCCGCTTGGCATAGCGGCGCGTCGCGATCTGGCCAGCGGCAATAGCCTGGTCGAGGGGGACGTCGCCGAGAACCGCGGCGCCCAGCTCGCGCACCCCGATCGCGCGCATCACCGGCAGGTCGGGATCGAGCTGGCGCTCGAGCAACGCGGTCACTTCCGCAATCGCGCCATCATCGACCATCGATGCGAAGCGCCGGTCGCAGCGTTCGATCAGCCAGTCGCGCGGCGGCAGGAGGATCAGCGGTCGCAGCGCGATCCGCGCGCCGATCCCGCCGCTGCGCTGCTGCTGCCAGTGCGCCAGGGTCCGGCCGGTCGAGCGAATCACTTCGAGCGCACGCGCGATCCGCGATGTATCGCCCGCATTGAGCCGCGTCGCCGCGCACGGGTCGAGCGGGGTCAAGGCGGCAAGGTTCTCGGCCACGCTCGCGCCGCGCACCTCGGCGCGGATGTCGGGGTCGATCGGCGGGATCGGCGCGATCCCGTCAAGCAAGCTGCGCAGGTAAAGCCCGCTCCCGCCAACCACGATCGGCAGGCGATCGGCGTCGTGCAGCGCGTCGATCTCGGTGCGCGCCAGGTCGGCCCATTCGGCGGCCGAGCACGTATCGGCGCCGTCGCGCACACCGTACAGGCGATGCTCGGCGCGCGCCTGATCGGCGGGGGAGGGGGCGGCGGACAGGATCGGCAGGTCGCGATAGAGTTGCGCGCTGTCGGCATTGATGATCACCCCACCCGAAGCCTCCGCGAGGGCCAGCGCAAGCGCGGACTTGCCGCTCGCGGTCGGACCGGCAATGAGGGCGACGGGAGGGGATGCGCGCTTGACCATTGCCACGCTGATAGCAGCCGACCGGCTCGACGAAAGGCTGTTGCGCGCGGCGCTGGCGCGCCTGCCCGGGGCGCGCCTCGCGCAGTGGATCGAACCGGGCAGTGTCGCCGCGCTCGAGGCCGAAGCGACATCGTTGCAGATGCGCGCCGCTTTCGAAGGGTGGGAAAGCGTCGATATCATTCCGGTCGGTAAGGCTGTGGCCGAGAAAAAACTGCTGGTCGCCGACATGGATTCGACGATGATCGGTCAGGAATGCATTGACGAGCTGGCCGACTACGCCGGGATCAAGCCCGCCATTGCCGCGATCACCGAACGCGCGATGCTGGGCGAGCTCGATTTCGCCGCCGCGCTTCGCGAGCGCGTCATGCTGCTCCGGGGCCTCGATGAATCGGCTGTCGAGCGTTGCCTCGCCGAACGGGTGCGGCCCAATCCGGGCGCGGCGACGCTGGTCCGGACGATGCGTTCGCGCGGCGCGATGACCTTGCTCGTCTCCGGGGGCTTCACTGCCTTTGCCGGACCGGTCGCCGCGCTGCTTGGGTTTGAACGGGTCGAGGCGAACGTGCTGGCGGCAAGCGACGGACGTCTGTCAGGAACCGTCACTGGCCGCATCGTCGATGCCGCTTACAAGGCGCGCGCGCTGGTCGAGGCAAGGGAGTCGCTCGGCGCAGATCGGGCCGACGTCCTCGCCGTCGGTGACGGCGCCAACGACATTGCGATGATCGAAGCGGCAGGACTTGGCATCGCCTATCGCGCCAAGCCCGCGCTCGCCGCCGTCGCCGATGCCCGGCTCGATCATCATGGCCTGGATGCCTTGCTGTGGGCGCAGGGCATCAGGCGCGCTGACTGGGTGCTCGCCTAGCGCGCCACGACGGCGAAGCAGGCCTGGCCGCCAAGCGTGGCGCACGCCGACGTCGCGGCGGCGCGGCTGGCATAGGGGCCGACCTGGAGCCGGACGACCTTGCCCACAGGAATATAATGCGCCTGCCGCGCGCCGAGCTTGCCGCGCAGTCGCGCGAACAGCGCTTCGGCGCTGGCGCGCTGGCCGAATGCGCCTAGCTGGATCCGCCAGTCAACCGATGACGCGGTTGGCGGCAGTGCGGTTGCGCCGACCTGGGGGAGCGCGGGAGCCGTCTTGCCCGAGTTCGGCGCAACCGCCTTCGACGCTCGCGGCGGGGTTTGGCGAGCGATCACCATCGCCTTGGCCATGGCGAGGCCCTTCACGCGTTGATCGAGGCTCATCGCCGCGTCCATGTCGGCCAGCGTTTCCTTGGCACTCGCCATGCCTTGCGCCGCGGCGCGGCTGACATACGCATAGCCGCTGGTCGGATCGGCCGCGATCCCGTCGCCATTGTAGAGCGCGACGCCATAGAGGAGCAGGGAGCGCGGTTCCCCGCCGTCGGCGGCAAGTTTGATCCAGCGCATCGCTCCAGTGCGATTGCCGTTCTGGAACAACAATATTCCCAGCGTCGCGGCGGCGTCGACGTGCCCCGTGCGTCCCGCTTGCTCGAGATATTGATGCGCGCGCGCCAGGTTGAGCGGCACGCCCTTGCCGAGGCGATAGGCCTGGCCAAGATTGAAGGCGGCGTCGGCATCGCCCTTGGCCGCCAGTGGCGTCCACACTGCGACCGCGGCCTCGACCTGGCCTTTTTGCCATAACTCGATCCCGCTTCGTACGCTCTGCGCCGGAAGCGGCGCGGCCAGCAGCAGGGCGCCGACGAACAATTCGAACTTCATGACCGGGCCCTCGAAAAATATCGCATCCGGTCCAGCTTTGCCAAGGAGCGCGCGGCGCAACAAGGTCGGGCCAACATTAACCAATATTTAGGGGCTTGGGCGTCACATGATCGCCATAGGCCGTCATTTTGGGCGAGGGGAATAGAATGCGCGTTCTGGCAATGGCATCGCAGAAGGGCGGGTCGGGGAAAACGACCTTGTCCGGCCACCTCGCGGTGCAGGCGCAGCTGGCTGGTGCCGGCCCCGTCTGTCTTATCGATATCGATCCGCAGGGCAGCCTTGCGGACTGGTGGAACGAACGCACCGACGACATGCCGGCGTTCGCCCAGACCACCGTTGCGCGGCTCTCGGCGGATCTCGAAGTGCTCCGCCAGCAGGGTTTCCGTCTCGCGGTCATCGACACTCCGCCAGCGATTACCATGGCGATCCAGTCGGTCATCGCGGTGGCCGAACTGATCGTCATCCCGACCCGCCCAAGCCCGCATGATTTGCGTGCGGTGGGCGCCACGGTCGATCTATGCGACCGCGCCGGCAAGCCCTTGTTGTTCGTCGTCAACGGCGCAACGCCCAAGGCCAAGATCACCTACGAGGCCGCGGTCGCGCTGTCGCAGCATGGCACGGTCGCCCCGGTTACGCTCCACCACCGCACCGACTATGCCGCCTCGATGATCGACGGCCGCACGGTCATGGAAGTCGATCCCAAGGGACGCTCGGCGCGCGAAGTGATCGAGCTGTGGGACTATATTTCCGACCGGCTGGAAAAGAACTTCCGCCGCACCGTGTTCGCGGCGCCTGGCGCTGCTGCGCCCATCACGCCACGTCCCGTCGGGGGCTTCGGCCGCCGCGTGGCGGGCCAGTAAGGAGTGGCTCCGATGGGAGAACCCAAGGCATTCGCAAGCCTGTCGTCGGGACTGCTCGCTCGCAAGGGCGCGGCGCGCCCGGCCATGCGTCCGCAAGGCTTCGGCCAGGTCGGCTCGGGGCTTGAGGATCTGGGCTGGAACGACATGGGCTTTGAAGCGCCTAGGCCGGCGCTGGCCCAGATGCGCGACGATCATCATGACGCATTCGGCGCCGAATTGTCCGAGCCGGCGCTGCGCAATCCGCTCGCCGCGCTGACTCCAGTCGCGTCGCCAGTCCATGACCAGCAAGCCGAGATTGCCGACCGCTTCGCCGATTACACCGAGGAATCGAGCGACGAGGAATATGTCGACGAAACCGCCGAACTCTATGATCCCGCGGTCGAAGCCGCCGGGAGTGATGAGGAAGAGGAAGAGGAAGAGGAAGAGGTCGCGATCGAGGTCGATGCCCCCGTTCTGTCAGTCAAACCGCAACGCCTGCCGGTCGCCGCACCGCTAGCCATTGCCCCGATTGCGACTGCTCCCGAATCGTTCGCGCCCGAACCGATTGCGCTGGAAGCGTTTGCCGTCGAGCCGACTGCCCCCCAAGCGGTGGTCCCGACCCCGATTGCGACGCCGCTCGCCGCATTCATCGCGGCACCGGCGCCCGTCGCCAAAGTCGGTGCCGCCCCGGCGCGCGCCCCGCGGCCGCGCGCCGCACCGGGAAGCAAGGCCAAGGCGGCCTTCACGCTGCGGCTCGATGCGCCCCGGCACCTCAGGCTTCGGCTGGCCTGCGCGGTCACCGGCCGCTCGGCGCAGCAATTGGTGACCGAGGCGCTCGACCAATTGCTCGGCTCGATGCCCGAGCTCGAGTCGATGGCCGACCGCGCACCAGCCAAGCGCGCGAACAGCTGAACGACACGAAAAGGGAGTGTGATCATGGCAAGACGCTATCATTGGGGGCAAGCCCTCACCGCGATTGGCCTGGTCGGCGCGCTCGCCGCTTGTTCAACTTCGATGACGGGGACCAGAAGCGCCTCGGCGGTCAAGGTCGATCCTTCAAAGATCGGCATTGCGATGAAGGCGCAGGCCGCGCTTCAGGCCAATGATCTTGGCACCGCGCTCAGCCTCGGCGAAGCGGCGGTCGAATATCGTCCCAACGACGCCGCCTTCCGTTCGCTGCTCGGCAATATCTATCTTGCGTCGGGGCGTTATGCCTCGGCCGAACGATCCTACCATGATGCGCTGACGCTTGGCGCGCCCGACCCGCAGATCGTGCTCAAATATGCCCTCGTCCAGCTGGCGCAGGGCAAGACCAACGATGCGCTGGCGATGCTCGGCGAAGCTCAATCCTTGCTCGATCCCGCCGACCTCGGCCTCGCGCTGGCGCTTGCCGGCCGCCCCGCCGATGCCGTCGCCATGCTTGAACCTGCCGCCCGAGCGCGCGGCGCCGATGCGCGGGTGCGACAGAATCTCGCTCTGGCTTACGCGCTTGGCGGCGATTGGCAGGCGGCGCGAACCGTCGCGGCGCAGGATCTTGCCGCCGATCAGGTCAAGGCGCGAATCGCCGAGTGGATGGCAATGGCGCGCCCAGGCCAGGCCAGCGCGCAAGTCGCGTCGTTCATCGGCATCCAGCCGGTCGCGAGCGATCCCGGCCAGCCGGTCCGGCTGGCGCTGGTCAAATCACCCTCTGCCACCCGCCAGGCCGCGACCGACGGGCCGCAGCCTCAGCCTCGGCCAGTCGCGATTACCGCGCCTGTCGAGCCCGTGCTCGTCGAGCCCGCGCCCGGCTACGCTGGCACTGCACCGGTCGCCGTCGCCGCCGCGCTAGCGCAAAGCGAGCCGGAGCCGGCGGTCGAAGTGGCTGCCATGCCCGAGGTTCGCTCGGTGCCGCGCGAGATTGCGGACCGCGCTCCACGCCCGGCGCTCGCTCCAGCGGCGGCGCGCGTGGCGCCGCTCCTCGCACTGCGCCGCAATGCCGCGCTGCGCACCGGTGGCGGCCAGAGCCGCGCGGTGGTTCAGCTTGGCGCCTATGATTCGCGCAGCTACATCGCCGGGGCATGGACCCGGGCCGCGAGCCGCCATGCCGCGCTACGTGATTACACGCCGGTGACGGCACGCTTCGACGGCGCCAAGGGCACTTTCTACCGTCTGTCGGTGAAGGGGTTCGCAAGCAATCGTGAAGCGATCGATTTGTGCAACTCCCTCAAACGGGCCGGCGCCAAATGCTTCGTTCGCGCAGCTTATAACGACGCGCCGATCCAGTTCGCTTCGCGCTGATCGTCACTTCCTTCGATCGGCGGTGAGCCGGTCGAGGCACGCCATCCGCACCGCGACGCCCATCTCGACCTGCCGCACGATCAGCGACGCGGTCGGATGGTCGGCCAGCTCGGCATCCACCTCCACCCCGCGGTTGATCGGGCCGGGATGCATGATCACCGCACCCTCGGCGGCGCGTGCAAAACGCTCGCCGGTCAAGCCGTAGCGGGCGAGATATTCGCCCGGCGTGTCGCCCAATTGCTCGTCCATCCGCTCGCGCTGGACGCGCAGCATCATCACCACGTCGGCGCCGTTCACGGCGACATCGATCTCACTCGCGCCGGGAAGGTCGTCGGGCAACAGCGACGGTGGCCCGGCAAAGCGCAGGTCGGCGCCGAGCCGGACGAGCAATTTGGCATTCGACCGCGCCACCCGGCTGTGCCGGATATCGCCGCAGATAGCGATCTTGAGCCCTTCGATTCGCCCGAATTGCTGGCGGATCGTCGCGGCATCGAGCAACGCCTGGGTGGGGTGCTCGCCGGTCCCGTCGCCGGCATTGATCACCGGGCAATCCATCAGCCGCGCGACGTCGGTCGGCGCACCCCTGGTGCCGTGGCGAATGACGAGCGCGTCGGGGCGCATCGCGTTGAGCGTCCGCGCCGTATCCTCGAGCGTCTCGCCTTTCTTGATCGAGCTATGCTCGACCTGCATCGTCACCACCTGCGCGCCGAGGCGATTGGCGGCGATCTCGAAGCTGAGCAAGGTCCGTGTCGAATTTTCGAAGAAGGCGTTGACGATGGTCAGCCCGTCGAGGCGGCGGTCGTTGCGCCGCGGCTGGCGATTGTAAGCGAACCAGCGGGTCGCACTGTCGAGAATGGCAACGATCTCGGCGTCGTCGAGGCTGTCGATCGAAAGCAGGTCCATAAGCGCGCGGTCTAGCGTCAGCGGGGCAAGTGCGCCAGCGCGTCGATCGCCGCCTGGAGGATGTGCGCCGCGGCGTGGGCGTCGATCTTCTCGGCGCGCTTGGCCCGGCTCATGTCGGCCTCGATCATTGTTCGCTCGACCGCGACCGTCGACCAGCGTTCGTCCCACAGCAATACGGGCAGTTCGAGCGGGAGCAAGTTGCGCGCGAAGGCGCGGACCGACTGGGTGCGCGGCGAATCGCTGCCGTCGAGGTTGAGCGGCAGCCCGACCACCAACCCCGCCAGCCGATGCTCGACGACGAAGCCTTGCAGCCGCGTGAAATCGGCACCGAACTTGGTCCGCCGGATGGTCTCGGCGGGGGTGGCGAAGCTCCACGTCGCGTCGCACGTCGCCAGCCCGATCGTCCTGGTGCCGACGTCGAGCCCGCCGAGCCGCCCCGCGGCGACCGCGGCGAAGTCGGCGGCGGCGAAGTGAATCATGCGCGAAACGCCGCCAATCGCCGCTCGACATCGGCGCGGATCGAACCCCAGAACAACGCATAATCATAAACGTGGTAATTGTTACCGGGCAGGACATAGGGCCCAAGCGGGGGAATGCGCCCGTTAACGATCAGGAAACCATCCTCGCATCGCGCGCCGACCTGGCCAACCGCAATCGTCGCACTCGCAAGGTCTCCATTCGGGACGAGCGTCCCGAGATTGGTGTCTGGCGTAGCGTCGCCGTCGCGCGCGCCGTTGAGCGGATTGGTACACAGCATGTCGTCGCGCTTGCGCTCGACGCCACTCGCGGACCTGGATCCGACCCAGCTGTCGAGCACAAGCGACGGATTGGCGGGCTCCGCGAAGCTCTGCCATGACAGGACACACCCCGTCTGGTCGGGCGCATTGCACGGCGGAAGCCCAGTCGCCGGCAGATCGGCGCTGACCGACAGCGGCCATCCCACGACATAGGCCGCGACCAGCCGACCCTTTAGCGCAGCGCGGCGATCGATGAGCAGGCGCGACAGGTGAAGCGCACCCTGGCTGTGCCCGGCAAGGATGACCGGGGTGCCGGCGGGCTGGGCAGCGAGAAATGCATCGAACGCCGCGCGCACGTCGCGATAGGCAAGGTCGAGCGCCTTGGTCGCATCTTCGCTCTTGAGCAGAAAGGCTCCAAACGCCGCCTGGCGATAACGCGGCGCCCAGATGTCCGATACCGCGTTGAACGCGCTCGCCTGGCTCTGGACGAACAGCCGCGCGCGGAACCCGGCATCGCCGCCGGGATCGAGCGCGGCATTCCAGCGGTCGCGGTCAAGATAAGTCGTCGGATGGATGTAGAACGTCGCCGCCGGGCTGGTCGCGATGGTCGTCACCACGCCGTCGGGCACCCATGCGGCGGGGTTATCGGCAATTCCGGGACGCGCCAGCCAGCTCGATGCGAGCTTGTAATCGGGACCCGATCGCGGTGACGGCGGCTCGTAACGGCCCTGCGGGGTCGCCATGCGGGTCAGCGTGCTGGCGCCGAACTGATAGACCGCAAACGCCCCCGCCACCATGATGAGCGTCAGGAAAAAGATCAGGAACAGGAAGCGGCGAGCACACATGGGCGCTTCGCCTAGAGGGGGACGCCGCGCGCGGCAACCGCTTGATGAAGCCAGGGCGCCCTGCTAGCCGCCGCAAGCGACGCGGCCTCGCATCGCGACCAAGAAAGAACGCATGTCCGTAAACGCCGAACAGGTCCGCCACGTCGCCAAGCTCGCCCGGATCGCGATGAGCGACGCCGAGGTCGATGAGCTGGTCCCCGAACTCAACAATATCCTCGGCTGGGTCGAGCAGCTCGGGGCGGTCGATACCGCGGGGGTCGAGCCGCTGACCGCGGTGATCGACCTCAAGCTCCGCCTGCGCGACGATGTCGTCAACGACGGCGATGTCCGCGATGCGGTGCTCCTCAACGCCCCCGACGCGCAGCACGGCTTTTTCGCCGTACCCAAGGTGATCGAATAGTGTCCGACCTCACATTGAAAACCATCGCCGAGCTTCGCGACGGGTTTCGCGGCGGCGACTTTTCGGCGCGCGAGATCGCATCGAGCTTCAATGCCGCGGTCGAAGCGGGCCGCGCGCTCAACGCCTGGACCGTCGAAACGCCCGATCTGGCGCTCGCCGCGGCGGACACGGCCGATCAGGCACGTGCGGCCGATGCGCTGAAGCCACTGTCGGGCATTCCGCTCGGGATCAAGGATCTGTTTGCCACCGAAGGCGTCGATTCGACCGCGGGGTCGAACATCCTGCGCGGGTTCAAGCCGCCCTATGAAAGCACCGTCTCGGGCAAATTGAAGGACGCCGGGGCGGGGATGCTCGGCAAGCTCAACATGGACGAGTTCGCGATGGGCTCGTCGAACGAGACCAGCGCCTACGGTCAGGTAATCTCGCCATGGCAGCGCAATGACGGCGGCAATACAGCCCTGACCCCGGGCGGAAGTTCGGGCGGGTCGGCGGCGGCGGTCGCCGCGCGGATGGCGCCGGGCGTCACCGGCACCGACACCGGCGGCTCGATCCGCCAGCCCGCCGCGTTCGTCGGGATCAGCGGGATCAAACCGACTTATGGCCGCTGCTCGCGGTGGGGGATCGTGGCCTTTGCCTCGTCGCTCGACCAGGCCGGGCCGATGGCGCGCACCGTTCGCGACTGCGCGATCATGCTCGAGGTGATGAGCGGGTTCGACCCCAAGGATTCGACCTCGCTCGATCTGCCTGTGCCGCAATGGGAAGCCGGATTATCGAGCGATCTGAAGGGTAAGCGCGTCGGAATTCCGACCGAATATCGCATCGACGGAGTTCCAGCCGAGATCGACGCCTTGTGGGAGCAGGGGGTGCAATGGCTGCGCGACGCGGGCGCCGAGCCGGTCAAAATCTCGCTGCCGCACACCGCCCACGCGCTCCCGACCTATTACATCATCGCCCCGGCCGAAGCCTCGTCCAACCTCGCGCGCTATGACGGCGTTCGCTACGGGATGCGCGAGAGCGGCGTGAAGACCCTCGACGACATGTACGCCGCGACGCGCGCTGCCGGGTTCGGGGCCGAGGTCAAGCGCCGGATCATGATCGGCACCTATGTGCTCTCGGCGGGCTATTATGACGCTTACTTCACCAAGGCGCAGAAGGTCCGCACCTTGATCAAGCGCGACTTCACCGAAGCGTTCAAGGAATGCGACATCATCCTCACTCCGACCGCGCCCTCGGCGGCGTTCGGGTTGAACGAGAAGATGAGCGACCCGCTGGCGATGTACCTCAACGACGTGTTCGCGGTCCCGGCGAGCCTCGCCGGACTTCCCGCAATGTCGGTCCCCGGCTGCCTCGACAGCCAGGGCCTCCCACTCGGCCTCCACCTCATAGGCCGCGAATGCGACGAACAAGGCGTCCTCAACGCCGCGCTGGCGATCGAGGAACGGGCGGGGTTCACGGCGCGCGCGGAGAAGTGGTGGTGAGCGGTTTCTTCGGGACTCTGTGGCGCAAATTCGACGCGCTCGGGTGCAAGGCGCTTCACTCAACCACGCCATTCCTCAACCAGATCGAGAACGAGGTGCGGCGGCGCGACAAGGAAAAGCAGGGCGGATCAGGGGTGAAAGCGGATGACTGACTATCGCATCACCGGCGCCACGGGCGACTGGGAGGTCGTGATCGGCCTTGAAGTCCACGCCCAGGTGACCTCCAACGCTAAATTATTCTCGGGCGCTGCCACGACCTTCGGTGCGGAGCCCAACACGCAGGTCAGCCTGGTCGACGCCGCAATGCCGGGGATGTTGCCCGTGCTCAACCGCGAGTGCATCCGCCAGGCGGTGCGCACCGGGATGGCGATCGACGCCGTGATCAACAAATGGTCGCGCTTCGACCGCAAGAACTATTTCTACGCCGATCTGCCGCAGGGCTATCAGATTTCGCAGCTCTATCATCCCATCGTCGGCGAGGGGTCTGTTACCGTCCTGACCGACGAAAAGGATGAAGCGAGCGCCAAGACGATCGGGGTCGAACGGATCCATGTCGAGCAGGATGCGGGCAAGCTGATGCACGACCAGCATCCCTCCATGTCCTACGTCGACCTCAATCGCTCGGGCGTCGCGTTGATGGAAATCGTCTCGAAGCCCGACATGCGTTCTCCTGCCGAAGCAGGAGCTTATGTCCGTAAGCTCAGGGCAATTCTGCGCTACGTCGGGTCGTGCGACGGCAATATGGAAGAAGGCTCGATGCGCGCCGACGTCAATGTCAGCGTGCGCAAGCCGGGTGGCGAACTGGGCACGCGGACCGAGACCAAGAACGTCAATTCGGTGCGCTTCGTGATGGCCGTGATCGAGTCCGAAGCGCGCCGCCAGGTCGACCTGATCGAGGACGGCGGTAGTGTCGCTCAGGAAACGCGGCTCTACGACCCCGACAAGAATGTCACGCGAACCCTCCGCTCGAAGGAAGATGCGCATGACTATCGCTACTTCCCTGATCCCGATCTGCTCCCGCTCGAGCTTGACGACGCTTTCCTGCAGGCGTGCCGCGACAGCCTGCCCGAGCTTCCCGACGCCAAGCGAAAGCGTTTCGAGGGTCTCGGGATCAATGCCTACAGCGCCAACGTCCTGACCGCCGAAGTCGAGACCGCACGCTGGCTCGACGCCTTGCTCGACGCCGGGGCGCCACCGCCTCAGGCCGCCAATTGGGTTGCGTCCGAACTGTTCGGAGCGCTCAACCGAATGGGCCGGACCCTGACCGACTCTCCGGTCAGCCCCGCCGACGCGGCCCAGTTGCTGGGCCTTGTCGCCGATCGGACGCTGTCCGGCACGCTCGCCAAGCAAGTGTTCGAAATCATGCTCGAAACCGGGCAGGGCGCCGCCGCGATCGTCGAGGAGCGCGGGCTCAAGCAGACCTCGGACACCGGCGCGATCGACGCCCGGATCGACGAAATTCTCGCCGCTAATGCCGACAAGGTGCAGCAATATAAGGCTGGCAAGGAGGCGCTGTTCGGCTTCTTCGTCGGGCAGACGATGAAGGCGATGCAGGGCAAGGCCAACCCGCAAGTGATCAACCAGCGATTGAAGGCGAAACTGGCCGAATGAACGGAGCAAACGCCCCGGACTTGAGCAGGGGTCATTCCGGCCCGACGTCGAATTCTGCTGTCCTACAGGCCGCGATTCGGCCTAGGCTTGCACCATGCAACCGCAGTCCAGCCGCACATCACCGCCTCGCCTGCTGCCACCCTTCGGAGCCGCTGAAAATGGTAGCCCTCCCGGAGACTTTAGTGAACTTAGGACCGTAAGCCTGTCCTGAGCCCGTCGTAGGGCGACGACCAAGAGGAAGCAAAGATGCGTTATTTGTCGCTCATTCTGCTGACCGCGCTGTCTTCGACGGTCGCTGTCGCCCAACCCGCGCGCCCGCCCAAGCTTATCATCGCGATTTCGGTCGATCAATATTCGTCCGACCTGTTCGACCAATATCGGTCGCGCCTCACCGGCGGGCTGGCGCGGCTCGCGACGGGGACGGCCTATCGCAACGGCTATCAGGGGCATAACGCCAGCGAAACCTGCCCCGGCCATTCGACCATCCTCAGCGGCGCGCGGCCCAGCCGTACCGGGATCATCGCCAACACCTGGTTCGACCTCAGCCAGTCGCGCTCGGACAAGGCGGTCTATTGCGCCGAGGACGAGCGTGTCGCGGGGTCGTCGTCGAGCAAGTATACGGTTTCGCCGGTCCACCTGAAGGTCCCCACGCTCGGCGAATTGATGAAAGCGGCCGACCCGGCGAGCCGCTCGGTCGCGGTCGCGGGCAAGGATCGCGCGGCGGTGATGATGAGTGGTCAACGCCCTGACCAACGCTGGTATTGGGATGGCGCCAAATATGCCACCGACCTCGCCGGTGTCGCGACCCCGCTGAGCGTCGCTGCCGCCAACCAGGCGGTGGCGGCCTTGATCGCCGCGCCCGGCCTCCCGCTTTCGCCGCCCGCCGATTGTGCCGCAGCCTCGCGCAGCGTCCCGCTCGGCGATGGTTCGGTGTCGGTCGGAAGCGGTCGGTTCGAGCGTGCGGCGGGCGATGCCCGCGCCTTCCGCGCCACTCCCGCGTTCGACGGAATGACCCTCGCGCTCGCCGCCCGCCTGATCGGCGAAATGCAGTTGGGCAAGCGCACGGCGACCGACATCATCGCGATCGGACTGAGCGCGACCGACTATGTCGGGCACAAGTTCGGCACCGGCGGCGGCGAAATGTGCCTTCACCTCCACTCGCTCGACCGCGATATGGGCGATTTCCTCCAGCTGATGGACCGCAGCGGGCTCGACTACGCCGTCATGCTGACCTCCGACCATGGCGCCGAGGATGTTCCAGAGCGGGTGCGGCTCGGTGGCGTTGCAAGTGCCGCGCGCACCCGTCCCGGCCTCACCCCCGCCGCGATCGGCAAGGCGATCGGCGCGACGCTCGGGCTGGCCGGACCGGTCTTGATCGGAGAGGGCGCCAATGGCGATGTCTACATCGACGCCGCGCTCAAGCCCGCCGACCGCCGTCGCGCCGAGCAGGCCGCGCTTGCCGCCTACCGCGCCGATCCGCAGGTCGAGGCGGTGTTCACCAAGGCGCAACTCGCACGGATCCCGTCGCCGACCGCGACCCCCGATCGCTGGTCGCTCGCCGAGCGCGCGCGCGCCTCGTTCGATCCGCAGCGCTCGGGCGACCTCGTCGTGCTGCTCAAGCGCAACATCACCCCGATCGCCGATCCGACCAAGGGTTATGTCGCGACCCACGGTAGCCCGTGGGATTATGACCGCCGCGTGCCAATCCTGTTCTGGCGCCCGGGCGCGCGGTCCAATGACCGTCCCGAACCGGTCGAGACGGTCGACATCATGCCGACGCTGGCGGCGCTGCTGAACCTTCCGATCGACGGCTCGAAGATCGATGGCCGCTGCCTCGCCAGCGCTGCCGTGGCCAGCTGTCCCGCGCGTTAGGCGCCCGAAACGCTTGCCTTTTCCATCACCGCGCGGCAGAAATTGCGCTCGTGATACTCGGATAGGGGGCGGCGAGTGCGTCATCGGTCGATTGCCTTGGCCAGCGCGGCGGCGGTGCTGGTCGGCGGCTGTGTCCAGACCCGCCAATATGCCGACGTCCAGTTCGCGCCGCCGTCGGGCGATTTCAAGTTGCTCGTCATGCGCCCCGACGTCAGCGTCGGATCGGTCACTACCGGGGGGCTGACCGAAGCGCGCGCCGATTGGACCGAGGCGGCCCGGACCAAGCTGCTCGCCGCCTTGCGCGTCCAGCAGGCCGGACGCGGGGGCAATGTCATGATCCTCGACCGCCGCGATTCGCTCCCCGGGGTCAGCGCCGAATCGATCGCCGAACTCGAACGTCTCCACGGCGCGGTCGGAAATTCGATCGCGCTCCACAAATATCTCGGCGAGAACCTCCCCAGCAAGCGTGGCAAGGGGCTCGACTGGACGCTCGGCGCACAGGC
>JALYRH010000037.1 GCA_030855425.1 Pseudomonadota bacterium
CGGCCAAGCCTCGCGCCACCGGTCGAACGCGCACCCCCGGTCAAACGCGCACCGCCGCCCAAGCCCGCTCGCGCCAAGCCGGCGCCAGCGCGGCCCGTTATAGCTCGTCCCGCCGCGCGCCCAACGCCCGCCCAGCCTGCTCCCGCCCGCCCCGCTCCCGCCCGCACCGCGCCGCGCGTATCACGGATTGGCGATGACTTTCTGAAAGGTATCGCCGCCGATTCTCCGGCGGAGACGCGCGCCCCTGCGCGTCCTTCCGCGGCGACCTTCAGCGCTGCCGCCAAGGCCGACGTCGCCTCGGCCATCGCTGCGCAGATCCGCCCTTGCGCGCTGCGCCAGCGTGCGCTCGGCGAAGGCGCCAACCGCATCCGCGTCGTGCTCAATATCCGCCTGACCCCGGCCGGCCGCCTGGCGGGCGCGCCGACCGTGGTCCGCACCAGCGGGGTTGACGAGGACAATTCGCAGTTCGAGGAACTGGTCAAGGATCAGGCCATCGCCAGCTATCGCGAGTGCGCGCCGTTGCGCCTCCCCGCCGATCTCTACCGGACGCCCCAAGGCGGCTGGTCGAACATCAACATGACCTACCGCTTGCCGTGAGGAATCCAATGAAAACCGCCCTTTTGATGACTTCAGCGCTGATCTTCGCCGCGCCCGCGCAGGCGCAGGACGCCGAGGCCCCGCCGGTCGAGGTCGAAGTGGTCGGCGGCGGCGTCCAGCAATTGACCGCGATCGCCGTTCCAGCGCTCCCCGTTGCGGGAGGCGCGCCGTCGACGCTTGGACGCCAGATCGCCGAAGTGATCGCATCGGACCTGCGCTCGACCGGGTTGTTCACTCCCTTGGGTCCCAACGGGGTGCCGAGCTATACCCTCGGTCAGGCGAGTGCGCCGGCTTATGGTGAGTGGCGCAACGCCGGGGCGGCGCAGCTCGTCACCGGCACCGTCGAGCCGCGCGGCGATGGTCGCATCACCGTCGGCTGCTACGTCCATGACGTCGCCGCCGGGCGCGAACTTGCGCGCCAGGGCTTCGCGGTTGCCGCCGCCGACTGGCGCCGCGCCGCGCACAAATGCGCCGACACCATTTATACGCGGCTGTCGGGGCAGCAGGCGTTCCTCGACACCCGCATTGTCTACGTCGCCGAAACCGGCCCCAAGAACGCGCGGCAGAAGCGCATCGCGATCATGGATTCGGACGGCTCGAACCACCGCTATCTGACCAGCGGGATGGCCACCGTGGTCACCCCGCGCTTCTCGCCACGCGGCGACAAATTGGTCTATATGAGCTATCAGGGCCGTCGCCCCCGGGTCCGCGTCCTCGACGTCGCGACGGGCACCGAACGGTTGCTCGTCCCCGGCACCGCCTTCACCTTCGCGCCGCGCTTCTCCCCCGACGGGCGCGAAATCGTCTTCTCGATGGCCGCGGGGGGCAATAGCGACATTTACGTCGTCGGCGTCAATGGCGGCACGCCGCGGCGCCTGACCACTGCGCCCGGCGCCGACACCAGCCCGAGCTATTCCCCCGACGGCCGCCGCATCGTGTTCGAAAGCGACCGCTCGGGCACGCAGCAGCTCTATGTCATGGACGCCGAGGGATCGGGCCAGCGCCGAATCAGCTTCGGCGGCGGCGCCTACGCCTCGCCGGTGTGGAATCCGCGCAGCGACCTCATCGCCTTTACTCGCATCGGCGGCGGCGGGTTCCGCATCGGCACCATGACTTCGTCGGGTGGCAACCTTCGTTTGCTGACCGATGCCTGGCAGGACGAGGGACCAAGCTGGGCCCCCAACGGCCAGTTCGTGATGTTCAACCGCATCGCGCGCGGCAGCGGCAATTCGAGCCTTTATGCCGTCAATATCGACGGCGGCCCGGCGCGGCGGCTGCCGACCCCACTTGGCGGATCCGACCCGAGCTGGTCGCCACTTAACGATTAATCCAAATTTGAAGGAGCCAGATATGACCAAGTCCATCCTCATCGGCATGACCGCGCTCGCGCTCGTCACCGGCGCATGCGGCAAAAAGGCGCCGCCCGCCGCGATCGGTCCGGCCGTAACCGACCCCAATGCCGGTACCGGCGCCGGCGCCGCGACCAATGCCGACGATAATGTCGACCTCGTCGAGCTTCCCGGGATGCAGGCCGACCTCGTCGCCAAAGCGGGCTCGGACACCGTCTATTTCGGGACCGACAAGTACGACCTCGATGCCGCATCGCGCGCCACGCTGGCCGCACAGGCGCGCTGGATGCTCGGCAATCCGTCGGTCAAGGGCTCGATCGAGGGCCATGCCGACGAACGCGGCACACGCGAATATAATCTCGCGCTAGGGGAGCGCCGCGCCAACAGCGCGAAGAATTTCCTTATCGCCAGTGGCGTCCCGGCGGCGCGGCTGACCGTGCTAAGCTGGGGCAAGGAGCGCCCTGCAGCGGTCGGGTCGGATGAAAGCGCCTGGGCCCAGAACCGCCGCTCGGTGACAGTCGTGGTGCGCTGAACTGAGTGGAAGACCTGGCCCGCTTCATGCGGACTGGGACTGGTCCGGCATTACGCCGCGTGGCGTTGCGTTGCGGTCGCGCCGAGCCACGAGCGCGCCTGGCGCTGGGCCTCGGCGATTTCACGAGCGGACATTTCGAAACTGATGTCGGCGCGGCACGCCTGGCTGCGCGTGTCGCCCGACAGCGCCGCGAGGTTGAACCATTTATGCGCTTCGATCAGGTCGACATCGACCCCGCCATGCCCGGTCGAATAGGTCACACCAAGCTCGAACAGCGCCTCCACATCCCCCGCCTCGGCATCGGCGAGGCGGCTGTTGAGCAGGAAGTCGGCACTTTTCTGACTGATCGCCATGTCACTCGTCCCCTGTGTTTCGAGCATCGCTCGTTTCCGTGTCACAAGGTGTCGGGCCGAAAGCCCGAACAAATGGTTAACGCGCGAGTGACGCTAATTTCTGATTGTGCTCTTTGCGACACGCAGATTATCGATCAGCCGCGTCTTTCCGATCCGCGCCGCCGCGATAAGCCGCATCTCGCCCGTTGGCGACTCGATCGGTTCTAGCGTCTCGGCATCGACCAGCTCGACATAATCGACCGTGGCGAAACCGGCCGCTGTCAGTCGGGCTCTGGCCGCCTCGAGCACCGCCGTCACCGGCTCCCCGCCAAGGATTGCCTCGCGCGCCGCATGGAGCGCTCGCGGCAACGCCAGTGCGTCGCGTCGCTCGGCCACGCTCAGATAGCTATTGCGCGATGATAGCGCGAGCCCGTCGCCATCGCGGACCGTCGCCGCGCCCCCGATCTCGACCCCCAGCCCGAGATCCGCGCTCATCCGTCGGATCACCGTGAGTTGCTGAAAATCCTTTTCGCCGAATAGAGCGATATCGGGCTGTACCGCGACGAGCAATTTGGCGACGACCGTCGCGACCCCGTCGAAATGTCCGGGCCGCGCCGCGCCGTCCCAGCGCGCGCTGACCCCGCCGACGCTGACCGTCGTCGCAAAGCCGGGCGGATAAAGTTCGGCCGCGCTGGGCAACCACAAAAGGTCGCAACCGCCAGCCTCGAGCAACGCGACGTCGGCGGCTTCCTGTCGCGGATAGGAAGCGAGGTCTTCATTAGCACCGAATTGGAGCGGGTTGACGAAGATCGTCGCCACCACCCGCTCGGCGCGCGTCCTTGCCTCGGTGACCAGCGACAGATGCCCGGCGTGGAGCGCGCCCATTGTCGGCACCAGCGCGATGCTTTCCGCCGCCGTGCGCCAGCCTTGCAGTGCCGGAGCCAAGGCTTTCATCTGACGAACAATTTGCAAGGGATTCGCGCCTTCGATACAGCGGCTGGTGAGGGCCGCGTTTGTACGCGCGGCAAAGGGCAACACAAGGGGCTAACAGGCCATGGGCCAGCCGCATTTCATCGTCTTCGCCAACGAAAAGGGCGGGACGGGCAAGTCGACCACCGCGGTCCACACCGCGATCGCGCTCGCCGCGTCGGGTCACCGTGTCGGCGCGCTCGACCTCGATCAGCGCCAGCGGACGATGACCCGCTACCTCGAAAATCGCGACGCGACGATGCGCCGCCTCGACAAGCCGCTCGCTTTCGCGGCCTATGAAGTGCTCGACAATCAGAGCGAGGCCGCGCTGGGTGCCGCGATCGAGCGCCTGTCCGAACAATGCGACGTGCTGGTGATCGACACGCCGGGTCGCGACGATCCGGTCGCGCGCGCCGCGATCCTGCACGCCGACACGCTGGTGACGCCGATGAACGACAGCTTCGTCGATCTCGACCTGATCGGGCAGGTCCACCCCGAAAATTTCAAGGTCACCAAGCCGAGCTTCTACGCCGAACTGATCTGGAACAGCCGCACTCAGCGCGCCAAGGCGACGGGCAAGAGCGTCGACTGGGTCGTGCTTCGCAACCGCTTGCAGCACGTCGAATCACACAACCTCAAGCGCGTCGGCGCCGCGCTGAGCGAACTTTCGCGCCGTGTCGGGTTCCGCGTCATTCCCGGGCTCGGCGAGCGCGTTATCTACCGCGAGCTGTTCCCCAAGGGTCTCACCCTGCTCGACCTTGGCGAACTGGGCGATGTCGGCATTGGACACATTGCCGCCCGCCAGGAGTTGCGCGAAATGATCGCGGGACTAGCCATTCCGGGCCAGGCCGAGATAATTGAAACCCCCAAGGCCGTCGCCGTCGGCTGACGCCACATTCGAGGAACTGAGCTTGCACGATTTTAATCGCACCATCCTGCGCGAATATGACGTTCGCGGAGTTGTCGGGTCGACCCTGTTTCCGGCCGATGCCACCGCGCTCGGCCGCAGCTATGCCGCGCTCGCTCGCCGCGAAGGCGCCAAAAGGATCGCCGTCGGCCGCGATGGCCGCACCCATTCGCCCGAGTTCGAAGCAGCGCTGATCGAGGGCCTCACCGCGGGTGGGCTCGACGTCGTGCGCATCGGGCTCGGCCCGTCGCCGATGCTTTACTTCGCGGTCTCGACGCTCGACGTCGACGGCGGGATCCAGGTCACCGGAAGCCACAATCCGTCCGACTACAACGGCTTCAAGATGCTGCTGGGCGGCCGCTCGGTATTCGGGCCTGAAATCCAGGACCTTGGCCGAAGGGCGCGCGAGGGCGACTGGAGCGAAGGAAGCGGAGAAGTCAGCGAACATGACATTATCGACGAATATGTCGATGCGTTGGTCAAGGGCTTCGACGGCAAATCCTACAAGATCGGCTGGGACGCGGGCAATGGCGCCGGCGGACCCGCGCTCGAGAAACTGGTCAAGCGCCTGCCGGGCGAGCATCATTTGCTCTACACCGAGGTCGACGGCACTTTTCCCCACCACCACCCCGACCCGACGGTTGAGGCCAATCTCGAAGACCTCAAGAAACTCGTCGCCGACAAAGGCCTCGACTTCGGCATCGCCTTCGACGGCGACGCCGACCGCATCGGCGCGGTCGATAGCCAGGGCCGCGTGATCTGGGGCGACCAGTTGCTGATCGTCCTCGCTGCGCCGGTGTTGAAAGACCTTCCCGGCGCGACCATCATCGCCGACGTCAAGGCGAGCCAGACGTTGTTCGACCGGATCGCCGAAATGGGTGGCACGCCATTGATGTGGAACACCGGGCACAGCCTGATCAAGGCGAAGATGAAGGAAACCGGCGCGCCGCTGGCGGGCGAAATGAGCGGCCACATCTTTTTCAAGCATGAGTGGTACGGCTTCGACGACGCGCTCTACGCCGCAGTCCGCCTGATCCGCGCCGTGTCGCAAAGCGGGAAATCGTTGACCGAACTCAAGAGCGAAATGCCCGTCTCGGTCGCCACCCCCGAGCTTCGTTTCCAGGTCGACGAAAGCCGCAAGTTCGCAGTCGTCGGCGAAGTCGCCGAACGGCTGGCGGCGGAAGGCGCCGAGGTCAACAAGACCGACGGCGTCCGCGTCAAGACCGCCGACGGCTGGTGGCTATTGCGCGCTTCAAACACCCAGGACGTCCTCGTCGCCCGCGCCGAATCAAAGGACCAGGCAGGTCTTGACCGGCTGATGGCGACAATCAACGGACAGCTGGAGCAAAGCGGGATTAAAGCGGTAGAAGCGACGCATTAGCATCGGCTTGCGACCCGCCGCGGCCATTGCGTTTCCAGGGTTTGAATGGCGCCCGACTACGCCTGCCGGCCTATTCCATCGATCAGCTACCCTGAATTGACTATGCCGGAAGGCCAGATTGCCGAGACCCCTGCCGTGGTGCATTTCACCTTGGCCAAAGCGCAGGATCGTGCGGGGTTGGGGGTAAATATGGATTATGAAGCTGCCTTCGATGGCGCGATTGCCGACCTTCATGCCGAAGGACGCTACCGCATATTCATCGAAATCCTGCGAACCAGAGGCGACTTCCCCCACGCGCGCCGTTTCTCGGGGGGGAGCCTGCCTCAGCATATTACCGTGTGGTGTTCGAACGATTACCTCGGAATGGGGCAGCATCCTGACGTCATCGTTGCCATGGAGGAGGCATTACACAACGTCGGCGCGGGTTCGGGCGGCACCCGCAACATCGGCGGCAACACCCATTATCATGTCGAGCTGGAAGCCGAACTGGCCGATCTGCACGGCAAGCAAGCTGCGCTGCTTTTTACCTCGGGCTACATCTCCAACGAGGCAACGCTCTCGACCATCGCAAAGGTGCTGCCCGGCTGCATCATCTTCTCGGACGAAATGAACCACGCCTCGATGATCGCCGGGATCAAGGGCGGTCGCGGCGAGAAGCATGTCTTCCGGCACAACGATCTGGCGCATCTCGAACGATTGCTGAGTAATGCTCCGCCCGAAGCGCCCAAGCTGATCGCGTTCGAAAGCGTCTATTCGATGGACGGCGATGTCGCACCGATCGCCGCAATCTGCGATCTGGCCGACAAATATCACGCCATCACTTACCTCGACGAGGTGCACGCCGTCGGCATGTACGGCCCGCGCGGAGGAGGAATTTCGGAACGCGACGGAGTCGCCGATCGAGTCACCATCATCGAAGGCACGCTTGGCAAGGCGTTCGGACTGATGGGGGGCTATATTGCCGCTGACCGTAATCTGATCGATGTCATTCGCAGCTACGCACCTGGTTTCATCTTCACGACGTCGCTGTCGCCGGTCGTCGTGGCCGGCGCCCTGGCTAGCGTGCGTCACCTAAAGGTGTCTTCGCGAGAGCGCATCGCCCAGCTGTCGGCAGCGCTCAGGCTAAAACAGATTTTCGAAGCGGCACAGTTGCCAGTGATGCCATCGATCACCCACATTGTCCCGCTCATTGTCGGCGATCCGGTCAAGGCCCAGCGGATCAGCGACATGCTGCTCAACAATTATGGATTCTACGTCCAGCCAATCAATTATCCGACAGTCGCGCGCGGCTCGGAGCGGCTGCGCTTCACCCCCGGCCCACATCACAGCGAAACAATGATGCTCGAGCTTGCGCGGGCGCTGGTCGAGGTTTGGGGCCAGCTGGAATGTCAGCGGGCGGCGTAGTGACCAGGCCATCGGGAGAAAGTCGAGCGGACATCCGCTGGTCACCCTGAACGAACATCACGCTTTCACTCCTCTTCGTTATCCTCGCGTCCGACCAGGTGAAGCTCGCGCGATTTCACCTGATGCAACATGCACCAGTGCATCAGCGCGTCCTCTCGCCCATGCGTGATCCACACTTCCTTGGGGGCGACCTCGCGGATCGTCCGGGTCAGTTCGTCCCAGTCGGCGTGGTCGGAAATGACCAGCGGCAGTTCGACATTCTTCTGCCGCGCGCGCTGCCGCACCCGCATCCAGCCCGACGCCATCGCCGTCACCGGATCGGGCAGCCGCCGCGACCAGCGGTCGTTGAGCGCCGATGGCGGACAGATGATAATCTTCCCCACTAGCTCCGCCTTCGCCGCCCCAGCCACCGGCCGCAACTCACCGAGCGGCACGCCCAACTTCTCATAGAGATTGCACAAGCGCTCCATCGCGCCGTGATAATAGATTGGCTCATCATGCCCGCGCGCCCGAAGCTCGGCGATCACCCGCTGCGCTTTCCCCAGCGCATAAGCGCCGACCAGCACGCACCGTCCCTCCTCATGCCGCAACCGGTGGAGCAGCCGGTCGATCTCGGCGCCGGTGTCGGGATGGCGAAACACCGGCAGGCCAAAGGTCGCCTCTGTGATGAAGATGTCGCACGGCGTAACCACGAACGGCGCGCAGGTCGGGTCCGCGCGGCGCTTGTAATCGCCCGACACCACGACCCGCTCGCCTTTGTAATCGAGCACGATCTGCGCCGACCCGAGCACGTGCCCGGCGGGGACGAAGCTCACCGCAACCTCGCCCAGCTGCACCGTTTCGCCATAAGCGACCGGATTGGCGCACTGCTGGCCATAGCGCACGTCCATGATCGCCAGCGTCTCGGGCGTTGCCCATACCGCGCCGTGCCCGCCGCGCGCATGATCGGCGTGCCCATGCGTTACCAGCGCGCGTTCCTTGGGCTCAGAGGGATCGACCCACGCGTCGGCGGGTTTGACGTATATGCCTTCGGGAAAAGGCTCGATCCAGTTACCGAGACGCGCCATATCGCGGTATAGCCATTGAAACGCCGGGGGGTTCCCGGCCATCATCGAAAGGGTTTCCATGCAGGAAATGGGTTTGTGGGGAATCGCCACAATCGTCGGGCCGATCGTGCTGTCGGTCCTGTTCATCTGGGTGATCGTTCGCAACAAATCGGCAAAGGTCAGCGAGGACGTTACCGAGCGCGCGACCAAGGCCAATTACGCGGCCGAGGACAAGGCGCACGAGGACGACGCCGTCTGAGCAGTGCGCTTCCCGAGGTGATTTCCGACTGGTTCGCCGCGCGCTCCTGGGCGCCGCGGCGGCACCAGTTGGCGATGCTCGAAGCGGCGCGCGATCGCGTCCATACCCTGCTCGTCGCCGCGACCGGCGCGGGCAAGACGCTGGCCGGTTTCCTGCCGACGATCGTCGACCTTGCCGAGCAGCCACGCGACGGGCTGCACACGCTTTATGTCTCGCCGTTGAAGGCGCTCGGGGTCGATGTGCAGCGCAACCTGATGGCGCCGATCGACGAGATGGGGCTCCCGATCCGGGTCGAAACACGCAGCGGCGACACGCCGTCCGACCGCAAGGCGCGGCAGCGGATTCGGCCGCCGCACATCCTCCTTACCACTCCCGAATCGCTCAGCCTGTTGCTCAGTTACCCCGACAGCAACCTGTTGTTCGAAGGCCTGAAGACCGTGGTGATCGACGAAATCCACGCCTTCGCCCGGGAAAAACGCGGCGACCTGCTCAGCCTGTCGCTGGCGCGGCTGGCAACGCTTGCCCCCGACGTGCGCCGGGTCGGCCTCAGCGCGACGATCAGCGACCCCGACGCCTATCGCGCATGGCTCGCGCCCGACGGCGACATCGATGCGGTGCGGCTGGTCAAGGGCGATCCCGGTGCCGATCCCGATTTGTCGATCCTCATCCCCGACGGCCGAATCCCCTGGTCGGGCCATTCGGGGCGTTATGCCGCGCGCCAAGTGATGGAGTTGATCGAGGCGCACACCACCACGCTCGTCTTTTGCAACACGCGCAGCCTTGCCGAGCTGATCTTCCAGGATTTGTGGGCGGTCAACGACCAGGCGCTGCCGATCGGGATTCACCACGGCAGCCTCAGCCTCGAGGCGCGGCGCAAGATCGAGGCGGCGATGGGCGACGGCCGCCTGCGCGGGCTGGTCGCCACGGCCAGTCTCGACCTCGGGATCGACTGGGGCAATGTCGATCTGGTCGTGCAAATGGGCGCGCCCAAGGGCTCGTCGCGCCTGCTGCAGCGGATCGGCCGCGCCAACCACCGCCTCGACGAGCCGTCGAAGGGCATGATCGTGCCCGGCAACCGCTTCGAATATCTCGAGGCGCAGGCCGCGCTCGACGCGATCGATGCGCGCGAACTCGACCCCGAGATTTTCCGCCCCGGAACGCTCGATGTGCTCGCCCAGCACATCATGGCGGCGGCCTGCGCCGGGCCATTCGTCGAGGCCGAATTGCTCGCCGAAGTGCGCTCCGCCGCGCCTTATGCCGGCCTGACCGACGCAGTGTGGCGCAATGTCCTCGAATATATCGCCACCGGCGGCTATTCGTTGCGCGCCTACGACAAGTTCAAGCGGCTGGTCGAGGACAAGCCCGGCCATTGGCGCATCACCCGGCCGCAAGTCGCGGTGCAGCACCGCATGAACGCCGGAATCATCGTCGACGCGCCGATGATGGATGTCCGCTTCAAGAACGGTCGCGGCCTCGGCAAGGTCGAGGAAGGGTTCGCCGCCACGCTGGTGATCGGCGACCACATCTTTTTCGCGGGGCTGGGGCTCGAGGTCATCGGCATGAAGGACAGCGACATCCTCGTCCGGGCCTCGGCCAAGTCGGCGCGGCTGGTGACCTATGGCGGGCAGCGCATGTCGATGTCGACCCATTTAGCAGAGCGGGTCCGCGCTTACCTTGCGACGCCGGCCGAATGGCAGCGCTTTCCCGACGACGTCCGCGAATGGCTCGAGGTTCAGCGAACACGCTCGGTCCTGCCCCAGCCGCATGAACTGCTGGTCGAGACCTTTCCCCATGAAGGCCGCCATTTCATGTGCATCTACAGCTTCGAAGGGTGGAATGCGCACCAGTCGCTGGGCATGCTGATCACCAAGCGGATGGAGACGGCGGGGCTCAAGCCGCTCGGGTTCGTCGCCAACGATTATGCGCTTGCCTGCTACAGCCTCGAGCCGATCACCGATCCCGCGCCATTGTTCTCGCCCGACATCCTCGAGGAGGAGTTCGTCGAGTGGGTCGAGCAATCCAACCTGCTCAAGCGCGCCTTCCGCGAGGTGGCGGTGATCGGCGGGCTGGTCGAGCGGCATCACCCGGGCAAGCGCAAGAGCGGGCGCCAGGTGAGCTTCTCGACCGACCTTATCTACGACGTGCTGCGCCGCTACGAACCCGGGCACCTGCTGTTGAAGGCGGCCTGGTCGGATGCGCGGGCGCGGATGACCGAACTCGGCCGCCTGGCGCGGCTGGTCGACCGCGCCGCCGCGACCATGGTCCATGTCACCGCCACCCGCGTCACCCCCCTTGCGGTGCCGCTGATGGTCGTCATCGGGCGCGAGGCGGCGCCCGCCGGAAGTGCCGATGAAGCGCTGCTGATCGAAGCCGAAGCGTTGGCCGCGGAAGCCATGCGGATCGACTAAGCCTTTCGCGCCCCGGCGATCGGCCCTAGGATGCGGCCATGCGTATTCTCATCCTCGCCCTCCTCCCCACCCTGCTCGGCGGCTGCGTCGTCGGCACCATCGCCAGCACCGCGGTCGATATTGCGACGCTTCCGGTCAAGGTCGTCTCGGCCGGGGTCGATGCGGCGACCACCAGCCAGTCCGAAGCCGACCAGAATCGCGGCCGGGCGCTGCGCAAATCGGAAGAAGCGGCGGGCAAGCGAGACCGCGACTGGCAACGCCAGTGCCGCAAGGCGCAGGGCCGCGGCGAGCCCTGCCCGCCGCGCCCGTCGAGCAACATCCGCTAGCGCTTCGCTCCCCCGCTGCGCGCCGCTTCGTAGAGGAAGTCGGCGTAGAGCGTCGCCTGTCCGTCGAAGCCGAGCACCTTGGGATTGCTGCTGTCGATCAGCATCCACTCGTTGGGGGCGTGAGCGCCGCCGCCGCGGCCGCCGCCGAATTGCCCCGCCGCCATCCGCAGCGGCGCCCCGGTGAACATCACCCCCGGCCAGCTTCCCGCCGATCGCGCCGACATCGTCATCGGGATCCCGGCCGAGGCGAGAGTCCGCTGCTCGACCTTGATCAGCGCGCTATTCTCGTCGGTCTGGGTCGGGCCGTAGCCGCCGCTGACGATCACCTCGATGTCGCCATAGCCACGCTTGGCGAGATGCGCCTTGAGCTTGGCGACCACTTCATCCTTGGTCATGTCGGGCACCAGCCGCAGATCGATCTTGGCTTCGGCGCGCCCCGGCAGGACGGTCTTGCCCCCCGGGCCCATATAGCCGCTGACCAGCCCCTGGATGTTGATCGTCGGTTTTTCGGCGAGGCGATAGGATGCGGTCAGATAGTCCTCGCCATTGTGCCACTGCTTGATGCCCAGCGACTTCTTGTCATCGCTCTCGTTCGACGCGGCGACATCGGCCGCGATCAATTGCTTCTGCCGGGCGGTCAGCGGTTTCACATTGTCGAACCAGCCGTCGATCGCCGGGGTGTGCCCGTCCTCGGCGGTGAGCGTGGCGAGTGCCTTGACCAGATGCCACGCGGGGCTGTCGACATTGGCCATCAGGCTCGAATGAATGTCCTTGGCTGGACCCTTGCCCCATTTCTCGCCGCTCGCGACCAGCTGCAATTCGACCGCGCCCTTGGCCCCGAGCAGCAGCGTCGTCTGCCCGTCGATCGATTGGCCCGCCGAAGGGATGACGATCCCGATGGCCTTGCGCAGCGCCGCATTGACCTCGGGCTGGGCGATGATCTGCGGAAAATTGGGTGAGGCGATTTCTTCCTCGCCCTCGGCCACCAGCACGAGGTTGACGGGCAATTTCACCCCGGCGGTCCGAAATGCGCGCACCGCGGTGAGGAACGCCGTCTCTGGACCCTTCTGGTTGACCGCACCGCGCCCGACGATCGCCTTGCCCTCGCCCGGGCGATCAACCATCCGGCCCTCGAGCGGCGGCGACGACCATTCGGACGGCTCATAATGTTTGACGTCGTACATGAAATAGACCGCCAGCGTGTCCTTGGCTCCGGCATCCAATGTCGCGAACACTCCCGGAACGCCGTCGGTGGCGATGATCTTCGCCTGCTGGAACCCCGCGTCGAGCGCGAGCTGGCGCATATAGTCGGCGCCTTCCTTGTGGTTGAGCCCCATGTTGGCGATCGTCGGCAGCTTGATCCAGTCGCGCAGCCGTTCGACCGACGCGTCATGATCGGCACGGATCGCCGCCACCACTCTGTCGCGCCCCACGTCACCCGGCGCCGCCGGCGCGGGCGCAATGGCCATGAGCGCGAGCGCCGTGCCCGCCAGAATCCCGTGATTGATCCGCATGTGTGTTTCCCCCGTTCGATTTCGTATCGAAGCACAGACTGGAACCTTGTTGCGCGCTCGTCCACTAGGCAACATGCGTTATTTTCTCGATACCGAATATGACGGCTTCGGCGGCGCGCTGCTGAGCCTCGCGCTGGTCCCCGAAGATGGCAGCGAAGAATTTTATGTCGTCATCGCCCATGAGAGCGTGACCGACCCGTGGGTCGCGCGGCACGTGGTGCCCTATTTCGACATGGTGCCCCAAGCTTTTCGCGGTCCGCGTCAGTCTCGCCGCGCCGCCGCCGAGGCGCTGGTCGCGTGGCTGGCGCACGACCGCGCACCCGAGATCGTTGCCGACTGGCCCGAGGATCTGGCGCAATTGGCGATGTTGCTGGTGGTCGGTCCCGGCCAGATGATCCCGGTCCCGCCGCTGACGCTGCGGTTCGAGCCGCTCCATGGCTTTTCGACCGCCGCCAACAGCGCGGTCCCGCACAACGCGCTCCACGATGCGCGCGCGCTTCGCGATCATGTCATGAACCACTTGGAATAAAGCGTCTTTCCAGTCTAAGGCGCTGCCCATGGTTCCCTTTTCGTTCGCCGGCCACGATTTTCTCGCCAGTCCCGACGGCGCGCTTCACTGGCCCGCCGAACGCGCGTTGCTGGTCGCCGACCTGCATCTGGAAAAGGCCAGCTGGTTCGCGCGGCTCGGGCAGTTTCTGCCGCCTTATGACAGCCACGCCACACTCGCCGCGCTCGAACGCGACGTCGATCGCTGCGGCGTCACGCGAATCTATTGTCTCGGCGATTCGTTCCACGATCGCTTCGGCTGTGATCGCTTGCCCGCCGCAGCGCGCGACCTGCTTACCGCGATGACCGCGCGGACCGACTGGGTGTGGATCGTCGGCAATCATGACGCAGGGTTTGTCGACCATTGCGGCGGGCGGCTCGCCCAGGAGGTCCATGTCGGCGGCATCGTGCTTCGCCATGAGGCGGTGCGCAGCGACCCGACGCCTGAGATATCGGGTCATTATCACCCCAAGCTGCGCGTCAATCTGAAAGGCCGCAACGTCTCGCGCCGCTGCTATGTCGCGACGACGACCAAGCTCATCCTGCCGGCCTATGGCGCGCTCACCGGCGGGCTCGATGCCGACCATCCCGAGATCATGCGCAAGGTCGGCCCCGGCGCCTCGGCGCTGGTCCCGGTGACCGACCGCCTGCTGCGCTTCCCGATCGCGGCGTGATTGTTGAGGGCGGCACCGGCCCGCGCCCCCACCCGGCCTCCCAATCCAGTTTACGCTGTGGGAGGCCGGGTGGGGGCGCGGGCTGGCGCCG